>NZ_JAOWGZ010000080.1:0-4567 GCF_030332875.1 Citrobacter sp. Cpo045
GAACAGTGGGGATACGTCGGGGCTAAATCGCGCCAGCGCTGGCTGTTTTACGCGTATGACAGGCTCCGGAAGACGGTTGTGGCGCACGTATTCGGTGAACGCACTCTGGCCACACTGGAGCGTCTTCTGAGCCTGCTGTCGGCCTTTGAGGTCGTGGTATGGATGACGGATGGCTGGCCGCTGTATGAATCCCGCCTGAAGGGAAAGCTGCACGTAATCAGCAAGCGTTACACTCAGCGAATTGAGCGGCATAACCTGAATCTGAGACAACATCTGGCAAGGCTGGGACGGAAGTCACTGTCGTTCTCAAAATCGGTGGAGCTGCATGACAAGGTCATCGGGCATTATCTGAACATAAAACACTATCATTAAGTTGGAGTCATTACCAAGCATTACTAGCACCATCAGCTTCCATCTTTAGCAAGTAATCGGTAACTGAACCAACTTCACCTTGTTCGGTGATCAAGATGGGGAGCTGACTTTTAATGCCAGTATTATCTTCTACGATAGTTGCTTTGACTTTAACCGATGACAAGGTTCATTCCTTTATACACGTTAAACATACAATACACTATAATTCTAAAGAGTTTATTGTCAAATAGAAAGGCAGATTTCTCTGCCTTAATACACAATATACATAGTTCAAGGTACTATATATAACTTAAGGGCGTTTTATTTTTGTGTGCTTATTTACCATCCGTTTCATCATCTACTTTCTGAGTCATGATTGGAGGCGGCGCTTCATTATCAATTTTCCTACGGCCTTCATCGCTGAAGAAGATTTTCCAGATAAAGTGCCCGACAAAAAGGATTCCGCATCCTATAATCAGCGCCCAGTCGAAAGTGTCAAATGGTCTGTTAAAATAATCAAACATATAGTTCTCCAGGGTAGAGTTCGTGACTAAGCCCGTTAAACGTTGTGTGGATAATTGCTCCACCAGACCGGGCAATGCAATTCATTGTTTTTTTCAGACCATCCGGCATCTATGAGTAATCTCTTCACAAAAAATGGCTGGTTTCTGAAGATATCTGTAGAAATTGATGTAGCTTTAATGACACTTCCTTTTTCACCAGGTTTTGTTGGTTTCTCGTAACGCGTTATACCGATATGCTGTAGACGTGACCTAATCGCGCCATCTGTCCTATTCATTTTCTTGGCAATCACTTCTATTGAACGATGCTCAGATAGAAGTGTAATTAAAAACTTATAGTTTCCACATACCCATTTGGCTGGTTTTTGTGGTTCTCTTTGGTTCCGTTCAGGCACTGATCTTTCCTTAATTTGTTGTGGTTTTTCACTATCACAATCAATGTCAGTTCTGGCCGGGTAATTTGAAATGGTTTTATCTGGTACGGTTTCATAGATAATTTCATTAAGCACTATATGCTTGCTCCACCAATCTGGGGCGGTAAGGTCGAATCCATCAATGTGCCAGCCGAATTCGATTAGTGGCAGGACATCAAGAAAACGTTTTTTTGATAATTTCGCAGAACTTATTTTTTTATTTAACCATATAACCGTACTAGATGAATCGTCTTCAGCGCCCACGGTAATCATTCCAAGCTCTATAAGTTGCTGAAGAGTGGATTGATGGCTTCTTAAGGTAAGCTCGGCAAGTGCCGTTTTACTGATACCATGTTGTATCGCCTTAAGTAAGACCCGAGTATCGTCAGGAGTCCACGGTTTACCGGTAATGAGGTGTGAAGATGTTTTCTTATGTAGCTGATCAGTATCCTCATCTTCGGGTACTAACAGGCTTGTGTTTCTTGTTCGCCACCATTCTGGAGAGTACAGAACATTTTCACCATTTATGCAGTGTGCTACCCATCCATTATCTAGCAGGGTTTTAAGAGTTATACCTGAAGCTGGTTCAGCCGGTGGCACTCTGATTGAAGAGTTAGGCTTGAGGGTAATTTCGTTAGGCTCGGAGAGATTTTCTCTTATGAGAAGGTATAAATCCAACTCGATACATCTTAACTGGATTATCCTTTCATTGTATCCAAGAATGGACGTAAGCGCTGCAAATGAGTAACCATCCTTAAGCCCTTTTATAAGCTTCAGATCTTCAGCTGGTGACCATGACGGTAATTTCTTCTTCATTCACTTGCCTTAGAGTGAACTAAATATTTCTGATATTACTTGTAAATCAATAATTCTTGAATCGAGAATGGGGGCGTTTTGAGGTGTATAAATCGCACTTAGACTCGACCATTTAGTATCCGTGGTTGAAGAGCTCCTCAACTCCAGCATTTACGACATCCTGGTTTCCAGGGATGTAACGTGGCCAGCCTTCTACCTCTTTGATGTTCTTAACGATAACTCCTTCGAAGCCAAATTGATCTGCCGATATATCAACAATATGGAATTCATCGTTGTTGGAGATCTCACACCAGTAATGACCGAACCCGCCATACATAGTGAATAACCCGCCGTCAGATTTCCCATCGCCACCTCTAATCACAGCTGATAACCCTTTGCTATGTGCCAGACGAGCTAATAGCAGACTGGCAAATAGGCATGTGCCCGTTGTGTCATCGGTATCACAGTCAGCGAGGATACCGTTCAGTAATGCCCGTGCTTCAGTCGCAACATCATTAATGAGGTTTTTCATCAGGGTTACTTATCGCAAATCGGTTTCAGGGGATTCTGCCAGACAGGCCGTAGCGTGACAATTTTTTATGACCCCAATAGGGGGCGAAATTAACGGGTCTTAGAATTTCGTCACCGATGAATGTTGCGTTAATCTTTTTTTATATAAAGAGGAGCTAACCATGAATAAAATGAAGTACAGTGCAGTATTGAATGAATGGAATTTTAAGTATGATTCTGCTGAAAGATTCGGTGACTCACACTTTCTTTATATCCATAATTTCATGAACGATCAGAGCCAGTTACTTGGTATTATCATAGCTGATTTTTTGAAGGTTCCTCAGATAGAACTTCTTCCTATTCAGACCGCCATAGATAACCTTGTAAGGTTATTAAAGGTTCAGACATCCAGGTCGTTAACGTCTGATGAGGGTGTTGATCTTGCTCAATTCCTCACTCAGTACCTCAGACAGACACAATCTTATGCTGCGGTTTCAAGTATGTGTCCGGTTGGTCAAAAGTTGAATTTTTTCCTGAACATCTACCCAAGAAAAGGTAATAAAGAGTTTTCTTTTCGATTATTCGCAATCACCACACTCAATGAAATTACAAGCGTGTCTGAATTTGTTGAAATGGCACATAGTACTCAACAAAGTGATCTGATTAATAATCCTGGTTATTTTGTTTGATTACTAAATAATTCCATATTGAAATCATTAACCATCACTTAACAGTGATGGTTTTTTGTTTTATTGAATCGCCACGGGTTTAACAGACACCTCAGAGTCATTTAAGATGGCTTAAAGAGAGGTGCCCATGAGCAGTAAGCGTTATCCCGAAGAGTTTAAAATTGAAGCAGTCAAACAGGTTGTTGATCGCGGTTATTCTGTTGCCAGCGTTGCAACACGTCTCGATATCACCACCCACAGCCTTTACGCCTGGATAAAGAAGTACGGTCCGGATTCTTCCACTAATAAAGAACAGTCAGATGTTCAGGCCGAGATCCGCCGTCTCCAGAAAGAGCTGAAACGGGTTACCGACGAACGGGACATATTAAAAAAAGCCGCTGTAGATTCAATCTGTCAATGCAACACCCCTTTCAATTATCTCTTTCGGTGTTTTGAACTTCAGTGTCTTTCTCGGTCTGTTGTTTAGCTGAGCAGCAACCAGATCTAGTTCATGTTGAGTATATTGGGCAAGACATGTCTTTTTAGGAAAGTACTGCCGAATTAGCCCATTTGTGTTCTCATTTGTTCCCCGCTGCCAAGGACTCTGAGGATCGCAGAGGTAAACTTTAACGCCGGTGCTGACAGTAAATTCCAGATGTCTGGCCAGTTCCATTCCTCTGTCCCATGTCAGTGATTTTCTGAGTTCTGACGGTAAACTCAGGAATTTGTCGGTAAGAGCCTGATTTACTGAGACAGAATCTTTGCCCCTGAGTCTAAGGATGATCGTATAACGTGATTTTCGGTCTACAAGTGTGGCTATATGAGAGTTTTTTGTACCTGAGACTAAATCGCCCTCCCAATGCCCCAGAGAGCGTCTGTTATCGATATTTCGGGAACGTTCGTGAATTGGTGTTCCGTTCACTATGTTAATCGTACCTCTTTCGCCTTTGCGGGTATGACGCCTGCCATGGCGAAGGCTATGCGACCGTCGCAGATGCTGTATATTCAGGTGGTGTAGCGCTTCACGGCTACGAAAGTACAGCGTTTTATAAATTGTCTCAGGTGATATTCGCAGCGTTTTTTGACGTGGTTTTGTTCGCCTTAACCATCCTGATATTTGCTCTGGAGACCATTTCATCTCCAGCTTTTCCAGAACAAGCTTTCGCAATGGTAAATTTTGATCCAGTAAGCACGGTTTTGGCCTTTTCGCCATTCTGTTGGCTCGGTTATTAGCATCAACAGCTTTGTAATAGCGTCTGCCCCGATTACGCTGAACTTCACGTGAGATCGTCGAAGGACTGCGATTCAG
>NZ_JAOWGZ010000081.1:0-5902 GCF_030332875.1 Citrobacter sp. Cpo045
AAAAAATCGGCCCAGATCCGCGAAATTTTAATCAACGAGTCAGCTTGGGAAGACATGACCTGCTTATTCGCACCTTCCCTTGACCGCATGGAAAATGGCGATGTGTTGATTGTTACTAAACTCGACCGGCTGGGGCGCAATGCGATGGATATCAGAAAAACGGTGGAACAACTGGCTACTTCAGATATCCGCGTTCATTGCCTGGCCTTGGGCGGGGTGGATCTGACCAGCCCTGCAGGAAAAATGACCATGCAGGTGATCTCAGCGGTGGCAGAATTTGAAAGAGATTTGCTGCTTGAACGTACGCACTCTGGTATCGCGCGAGCAAAAGCGGCTGGAAAACGATTTGGACGTCCTTCTGTACTGACAAAAGAACAGCAACTTATGGTGATTGCACAGATTAACTCCGGTATAAGTATCAGCGCCATTGCGCGGGAATTTAATACTACTCGGCAAACCATACTCCGGGTAAAGGCTGGGCAGCAATAATCTTGAGTGTAAATACAGCTCAAAACCTCTCAACTGGACGGTCTGCTATGTGCCAAGCGGACATAGCAATCTACCATTCCTGGCAGTCTACTTAAAATGTCGTAAAGGTTGATAGTCACTATGCTGCAGGCCTCGGTTTGGGGTAATCAGTGGCCATTGCCTCATAAACGAAGAATGGTAGGACCAGCCTCTCACCTTTGATGATCTTTTTGTGATGCTTATCAAAAAAATGAAATACCAATAATCTTTGATTATCATGTTTTGTACCAGAATTTCAGGGGGTTGGGTGGGGCACGGCCCATTTTCCCTCAGAACAGACAATTGACATCAAAACAACACCGGTAGTATTGTTTCGTAACCGGTTACGGAGAAAGTATGACAACCATTAAAGATATAGCAAAAAAAGCCGGAGTATCCGTAGCAACTGTATCTAGAGCAATAAACAACAAAATTGATATCAGCGAAGATATGCGGAAGTACATTCTGAAGATTATCGATGATATGGGCTACGTACCGAATTCCATTGCTAAAAATCTGTCCCATGGCCGGACGAACCTTATTGCCGTTATGCTGCCGACATTAAACAACCAGTTCTTTTCAGATTTATTATCTGAAATAGAAAAGGAAGCCAACAAAAACGGATATAACACCCTATTCTTTAACAGCAGTGATGACCGGACCAAGGTTGAATATTACCTTAACTCGATGCGCAGTAATTTTGTTTGTGGCGCCATCATTAACTCACTATCGGTCACGGGGAAGGATCTGGAGAACCTCGAAAAGAATGGCATTAAAACCATCACAATAGACCGTTCAGGCTCTGATCCTCATTATTCGTCAGTGACGGTAGACCATCGAACGGGGGGCAGAATTGCAACTGAACACCTGTTTGAAAAGGGATGTCAGCATCCTGTCATGCTTTCGGGGGCTCCTGACGACGCCATTGCCAATGAGCGTATGGCTGGATTTGCGGAAGTCATTTTATCAAAAACGGGTCGTACAAATATCACGGTGATCCACAGTGATTTAACAGCACCCGGTGGTCATCATGCCTTTATGGAATTTATTAGGAAAGGTGAAAAATTTGATGGCGTGTTCTGTTCGAACGATGCCATGGCATTTGGTGCCATCCGTGCCTGTACGGATTCAGGAATAAAAGTACCCGATGATTTACTGGTGGTTGGATACGATAACTCGTCGATGGATGAGATGTTTGTGCCACGACTCAGTTCGGTTAATCAGCATCTGAATAAAATTGGTCAGCTCTCAATTGAATCCATGATTGAGCTCATCAATGGCAGGACTGAAATTAAACATTTGAGCATTACACCAGAATTAGTTATCAGAGAATCAACCTTAAAACGAGAGTAGAAATAAGGAGTCATTATGTACGATATCGTCGTCATGGGCAGTATCAATATGGATGTGATTGTGAACTGCCATGAGTTTCCAAAGAGTGGGGATAATACATTCTGTAAATCCATTCAGATGACTGCAGGCGGGAAAGGGAATAACCAGGCGGTCAGCGCTGCCCGTTATGGCAAAAACGTCTGTTTTATTGGCTGTATTGGTGATGATGATGCCGGACGCCAGCTGCGTCAGAATCTCAAAAAACGCCGGATTGACGATTCGTACATGATCGTAAAAGAAGGGGCAAAGACGGGTTCCTGTGTGGGTCTGGTTGAGCCGACCGGCGATAACACGCTGCTGGTTAACCTCGGGGCTAACTTTGCTTTCGGTCCGGAAGATGTCAGCAAAGCGCTGGAAGAGATCAGCGGAAAGATTTTGCTGATCCAGATGGAAACCAGCCAGGAATCGGTCCTTGCTGCCATGCGCATGGGGCGTGCAAAAGGTATGTTTGTGATCCTGGACCCGGCGCCGGTGCAGGGCATTAACCCGGAATGCTTCCCTTATGCTGATTTGATTGTTCCGAACAGCAGTGAAACCCGCCATATTACCGGTGTTACCGTGAATGATGAAAGAAGCGCACTGGAAGCGGCAAAAATCATTCACAAAATGGGTGTGAAAAACGTCATTATTAAAATGGGTGGCGATGGTTGCCTGCTTTATCAGAATGAGAAATCCGTCTTTATTCCAGCGCTGCGGGTTAATGCGGTCGATACTGTTGGAGCAGGTGACTGTTTTGCCGGCGCACTCGCCAATTATCTGATTGACGATGAAAGTAATATCGAAGATGCGATCCGATTTGCCCAGGTTGTCGCCGGTATTAAAGTTTCTCGGGCAGGTGGTCACGATGCGATCCCGGCGATGGATGAAGTTAAAGCCGTTATTGAAAGTATTACCGTCTGATTAAACGACCAATAATATTAACTCTGTATTAACTATTCCTGTTATTCAGGAAGGGTGGCCTACATGCTTTCGCAACTGAATTCTTATTTCTCATCGTTTATATCGTTGGGTGCACCGGCAATGATGTTTTTCATCATTACGCTGCTTTCATTATTATTTCGCGTAAAAATATCTAAAGCCCTCGAAGGAGGGATACTGATGGCGGTCGCCCTGACCGGGATGGGGGCGGTGATTTCATTACTGACCGGGGCGTTCGCACCGGCACTGAATAAATTCGTTGAATCGACAGGGGTTTCTCTCTCTATTACGGACTTAGGGTGGGCCCCGCTGGCCGTGATCACCTGGGGTTCCATGTACACGCTTTATTTCGCGACAGTCTGCATCATTATTAATGTCCTGCTGCTTTCGCTGAAGCGGGTGAAAACGCTGAACGTCGATTTGTTCAACATCTGGAATATCTCAGTAATAGGATTATTGACGCTGTACTATTCAGAAAATAATCTGGTGCTGACCACATTTGTGGTGGGTGTGATTTATATTCTGATGCTGGTTAATTCAGATGTGATGCAACCGCAGATTAAAAAATTGCTGAAATATGACCAGAGCAGCATTACCACTACTGCACACCCTTCTTTACTGATTTGTCCACCGGTCCTGATGGTGAATGAACTTATTTCACGTTTTATTCCATTTATCGATAAGTACGATTTTGATGCTGAAAAGCTGAACGAAAAAATTGGCTTCTGGGGTTCTAAATTCGCCATCGGCGTCTACCTCGGATTCTTTGTCGGTATTCTTGGCAAACTGCCAATGAGCGAATTGTTTGCGCTGGCCTTTACGGCCGGGGTCTCCCTGGAGCTGTTCAGTGCGGTTGGTAACTGGTTTGGTCCGGCGATTAAACCGCTGTCAGACGGCATTGCCACCATGATGGAAAAACGCTTCAAAGGTCGCCAGATTTATGTGGCAATTGACTGGCCGATTCTGGCGTCCCGCGCAGAGCTGTGGGCCGTGGCGAATATTCTGGCGCCAGTGTTACTGGTGGCAGCCATCATTCTGCCCGGTAATAAGGTGCTGCCACTGGGGGGGATCTTACTGACCGTACTGGCCCCGGCGCTGCTGATTATTACTCAGGGTAAGGTGATCCGGATGACCCTGATTGGTACGGTGCTGATCCCGCTGTTTTTATGGGCCGCCACGCTGATTGCTGAGTTTGTGACCCGGACGTCTATTGCCATGAACAGCTTCCCGAAAGGGCTCTCGCATGACCAGCTGTTCTCCTCCGTGGACTCTGATCCACTTGAAAAAATGCTTTCCATGTTAATCGCCAAAGCCAGCGTATCTCTCGATATGCAGATGGTGGTGATGTCAGTTATCGCGGTCGTAGCCTATCTGGGTATGTTCATCTGGTATTTCCGCCGGATGCAGCAAATTAACGCGGCGCGTTTTGTGTGTGATCCTTCTGTAAATTTTGAGGTGGTTAAATGAGACTTTTAGGGGCATCCCTGATGTGTGCCGATTTCCTGCAGCTTGGTGGGCAAATCTCGGAACTGGAGAAAGGGGGTATCGATTTCTATCATATCGATATCATGGATGGCCAGTTTGTCGATAATTTTGCGCTGAGCATTGATTTTATCCGTTCTATTAAGCCACTGACGACCCGTCCTATCGATGTGCATCTGATGGTGGATAAACCGGAGCGCTACATTGAGCCGCTGGTTAAAGCCGGCGCGGACATTATCACGGTGCATGCCGAAGCGGTCACCCATCTGCACGGTGTGCTGAGCACCATTCGCAGTCACGGGGTGAAAGCCGGCGTCGCACTGAACCCGTCCACGCATGTGGAGTCTCTGGGGTACGTGGTGGATCTGATTGATGTGCTTCTCATCATGACTGTGAATCCTGGCTTTGCGGGGCAGAAATTCATCGACGCGATGCACGAAAAAGTTCGCTTTGCGCATACCTGGCTTAAAGAGCACGGCAGTGATGCGGTGATTGAAGTCGACGGGAATATTGGCCACCACACCATCCCGCCATGTGTTGCGGAGGGTGCGGGAATGTTCGTGCTGGGTACCAGCGCATTGTTCCATAGCCGCGGAACGCTGGCAGAAAATCTGGCGGAAACCCGGGCTATCACTGACACTGTCCAAATGGAATCATGAATATATTAAGATCTCCAATGTGACCATGATAAAGGCCCCTCTTTGGGGTCTTTTCAAAAAAGTCACAATTGTTCAGTTCATTCTTATGAACAGCATTCTGCCGTGTTTCTCCCATTACGTACCATAATGAATGGTCCCGTTTAATGTTGTTCACATATGGGACTCAACAAAAACTACCACCTACGATGCTTCCCGGACAGATGGCAATTTCTTCCCAGTAACCTTACTGGCCCGTCCGGACCTCGCTCAAAACTGCCTGTCAGGCCAGCTTAAAAAACAGACTTAACGTAGGATATTTAATGAGATGGTCACTCCCTCCTTCCCAGTACTATGCTGAGGACAGGCTTTCATTCGGAGAACCATCATGGAAAACATTGCGCTTATTGGTATCGATCTGGGTAAGAACTCTTTCCATATTCATTGTCAGGATCATCGTGGGAAGGCCGTTTACCGTAAAAAATTCACCCGACCAAAGCTAATCGAATTTCTGGCGACATGCCCGGCAACAACCATCGCGATGGAAGCCTGTGGCGGTTCTCACTTTATGGCACGCAAGCTGGAAGAGTTAGGGCATTTTCCAAAGCTGATATCACCGCAATTTGTCCGCCCATTCGTTAAAAGCAACAAAAATGACTTCGTTGATGCTGAAGCTATCTGTGAAGCAGCATCACGTCCATCTATGCGTTTCGTGCAGCCCAGAACCGAATCTCAGCAGGCAATGCGAGCTCTGCATCGTGTCCGTGAATCCCTGGTTCAGGATAAGGTGAAAACAACTAATCAGATGCATGCTTTTCTGCTGGAATTTGGTATCAGCGTTCCGCGAGGTGCTGCCGTTATTAGTCGACTGAGTACCCTTCTTGAGGACAGTAGTTTGCCTCTTTATCTCAGCCAGTTACTGCTGAAATTACAACAGCATTATCACTATCTTGTTGAGCAGATTAAAG
>NZ_JAOWGZ010000082.1:0-51521 GCF_030332875.1 Citrobacter sp. Cpo045
GTCTGTCGTCAGTACTTTCGCCCAAGAGCCACCTGAAGCGCCTCTTTATCCAGCATGGCTTCGGCAAGCAGCTTCTTGAGTCTGGCGTTCTCTTCCTCAAGCGACTTCAGGCGCTTAACTTCAGGCACCTCCATACCGCCATACTTCTTACGCCAGGTGTAAAACGTGGCATCGGAAATGGCATGCTTGCGGCAGAGTTCACGGGCGGGTACCCCAGCTTCGGCTTCGGCTTCGGCTTCGCGGAGAATACTGATGATCTGTTCGTCGGAAAAACGCTTCTTCATGGGGATGTCCTCATGTGGCTTATGAAGACATTACTAACATCGGGGTGTACTAATCAACGGGGAGCAGGTCAACACCAGCCTCCCTCACGCCAATACTGGTCACGACAAACGTGTATGGTGATGGCTGGCAGACCTTCCGTGACACCAAGAAAGAATACGGTGACTTCGCAAGGCTATACATGATTCAGCCAGGCATGGCCGAACATTATGGTTTGATAAACGTGCCCAGCGTTGTGACAGCCGACAGTAAGCGATTCATTAATGATGAATATTCACGCAAAGATTTTGAGGAGCTGAAATGAAAAAAATTCTCTCAGTTCTGAAATCACCCAAGACCCTGGTGCTCGCATGTCTGGCTTTTACTATGCCGGTTTTTGCGGCTGACGTTTCATCACCCGTACAGAACAAGGTCTGTCATGATAACCAAGTCTTATCAGCGAAACTCATTACGGATGTTTGCTGGAACTGTATTTTCCCGATAAAGCTTGCCGGTATTAATCTGTCGATGACAGGTACTGCACCTGACAATGCAGCATCAGGGACAGTATGTGCCTGTAAGGATGGATTGAACGTCTATCACCCGGGTGTATTGACCGCGATGTGGGAACCGAGAAAGCTCATCGAGTTAACGAGAACACCCGGGTGCATGTCATCCCTAGGAGGGGTAACACTCGACCTTGGTAATGATTTGCAGTTTGGCCCGCAGACCGATGGAGCAGCCGAGGAACAGCGGGAGCGTTTCTCAATAAGTTTCTACAACGCACATATGTATGCTATGCCGTTATTAAGAATGTTGGATATGTATCTACCCGGTCAATGTAATGCCGACCCATACAGCGATTTTGATATCATTAATTTCACGGAGATTGACCCGACCTGGAATAATACGATGCTGGCATTCTTCCAGAACCCGGAATCAGCAGCTGTGGCTAACGTGATAGCAATGCAGGCTTGCGCCGGTGAAGCAGCGGCACAATTTGCAGGTAAACAGCCAATAGACTCACTTTGGTGGTGTGCCGGTTCCTGGGGTGGGCAGTATCCTTTAACTGGATCGGTACGGAGTATGGATGCCCCCAGAACAACCAGCCTGGTCGGGATCCGTATGCTGGCCGCAGAACATCGTCGTGGACTGGCCTACCGTTCGATGGGAAACGATACTGTTTGTCGCTCCAAGATTTACCCAACGTTGCCAAAGCAACAGTACAAATTGAATATGTTCTACCCTACCCCGGAGACAAAAAACAGTCATGAGGTCGGTGAGTCCCCATACCAATGGCAAGGTGGGCCTTTCCGTTATCCAACCGGTAAAGGCCAGGACAGCACCTACATGATTTTCCAGTGGGTAGATTGTTGCCGCACAATGTAATAAAAAAACCCTGCAATGCAGGGTTTTTAATTTCTGTTTTTCGTTGAATTAAGCCTGCCGTTTAATGGCCTCATTCTGATCATCATTCGCTTCATTACTGGCATCCTGCAACACCTTTGTTTCCTGGTCTACCTGGGTAGGTTCTGTCTCAGTGCTTCCAGCCAATTCTTTTTCAGCGGCCCGGCCATTGGCCTGATTAAGCTCATCAGCAGATGCCTGCGCGTGACGTTTGAGTGATGCTGCCAGATCACGAATGAGATTATGAAGACGAGACTTAAACTCCTCGACCTCATCCTGATTAAAACAGTTATTTAACCAGAGGGTATCGATGATCTGGTGCAATTTATCAAAGTTCTGAATAATGCGGATAACCCGCAGCGCTTGCGGCGTTCTGATGCGAACCTCATGTTCTTTTGGATGGGTATACCCGACTTCATTGAGGCTGCTGCGTTCTTCTTCTTCTTTTACCGCACGGTTCAGAATAGCAATGTTATTTTCCAGTTCTTTCTCAGGCATGTCGATTACTTCGTTAACCGCCTTCAGTGTACGTTCAATCGCACCACTGTATTTAGTGCCAAGCCGTTCAAGGGCTCGGCTGTTATTGGTCAGATTGAAGAGAGCCTGGGAGATAATGTTAAAATTACGGGACTGTACCCGAATACCTTCCTGGGTGTGAAGAGTAAATTTCACGACAGCTTCAGGATTGGAATATTCGACACGAGAGTTAGGGGTTCGGTTATCCTGAGCCCCACTCTTTTTAGCTTGTTTTACGGTTTGTACCGGTGCTTTAGCCATAACAGAACCTCGGAGTTAATTTGTATGCCAATTGATTAGGCCAAAACTCAGGATAGTTGTCATTGAAAAATGGCTGCAATATGACCATGAAAAACCGACTTGAAAAATTAAACCAATATGCTTAAATGAATAAGAACCGAGCTGACGGACATCAGCACAACTTCCTAGTTAATTTCGCGCTCAACCAGCGCCCACCGGATGACCTCCTCCCGGGTTAACTACGCCTTCTACAGGCCCGAGCATCTCTGATGTGTTTAGGTTAAACCTGACATGTCTCTTTGCTTACCCAAACGGGTATTTTGGTTCTCAATCCCAAACAAAAAAAATTGTTAATCCTTTTAACTCCAGCGAATCAACAGATGTGCAGTTTTGTGTACATCCGTTTAGTTTACCTTTTAGGTAGCTAAATTTTCGCATTCTAAATTTATAGGTGATCTATGTCTGACCCAATCTCATTAATGGCAGGTATCGTATTTTTTGGTGCTGTGTATTACCGTGCCGAATATATCAGATTCCTTGGCCCAATCTGGCTGGCAATTTTTATAACGGAACGCGGTTTACTGTTCACTGGTCTCGGTTTTGTTACCGCGACTGTATGTGTAGTTGTTGCTTTACTCGTTATTTATAATTCATTCTTTACCAAGTCTGGGAAAAAATCTAATGAAGCAACTAATGGAAACATGGTTGAAGGTGTTTCTCGGGCTGGGTCAAATAATGACAAAGCCAAATATGCAAACCATCGTTTTGAAGGAAAGCTTGTTTACCACGGTCTCGAAAACTGGAAACACGATCCTAATAACGATAAATCGTATTTAGTCACAATACGTAGTGGTGGGAAAGACCATGAAATTTGGGCTGTTGGGCTCAAAAATGCTGTTGAGACTTGTGGAGCACAAGTTGGTGATATTGTTTCAGTCTGGAAAGAGTCTGAAGTAAGAACCGACAAAGCACAAGTGTTTGACGAAAGCGGTAAGGTTACAGGGTATCGTACTCTCCTTAACGAAAAACGTCGCGGCATTTGGGTTATGCAAGTACTCGCCGAAAGCTAAAATATTCTTAATTCAGGCTATAAGCCTTAACTTTTTAATCTTTTAAATATATGAGGTATATTATGACAATTGTCTATGGTAGTAGCATTGAGCCGGGTGGTATGGAACTGGATGATTACACAATGATTGCAGAGTGTGAAAATTGTGGGAAAGACTGCCGACATCGGATTTATGAAGACTGTGTTGCAGGGGCAATAAACCAGAGATTCTCTTATACGTGTAATCACTGCGGTTATCATTCCTGTAACGCTGAAGTATGTGACGTATGCGATAGCATCGAATGCGAAGAACATGCTGGTCGTTATCAGTCTAATATTTTCTTCGAAATGCATGAGCTCATTGAGCTCATGAAAATAGAGGGAGATATACTGGCAATCAGAGCAAAAATCAATGTAGGCGCTCACGACTTTGGAGATCTTTCAAAGTTAGATGATTGCCTGCATAGGCTCACCTTTCCAGGTTACTATGAACGGCGAAATACTGATCTCTATAAAGAGATATCAGATGCTTCAACCGACATGGCAATCCAAACATGGAAGCGTCTGGAACGCTTGTTATGCTAAACCTCCCTATAAAAACCCAGCGAAAGCTGGGTTTTTTTCTTTTCTGGATTGACCAACCAAACGTCGTATCATAATCTTATATCGCGGGCATCCCGCTTAACTTCTTTTAACACTCTTTATTTCGGCAACGCGCCATCCCTGAATGAATAAGTTCATTCGCACGGCTTCCCTACGCCCATAGAATTCGACACACGGTGCATCATGCATCGTGTTTTCTGCGCCGTCGAAAAAGGTGTTTTTCCTCTTGTTGAGGATACAGTGAGTCCAGCACTCTAACTGGATGCTTCACAAATCTTTCTAATTTTTGTGCCTATAGCACTAAATCATTTTAACTTTTTTAATTTAAAAATTTATGAGGTATAAACTATGCAATCCAGAGCAAAGGGTATTGTTGCGATAGAACCTAAATATGTGCCTGCATCTAACAATGCAGATTCATATATTTATTTCCGTTTGCGCTGTGACATGTCCATTAGCGGCAAGTCTCAGACCGAGTTCTATTCGATAAAAGCATTTGGTAAAGTCGCGGATTTTCTACGCGATAATATTCAAATGAATACCGAACTGTATATCGAAGCATTAGCTCGATCATTCCGTTATACAAAACATGGTATTGACCAAATGAGGACTGAGTTTCATGTTTTCATGGCTCGAATCATTCAGACTGGTCAATCAATAGATACCCGTGCAAATGAAACTGTAAAGCCACCATCTACATCAACCGTCACTTCGCTATCCCCTCAAGTAGCGCAAAAACTTAAGGACGATATGAAGTGGCAGAAAATGTCTGATGAAGAGGTAAGAACTGCTTCTGAAAAATGGAGAACAGTATATGCCGAGCAAAAGCAGCTGCACCCTGGAAAAGAGTCTGTATCACCAGACAACAATAAAAATTCAGTAGAGAAGATACCAGAAGCTTCGCCGAAGCTGGATGCTAAGAATAGAGCCGTGCAGACATCACGTCCGCAAGCCGCAACCTCTAAGCACCCTGTCAACATGCAAGCCTGGACAAATCTGCCAGCCGATAATTCGACAGCAGCCGTTATTGTAGCTCGTATGAAACTTAATGAAAAATTAAGCTCCTCCGGGCAAGTAACTTTAACTAACGCATATTCATCAGTTCGCGGTTGATATGACTGGTTGCTGATTCCTCAGCAACCTTCTTCTTTTTTAATCTTATAATTTATTTAATTTAATGAGGTATATATGTACTCAAATAAATCACGTAGTTCTGGTTCATTCTCAAACAACAATAAAGGGAACACCGATATTGTCGTTAAGATAGACAGCATTGCTCGACATATGTTGTCGCTCGAAAAGATGTTTGCATCCGCAGGTTCCAGTTCACCTCACATCTCATTCGAACGTGAATGCGTTTTTGCAAAACATATTGTCAACAATAATAACTACTTGGCTGACATAGCAGTTAATAATCCAAAGTCCTTCGAAACAGCATTCCTTCAGCTTGCAAGTAGCGGCCTTACTCTTGACCCGGCGCAGAAGCAGGCTTACCTGGTTCCACGCGATGGTCGTGTCATTCTTGACGTGTCCTATATTGGGCTCAGCAGGATGGCCACCGATGAAGGTTTATGCGAAGACATTGTGGCTGAATTAGTTTTTGAAAAGGACTCATTTAAAACCAATGGTCGTCGTTCCAGCCCAGACCACGAATTTGACCCCTTTGCTTATAAAGGGGGACTCGTTCTCACAAACACCGATCAGGGTGCTTTAGGAGATCGAGGCATGTTCAGGGGGGCTTATGTCGACTATTTAATGAAGGATGGACGTCATCTGGTATTTTTCATTGACCTTCAGGATTTAGCTCAATCTCGGGCGAAATCCGAATCTTGGGCAAAAGTGGAGAAACGGCAGTATTCACCGTGGACTCAGTTCCCTTGGAAGATGGTGCTCAAGTCAGCTATTAAGCAGACCATACACTTAATTCCTGGTAACCGTACTCGCCTGAGTTCAATGATTGAATATCTGAACACTGCTGGTGGTGAAGGTTTCCGTACAGCAACAATACCCGTCGCAGCTGCTGAAGCTGAAATGGAGGTTAGACAAGAAGCCAGGACGGCTGGTAATACGGATACTACAATCCGAACTGCAAAGTCTGATGATAAAGTTATTGAAGGTGAGTTTAATAAGCTCCCTGAAGAACCTGATTCAACCGAGCAGCAGGACATCAAGAGCAATACACCAACCGATGTTTACGATACGGCTGAGGGAAATACACCTCCAGCTGACGTAAATGGTTCGGCTGATGATATTCTCCCTCCACCCGGAGAAACCAATGGGCAGTCCAATGAAGAAATGTCTGAGCATCCCGGGGTCAGAAAATGGGCTGAACGCAGAATTAAAAAGTTAGTAAGCCGGGCAGAAAAGACGCTTGGATACGAAACTATTTTAAACGATGCAAAAAGCAGTTTCGATCTGAATGAAAGTGAGCTGGCATTCGCTCGCTTATCTTTAGAAAAATCCCGTCGGTCACTTCTCAAAAATCATTTAACTAACGCAGTAGGTAGCTTCGATTTTACTCAAGTACTTAACTTCATCGAAAAAATGGGTAAGGGTGAGTTTAAAACCGACGCGGCCAAATGGGTCGGTGAAGTCCAAGCCGAATCAATGGAAATACACAAGTTATATCTTGAGGCTGTTAATACATCTGATTTTGTGAGGCTCAATGCCGCTCTCAACAATGTGACATTTCCCCCTCTAAAAGAAATGGTAGAAGGTCTTATTGAAGATCTTCTGGCCGCTTAACTTATCCGGCAGGAAACTGCCGGTTTAACTTTCTAAATTTATCTTAAGGTGATCATTATGTCTGACATTTATGAAGTCGTTGATGTTGTGCAGGGCTCAAAGGAATGGCTCGAATGGCGTAAAACTGGTGTGACAGCAACATGCTCCCCTATTCTGTTAGAGGAGGCTGGTGCAACTAAAACGCCCTACGAACTCTATTTGCAATACGCTGGCCTGATTAAGGCAGAAGACCTTTCTGTCATTAAACAGGTTGATGCTGGTAAAAAGCTTGAAGCACTTGCCAGAAGTTACTGCGAAAAAGAGATTGGACAAATCGCCCTGCCTTTCTGTGTAAGGAACAAAAAGTATCCTTACATGATTGCTTCGCTGGATGGGCAGTTCGACGATGGTTCAATCCTTGAGATAAAGAATCTTTGCGAGAGCAAACATCTTTCTATTCTTCAGCTTGAAACCAAATCGCCAGAATTCCGTTATTACTACTGGCAAGTTCAGCACCAGCTGCTGACAACAGGCGCACCCCAGGCGTATCTTGTGTTTTGGTCGGCCACTGACCAGACCAAGGTCTTTAAAATTATGCCTTCGAAGAAAGCGTTTTATCGAGTCCAGGTTGCCTGCGAATACTTCTGGAATAAGGTTCAGACAAAAACAGCTCTACCGTTTGATAAGGAAAAAGATATTTTGCTTATCTCTGACCCTGAAATCATGTCTCAGACACAAGGCTTTAAGCTTCCAGACGACCTCGAAGCTCGTGTGGTAGACATAGCCAGACAAGTTGGAACATTGCAGCAGATGGAGAAAGAGTTGGCTTTAAAGAAAAAGCAGTTCGAAGAATACCAGAACGCGGTCAATTTATTGATCCAGGGTCTAGGTGCTTCTATTGGCTTTTCCTATAACGAGCTGGTTAGAATCGATGGCTTTGGCTTTCGTTTTCTTCAGTCTCGCGTACCGGAAAAACCGAGCTACAAACGAATCTGCGATAAATTATCTATTGACCCCAAACATCATCCAGAATGTTACGGTCAGTCATCGGTACGAAATTCGTTAAGTACCTATGAATATAAATCAACTCTGACTGATACTGTCTACATTCCTTTGGATGACACTTCCGTACTGGTATCTCCTGGTGCAGAAGAGACAGACTCAGCCCAACAATACGTTGTTTTTTAATTATTGAGCCCAGTTTAAAACTGGGCTTTTTTTTTGCTTGACCAATTACACATCCTTTATTATCTTTAAATAGCGGCTTAGTCCGCTTAACTTCAGGCAACTGCCTTTAAACACCTTCTAAATTCGGCGCTCAAGCCACTCCTGAATACCTCCTGGTATTCACAAGGATTTCTTTCGCCTAAACAAATTCGATAGCCTGCGGCTCTCATAAGCGGCAGGCTTTTTTGTCCGTCGAAAAAGGTGTTTTGTTGTCACGTAGACAACAACAAGTGCCTCAGTCACTCCCAAACTGAAACTAGTACCTAACTTCAGCCTTCATGCAAGGCCTAATTCATCTAATTCACTAATCTTTTTAAATGAGGAGTCTGATCATGTTTCTTGTAAATATGACTGCATATCTTGCATCCCCAGAACAACGGGAAATGGGCGTTATTGATGTCGATCAGCAAGTATCACACGCATTACGTGAACTGTTGACCTTTAATACCTGTCCTTCAGAAGATGTTATGACCGATAAAGCTAAAGAATTTGCTGAAATCGCTACATCACTCTGTAATAAATATAAGGCTGATGGTGTACTTGTTTATGCCAAAACCTATTTTATGCCTGTTCTGGTCTCTGCATTGAGAGCCAGAGGCATCGTTTCTTATGTAACGTATGCACCAAAGGTTACCAGTGTTGATAACAGTGGCAGTGTTAGCCGCAATTATAAGCATGTCGATTTAGTACGTGCTGATATTGCTGCATAACATCATTCTTCTTAATTAATTTTTAATTTTTAAATCTATCTAATTTAATGAGGTATATCATGACTACTAATTTCGCAAACCTGTCTGTTGAAATCATGGCGCGCTCTACACCTGTCCACCCTTCTGTATTTGGTATTGTTGTTCCAGATCATCAGATGGATAAAGTTAAACCGTTCCAGGGATTTGACTCAGCCAATCCATTTAGTGCATTCGTGCCTAAACAGAATGACGACTATGTTTTTGAAGCGTATTTGCGTTCATCTGTACTGATGTGGATTAACTATCCACAAAATCAGTCTCTGTGGATCTCTGGCCCAACAGGTTGTGGCAAAACCAGTGTTGTCGAACAAGTAGCAGCAAGACTTAACTGGCCTGTCATGAAAACTACAGCTTCACAAGACCTGGATATTAACAATCTCATTGGCGGTCTCCGGCTTCAGTGTAATGAACTGACCGGTGATACCAAGACTGTTTTTGTTCATGGCCCACTGACGCTGGCGTACAAGTATGGACTGATTTTCCTACTCGATGAGTACGATCAATTAGACCCATCCTGTGCCAATGCCTTTAACGCCATCCTCGAAGGAGGGAATTTAGTTATTCCTGAAACCAACGAGGTAATTAAACAGCACCCGAACTTCAGATTTGTTGCAACGGCTAACTCAATTGGTCAGGGCGATTTTACTGGCGTTTATGGCGGTGTGAAAACATTAAATGTGGCCAACCTTGACCGCTATATGTTTATCACTGCTGACTATATGCCAAAAGAAACCGAGACTAAATTGATTACCAAATATATCCCCGACACCAAAGTCGCGGAGAAATTTGTTGACGTTGCGAATATGATTCGCGGTCTTTTTGTAGGCAAGAATATCACCGGTGAAATTGACACTAGTGTCAATACTAACAGTGCAAAACTCCCGGACGGTGTTCTTCCCGACACTCGTTTATCAGTAACGTGTTCAACTCGTTCGCTGGTGGCCTGGCTTGACCGCTACTCAATGATGAAAGCTGCAAAGATGCCACGTGCATTATTAACAGCTTTCGATTATCAGATTGGTAATCGTGCATCAGCAGATGATAAAAAATCTTTGCATCTCATCGTTGAAGCTGTATTCGGTTCTGAAGCACTTAAATAAAACCCCGCTTGGGGTTTTTTAATTCTTTTTAAATCAATTTTAAATTAATGAGGTATGTCATGACTATCAAATCCAATGCCACTCAGGTTCTGGAACAACTTATTCTCGTTTCTCTTTCTGATATCACCAGTATTAGTGGTCGTCGTAAGCTGAAAAGAGAAGATCTTGGTAACAGTGCTGATTTGCCACCTGATGTACTTGTTTCATTAGGTAGCAAGAAAATCATTGACCCACAACTCATCAATCCATTTACCCGCAAGAAGAATTCAGCTCACGCTTTATGTCTTGAAGCGGGTATTAAATTTATGGGAGGCTATGCAATTCCAGCCGACAAGGTTAATGATTTAATTGGTAAACTGAATGTACTTAAGGGCGAGTTTTACGATTACAAAAAGGAATTTATGAAAGCTGATTTTAATAGCTGGATTAATTCTTTTGAAGAAAAGTATCGCTCTATACTTTTGCGTGATGCTGCGATCGATTTGTCTTATATGGATAGCCAGATACAATTTGGCTTTACTGCGATTCATATCACACCTTATGGTAACAGTGTCATTCAGGATGGTTTAACTGGGCAAGTTAAAAGTTTAGCGGATGAAGTTTATGAGGATGTGGCTGATGTTGTTGAAGGTTTCCTTAAAAACAGGAACCCCGATGCGTTTTCTCAGCACACACTAAATCCTTTACGCCGCTGCGGCGATAAACTCGCTTCCCTAGCTTTCATCGCACCAAGCGTCCAGTCTCTTAGCGACTATGTTAATCAGGTAATGAAAGACATTCCGCTAACCGGCAAAGTGACGGGCAAACCTTATAACGACATTCTCTCTCTCCTCAATAACCTACGCGACCCAATTCATGCAAAACAGTTTGTAGAACTGCTGTCATCAGCCAGTACTACAGATGGTAACGATGCGATTGACCCATCACTTTCAATGAACCTTATTGGAGATGATGATGCCATGACTTTAGCGGCCATTTCGGCAACTCAGGTTCAGGTAGAAACGCTTCCTCCTCCGCATACAGATGCGTTTGCATCTGCTGTGGTAGTAGAAGATCCGATCGGATTGCAAAGCGTTGATTCACTCGCTGAAGCCCCATCTGTTCTGGTAGAAATCAATGGTTCAGCTGATACGTCTTTGGCAATCGAACCGGTTAATACGTCGGCTGATACTGACGTTAACGACTTGTCCGATACCCAGGAGCATGGAATTGTTAATGACGCTGTAATACCGGCGTTTAGTGCGGTTATGGTCGATGATGATTCATTTTTGGGCGGTGATTCGATTGTACCCCGCTCTCTGCCAGACTCAGCTCTTATTTCGGGTTTGGATTCTGAAAAAGTCATTGATGGAAAAGAGCCTGAAATTGTAATTTCGTCTTCACTCGATGATGACGAAACAATAATGGTGTTTTAAAAATAAAAGGCCCACTCCGGGCCTTTTTTCTAATTAATCTATTTAAATTTATTGTGAGGTATATATGGGTATTTATAATTCCCTTCCTATTGTCGCACGTGCATTAAGCTCTCAGATTGGTCTTAATGTTTCTGTTGGCGGCAATGAAGCATATGCTACGGAGACTGGTGCTGGTTTTCTTATTAACCTTCCATTCTTCAAGGACGCTGAAATGTTGGCAAATCCGTTATTAGGGTATGCCGTACATGAAGCAGCACATATCCGTTTCACTGATTTTGGTGATCTTAAGATATTCATTCAAGAGCATATGGAGTCGGATAAATACAACGTTGAGGTACTTAGACACCTGGTCAATCTTTGCGAAGATTTGCGCATTGAACGTGCGATGAGTTGTCGCTATCCAGGTACATTGAAGTATCTCAATTCACTGAATCATTTTTTGTTCAGTGAAGAAGCGGAATCCTGTGATAAAGCTTCATCGGTATTTCTGGATACCCTGCTTACTTGTGGTTTGAACCGCTTCAACGGTTTAACTATCCCAACAAAGCAAGTGCGTGAAGACTTTGAACGCATCTTCGGGCTGGAGCTGTACGACAAAGCTATGACGGTTATGGCTGAAGCAGTACAAGCAACCTCGATTAAAAAGGTGTTTGAAGTTGCATGTCGGTTATATGACCTCGCAGTAGATGCATTTAACGAAACTAATGAGCAAGAAGAACCTCCGCAGGATGATAATCAGGGCGCTGATTATGGTGACAGCAAAGGCGATGACAGTTCGTCAGAGCCGGGCCAGTCATCCGACAGTTCTGACAAAAATGGGGATGGCCAGACTGTAAGTTCAGGCGGTAATGGCGGCTCGCCGTCATCGTCAGCCGGTCAGAATGGGCCTTCTTCAGATCCTGATGGTAATACCGGTGGCGCACCAGATAAAGAACATGGGCAAAACGATAGCGATGATGAAAACGATAACTCATCGTCAACGTCAGCTAATCGTAATACTCCTGCTTCCGACTCTGGTGACAACAAAGCCGGAGCTTCCCAACCGGGCTCAAATGCTTCGGGTGAAGCTTCTGTCGTTAACATGTCCCAGGGCGGTAAAGACCCTTTCGAAGGAACCACATCGAATGACCTTGGCCGTACTGGACAGAACACTTCAGATAAGCTCAATCAGTTAATCAAAGACAAAGTACCACCGCATCAACGTATCGTTTCACCTACTCCATATTCAGTAGCACCTGCGAAGCGGCACGATACCGGTAATGCATCCGTAAGTTTAGGGGTGCAGATGGCTACCGGGTTACGCCAATCACTTCATGGGTTGTTACAGGGTGTAAGAGCGGTGAGAAGAACACATCGTGAAACTGGTCGTAAGCTTGATTCTCGACTGGTTACCAGTGCCATGCTGGGCAATACGCGTCTTTTTAAACATAAGTCCAAGGCAGTAGATGTCAGTTCTGCTTTTACTATCCTGCTGGACTCTAGCGGGTCAATGAGCCGGTCGGTTAAAGAGGCTGAAGCCGCTGTTGTATCAATGTTGTATGCGCTCGATGGTATTCAGGGGGTAACTACCTCGGCATACCATTTCCCACACGCCGCACATAATAGCGTAGGTCTGTTAAAAGGACGGGAGCAAACTTTACGGACAGCTATAGGAACTCATCAGTTTGGTATTGGTACGCAAGGCTGTACTCCTCTTTGCGAATCGTTATGGCCTGCACTTGCAGACCTGACGTCAGCTAAAGCGGATCGCCATGTATTGGTTATAGCAACTGATGGCCAGCCTGATGATATGGCTTCTGCGCGAGCGATGATACAAAGCGCTAAAGATGATGACATCATCGTTATTGGCATCGGTTTCGGTGATGCCAGTGACCGCATGATGAAAAGTCTTTTTGGTGATACCGGTGTTTCTGTCGGTTCTGTTTCTGCCTTACGTAGCAAACTCTTTGAAGTAACCCGTAAAGCTCTCATGTCTTAATCTGTATTTTAATTTCCGTTTTAGCTTTCTAAATTAATTTAATTTATTTTAAAGGTGATCATTATGTCTGCAACCGCAAAATCTAAAGTGGTTCACGAAAATCAACTCTCATTCATGAGTATTTTCGATGCCACTGAAAGTGAATATGATCTGATATCAGCCGATTCAGAACATAATTATGAACTTCGTTTTTCATCAAAGATGGCTTACGAAATAATTCGGGATAGTATATATATCATGACTGCATACCGTAGTACTGGTGAGCAGCGTGTGGATGAAATCCTCTGGATTTGTTCGGAAGAAAATCAGGAAGACTTATGTTCATTTACGAGTTGCTGCAAAATAGCGGGTCTTGATCCATTCGAAACCCGGATGGAAATCCTGCACGAGTGGTCAAGTGAATTGGCAAAACAAGCAAGACTGATTGCGTGTCATCACTTTACTGCTCCCACTAATATGGAACATGTTGCATCCCAACGTATTGGATACGAAAAATACAGAAAAGCGTTTTATCACACTTATCCTAAAGAGGCTGCGAAGCCGCTTAAGAATAAACCTCTGTAATAATACAAACGCTGACTTCGGTCAGCGTTTTTTTCGTGCCACGCTGGAGACTAACATGAATATTTTAAAACATGACTTCGATAGTTCCTCTGAACTGCTACAAGCGGGTTTATTGCTTAATCAATTGGAGGATCTAATAGGGTTTATTTCCACGAATGAGTTCAGGAAAACCTCAATCAATCAGTTCATTGAGGTTGAGGCATCTGAACTTATGGTTTTTAACCTATGGCATCCGATGTGTCCCGATATCACTGAGGTTCATTTCTTCCGTGATATGGATTCAAATTGGTGGCCATACAAGATTTATGAACTCATGTCTGATATAACCACCCAAACCCAATTCATTCCTCGGGTAAATCAATAAAGGTGACATCATGATTCATTATTGGGTTAAAGTGAGACCCGGTGAAACAGATATCCTCGCACCTCTTCGTCATGGGGTTCTCGCCATAAAATATTTGGATGGAGCGCCATTGCTTTTCCAATGGCCTCCTGAAGAAGGATGGACGTTCGAAACCCTGGATAAAGTACAGCCTTGTGGTGTTGAGTTTGGGGCCGATGCATATATTAATGATGTATGGATTGGTACTACAGAATTTTAATCTTTAAAGACTGAATGTCTGGAGTCTCATTTAATGGATATCCCATGCATTTTGTTTATATCAAATAGTCGGCATTATGTAATTACTGAAGACTCTGTTATCGCTTCATGGCCATCACGTTCTGATAAAGAAAGTGAGATCATTCAGCTTAATGACGGTCGGATTATTACTGCAAACAATGTACGACGATTTAACTTCATCGACATTTCAAAGATCGAAAGCCTGACGGCGATTGATGATGGAATTGTCTTTTAACTATATAGATTAATAACTGGAGTCTGTATGAGTGGCTGCGCGTTGATAGAGTATAACAACCGCACCGCCAGAATACGCGGTGAAGTTGCACAAGGCGATAAGCATTATATTCAGTATGCTCTCGCTCACTGGGCTGTCATTGCAATCAGGATTCGCAATACAGACCATCATTTTACCCGATTGCCGGTTGATGAGTGGATTGAAGGAATTGCAAAACAAGTAAATCCTTCTGAGGCTCGTGAGCAGATATTTAATGCTCTATTGCGGTGTAAGCCGGGTATCTTCTAATTCATTTAATTTATCGAGGTATATATGTTTCATTCTGAAACCGAGGATATCTATGGTTTTGTGTCTGGCGATATGTCATTGCGACCTCATTCAATCGATAGAGATTTGCAGGACTTAAGGTTACTACTCGCCGATATGGATACCATTAATATTCTGAACGAACGAGGGATAGGAACTCAGAAAACCATCTTTCATGTAACACAAAATGAGTCGAAGGCATTAATGCTGGTTACTCGTTTAACTTACTGCCAAGGTGGTGGACGATTTACTCACCCTGAATGTGCTCTTCTTGTTGAACAGATAACTGATCTAGGACGTAAGTTGGGTAATAAACATTTCGATGCGGCGATGAATGAAGCAAAACGCTTTATAGCGAATGAGGCTGACTTCATGAAAGAACAAACTGTCTGGTAGAAAATTTCTAAGGAGTCACTCATGTATACTTCAACTACTGCTAAATCAGATCATATTGATAGCTTTAATAACGCACAAAACCGTATGTTGATGAATTACGAACGTGATGAGTTTGAACAAGCTCCCGCTGCCGTACTTTATGATGCTGTCGGTGCTGTCGTAAACGATGAATCTGATATTGATATAATTTTTCGCCTTATGGATATGGAAGGAGAAATGTTGTTTCTCCGCGCAATGAAAAACCTCGGTTGCCAAGAGAATGTTTTTTATTACGCATCTGAATCTGGTGCGGTGCTGACTGCTAACGATGCAACGTTGCTTGAATTTGCTTATAACCTGGGCAAACATATCAGCAATGAGTTCTTTACGCGTTTCTTGCGTAATTCTCAGTTAGCCCGTGAACTCATCGGTAACATCATTCGTATAGGCAACGATGCCCTTAAATTTCCAGATGACGGCCTGAATACAGTATTTGAATGCTGTGTGATGGAGAATTCATCCTGGAAGAACCAAGGCCATTTTAAAGATAACTTTGGTCTTTAAAGCATCTAATTCTTTTAATTAGCTAACACAGAAAAACCCAGTCTTCGGACTGGGTTTTTTTGTATTTGCTGATTTCAAATCATGTAAACAAAACGGATGCACATGAAAATTACTTTTGATTTTTACAGTCAAAACGTTGCCATTTTTGAACTTGTTATTTTAACCCATATGGCAAACTAATCGTAATGCCGTCCGTATTTCTGATAAGGGAGTTTTATGAAGACACTTAAATGTTCTCATAACAGGGCAATGCTTATGCCAGCACACAAAATCCCTGCGGTATTAGTTAACGACGACCCTAAGAACATAGTTACTGATGAGCTGTTGCGTAAATATGGAACACGCATGACTCTCGATGAGGCTTGCTCCGAAATTGGTGTTAAGTCGGATAGTGTAGCCAAACGTATAGGACAGGTCAGATATAGGCATTATGCATTAACTCGCCAACTTGAAAGTGCAAGGGTCTTTAGTGGAAAAAATAGCTTTTTCTGGACGGAGTCTATCGCAAGAATAATTTCCGAGGGTAATTCCGATGAAATATCAATTTTTAACTAAAATCATTATTCCCCTGCTAGTGGGATTTGCTTTTTCTACCTCAGTTCTTGCGGATGAGGGTAACACCCCAACGTCTCAATCCCCTCAGACCACCAGTGACGACCTCGCTGGTGGTCAGGCATTTCTGAATGGAAAAGAGGAAGGTTGGTTCTGGCGTAAATCGCCACCTGAGCCAGTGAAGAAAAAGCCAGTGAAGTTACCTCCTCCGCCGACTTTACCGCCTCAAGAAACGCCTAAACAGGTTGCTCAAACACCTATGGAGTCGACTCCAGAACCTGCCGCAACTGAAAAGCCCGGCCCGGCTCCGTTCACCGTAGCCTGGTTTAATGAAAACATTCAGAAACTACGCAACCAGGCCATCGACAATCCTACCCAAGAAAACGTTAGGGCATATTTTCTGGCCCAACGCATTATGCTGGATAAAGCCAGCCGCTTTACTGATATGGCTAGGTTGGTTACTTCTACCGACCCCCTCATAGATGAGAATAGCCGCCGCTCAACCTCAACATTTGGGGCAATGGATCAATCGAATGAAGCTGAAAACAATTCGAGAACGGTCATAAAAGACGTAGCGACAAAAGCAGGATTGTTTTTCTTCTTCCGTGGGGAAAACTGCTCCATATGCGTAAAGCAAGCTTCTGTTATGAATACGTTTAGTTTCATGACAGACATGAAGGTCATCCCAATTTCACTTGATGGTAAACCTCTTCCAGGGAATATTTACCCGGACTGGAGGCCTGATTCTGGCCAGGCATCAAAGCTCCAAATATCAAACGCACCTGCGATAGCTCTGGCAATCCCGCCATCTACAACACGCATTGTCTCATTTGGGCCTATCAGTGCAGACCAGTTAATTTCAAGAACAGTCCTTATTGCCCACGATGCAGGGATCATTTCTGACCAGCAATATAAGAGCACCTTGCCATATAACGATACCGGCTATATCGACTCAAACATTCTGAATGACATGCCTAAAGACCTAACTCAACAACCTGATGAGTTTATCAAATATATACAAGCTAAAGCTGGCTACGGTTCGACACCTAACCCAAATGCTAATAACCCGGGGGAAAAATGAAGATTTCGCGCAACTATAATATAAAGAATGTATTCCGTAGAAACATTCTTGCAATTTCTATCTGCCTCTCCGGGTTGACAGCTTTTCAATGCGAGGCCACCAGCATTAGTACTCAGCTAGACAGTATGTTCGGCTCTATGTCGAATGTTACAGCTCCCGGTGATTATCAGAGCGTTACACGTGATGGATATACCGGTGGCGGATTTGTTCTACGTAATAAGCTCCGTACATTGACACCTATTAGTATTAGTCTCCCTTCTGCGTCGGGAGGATGTGGAGGGATAGACCTTTTCGGCGGGTCATTCTCGTTCATCAACGCTGATCAGTTCGTCCAGATGCTACGTAATATTGCTTCTAATGCTGCCGGTCTAGCTTTCCAGTTGGCCCTGAACGCTATGGATGCCGTTCTGGATAATGCTATTTCGAAAATGCAGGCAATCATCCAGCAGATGAACGATCTGACCGCAAATTCGTGTCAGTTAGCGAAGGGGTTGTTAGTCGACACTGCCTCTGCATTTGGTGACAGTGCAAAGGCTGCTGTATCTTCTCAGCTGTCCTCTGATGGCCTCTCAGACCAATTTAAAGCCATGTGGGGCAATATGGGTGGTGGTAAAGCACCCGACGTACAAAAACAAGAGGCAGGGAAAAGAAAGGCATGTGACGATTACGGTAACATTGTGTGGTGTTTGCTCCAGAATGGTAGCTTTAGTAATCAATTCATCGGCTCCGAAGATGAGCAAAAAGAACTTATTATGTCTATGACCGGCACCATCATCGTCGGTAGCCAGTTGGGTACAGATAAAGATGGGTCAGCTAAAAAGAGTGTGGTTAGGATTGCTCCACTCGCAACTTCAAATGTCCTGGATTCTTTTATAAATGGTGATGATAGTTTCGATTTCTGGTCTTGTTCAGGTCAGACTAGTACTTGTGAGAATCCCAAAAAACAGACCAAAATAATTAAAGGTCTCGCTGCCAATATCACACTCTTCTTTATCGATAACGGATATTTGAGCTCGGCCAGAACTGGTTCAAACCCTGGGGATGCTAAATTACGGCAAGCAAACTACTACAACGTAGCTGGTGCTACCAGTAAAGCGACTCAAATTGCACGTCATGATTTAGCCGCATCTTATTCCTATATACGTGAACTATCTCCTGTCATAGCCTATTCAGCTGCTTATAACTACCTCAGCGAAATGCTTACGGCTGCTGCGACCGGCGCACGGCTCCAGCAGGAAAATGATAAATCGGCGTCAGTTTATTATAAGGATGCTGGAGAGCTAATCGAAAAGGCAAGGCAAAATCTGTATGTCTCCTATAACGCCATGATATCCCGTTATGGTGGCGAGGCCCGTATACCTGAATCATTCAGCAACTATATGACAACGCTTCCGCAGGTTCATTATGAATCTGAAGGTTCTCTTGATGGCTCGCTCTAACAAGGTAACTTAATATGAGTGAATGGAACGTATATACTGTTGGCAACATTGAATTTATTTATAATATATTCAATTCCGTTGCCATGTTATTGAATGATGGCACTTACGGATCCTTGTTTAGGATTTCAGCACTCATTGGTGTAATTTGTGTCGTGCTTGCTGCTGCTATATCAGCCGGGAAATCATTATCCCTTTCTCATATGTGTGTGGCCGTCGTGATGTATTACCTGTTTTTCAGTGTATCGATGCGCACCAACATTGAAGATGTTACAACGGGTAAGTTTCGTGCTGTTGATAATGTACCAGCGGGATTAGCCGTTGCCGCATCTGTACTGTCTACTGTTGGGTATGCAACTACCGAGAAGATGGAGCAGGCATTTTCTGTCCCAAGCATGACTGAGTATGGGTCTCTGGATCCCCTTTTCACTCTGGCCACTTTATACGACACATTGAAAACGCCAATGCGCTGGACGGGTCAAACTGGTGCTTACGGTGATCTGGACGCAAGCGTTTCAAACTATGTGAAGAACTGCGTAGGCAACGATATTATTCGTGGGTCTAAAACCTTTGCTTCAATGTATCGCTCTAATCAAGGTGTATCAGGGCTAGCCTCGAACGATTCCTTCCAGCGGGTTGTTATTTACGACAATGTACGTAGCGGCTGGTCTACCAGTACTGAAGAATCTTCAAATGGGGGCTCACTTTATACCTGTTCTGACGCGTACACGAAACTTAAAGGACTCGCTACCCAGAACGCTTCTAGCCTGGACTCAGCTTTTGCCAGCTCTTATACCGCATCCGGGCGCACTTGCGGTGGTGCGCCATGCTCAGGTTCAGGAAAAGCCCAGGAAGTACTGAATTTCTTCAACATAAGTGGCACTGATATTCGTGATTTCCAATTGATGTTGGTCATGTACCCTCATTTCAGGGAACTGCCAATGTACGGACTCGAAAGCTCATTTCGTGGTACTGCTGCTGTAACTCGCGCCCAAACCATGACTCAACAGGCATTCCAATGGTCTTCTTCTGGTTCATCATTCTTGAGCTGGATGGGTTCATTTATGCCGATTTTCCAGGGAATAATATACGCACTCGCACCATTTATGGCCTTCCTTTTCGGTCTGGGTATTATGGGTTTGCGACTGGTGATGAAGTACTTCCTCGTTATCATCTGGACATGGACTTGGCTTCCCCTCGCAGCGGTCGTCAACATGTATGTGTTAAACAGTATCCGTGATACGTCAAGCCAAATTCTTGTCAGTTCGGGTTCTGGCGGACTTAGCTTTGCTCAGCTTTATCAGCTCCTGTTTGAGACTCAAAAAAGTATAGGTCTTGCTGGTAATTTATACGCGATGATCCCGGCCCTGGGTGGATTCATTGTCTGGGGCAGTTCTGTTGCCTTTAACTCTCTTGCAAGCTCAGCAGCAGCACCTTCAGCTGCCGATACTAAAACTCTCGCACCTGATGTCACCAACGCTCCTGCGATAAACAGTCGTGGTTCCGATGTTGAATTTAACCCAACACAAGGAACTATCATGGGTGGGTCTTCTGGCACTCTCCCTGCCATTGACATGAAAAAGGTCGCTACTCACAACCTGTCCAGCGCTAAGCAAGAACTAGATTCAGCATCCAGTTCCTTGACTGCCCAATCTGGAGCAATGATTAGCCAGGTGGCCAGTAACATGAATTCTGGTGGACATTCGCAAGTTTATAGTGACGCTTCCAATGCAGCATTTGCCAGCCTGAGCAGCTCAGATCGTGCCCTTGTCAGTTCTGTGGCTAAAGAACAAGGTATTTCTGATATGCAGGCGCTTGTCTCTATCGCCAAAGGTGATGTGAGTGTCGGTGGCGGTGCGGGAAGTTCAAGTGCTGGTGTTGGTGTTAAAGGTGGAATGTCACGTTCAGAGGCAGAAAGCAGTGGCCTGAGTAATGACAACAGTGCTAAGTACGGTTCTACAGACAGCGCCTCGTCGCACAAAATAGACAGTGCGACCCAGTCACGCATCGTCAATACCGCAGCAAGTGCGATGTACCAGTCCTTATCGCAAGAAGGTGAGAGTTCTCAATCGACTCGTTCTTTTGCTGAGGCAAATCAAAGAATGCAGTCCGCACAAAAGAACTTCCAGGAAGCAAACTCCTTCGTTTCAAGTACCTCAATGGGCCAGACAATGAATGCTGCGCAACTTGCTACAGCCATTGGTCGTAATCATGATGCACAAGCAACATTGACTCAAACCCTCGCGGCGCACCCGGAACTGTCCAGCAAAATCGCCGGTGATGCAGCGAGCCTGACCTCTTTAGGTATGACTCACGAAGACGCGCATACCTTTGCTCAATTCAAAGCAGCCAGTGAACTTGGTGTTGCCGGTGCAGTAGCTGCCAAAGCCGGGTTCATTAACGCTGATTCCAGCCCAGTACTGACGACAACTGCATCTGAGCAATACCGTGGCGTGAGTGGTGGAGCTGAAAGCGCTGGTGGCCGCGCAGTTGCTGGTGCAGCGGACGTTGGCAACTCCGTTAATGCAGTAACAGGCCGATCTTACGGAGCGCTTGGTGAAGCACATGCGTCATCGTCTGATGGTTATGGGCAAGGCCAGGTTAATACTGTCGGGGGACAGAATAGCGGTGCAGTTGAGCAAATTCACAAGGGAAATGAGGGTGAAGTCATGACGAAAGCGGGTAACACCGCCGCAAATGATTTCGAAAACAACCACTATAATCTTGGCGGTATTACTGGCGATTTTAATAAACTCGTTTCTCATGTCAGTAATGCGTTCAAAGAAAGCCCGGTATATGAACAGGTACATGATCAGGCCAGAACCATCGCTGGGGAAATTCCGCTTGGTGGAGATGCAAACCGCGAAGCGGCGCGAGATTCTATTGTGAACTACTACGCCATGACTAAAGCTGGAGCGTCTGAGCAACAACTTTCCCAGGCCCGCAGTGACATGATGGCACGTATTCAACTCGCGACGGGTGGTGAAAATGACAATGGAACGGTTATGGGCGGAAATACTGCTCTTGCCCGTGGTATTGCAGCCCGTATTGATAATGCCGGTTTAGACCGTTCAGCCAATGATGGCTCCATTATTCAACAGGCTACTACTGCACTGAATACCGATCGCCAAACCCACGAATACAACACCGGTGGCATGGCCAACAACCTTGGAGGGATGCATCAGGCATCAAATGGAGGTTCTGCTGTGGGTGATGGCGTCCCTTACGCGATGGGAACCCACAACCAGGGATACGGCGAGGCTGAGACAATGACCGTTAATGCCCAAGGTGCTGAAGGTCATAATGGTTTAAACCAGAACTCAAACTATGGTGGGTCTGAGACAACAAACATTAATACCCAAGGCGCTGGTGGTCATAGTGATTCAAATAACGGAGGTACAATGTTCAGTGATCCGCCACCTGCACGTGCAACCCAGTCGCATCAGGAGTATGTACCTGTGCATCCACGTAATAAAGAGAACAATGGAGGTCATAGTGGTGGAAATGACGACATGATAATTTCATCGAGTAAGTGATTCGCAATAAAGCCCTGCAATCTTGCAGGGCTCTTATGTGGTCACGAACATGTATACGACAGGAAGGCTCAGTAAAGAATAGAGCAGAATATAAAACTCCCACATACGCTCACATTTGCTCTTGAACGTTCTGCCATTTTTTCCACGTCCCCTCTTACCATTTCCACCACCATAATCTGAATCGCTTGGCCCCGATAATGGGATAAGGCCAGTAATACCAAACATGTCCATAAGTACCTCCAGTCGGTAATATTCAAGACGCTGAAAACACCCTCGTTTTGCCGTCCTTCTTTATTGTCTGAAACCAGTCTGTTTAATACGCTGCCTGCTTAATCCTTCATTTTAGTAGCTTCGCATAGAAATGCTGGCTGACGAAATTTAGTTACCGAGATCTCTGATTTCATAATCAGTAACCACGACAAAGGTGATCATAGAATGAAAAACCTTTTCCGCAAAAAATGGTTTTACAGACCACTCTGCACAATAACGATGTTATGTCACCTTGGTGTTGTATCCTACGTGCCGTATGCCTTTTCAGCAACGACCCAGGAAAACGTTACATCTGCCACTAATTTCTATAAAACACTGCCGCAAGTTTCAGCTACGTCAAATGGTACGGTTCAGTATGGAAAAGGCCAGGCCGTTGATTTGAACTCTGCTTATCCAAATCAAGGTTCATCAACTTCACTGGATAGCCTGAAAGGAACCTACGGAGATGACAGCAACACGCTAAAACTGGGCAATACAACCAACGCCAATCTGAAAACCGAAAATTCACTGCGCGGCGAAGCTTACCGAACGCTGGTGGGCTCAACGAAAACTACAGCAAACATTAAACCTGATGATTCCATCTTTGATGGCCATAAAGACTTCCTGGAGAATCAGGATAAGTACATGCAAGATCTTGGTGATTGTTCTATGACCAAGACCATGACGAATAAGGACACCGTCAACCATATCCCTGATTATCGCGAATGTACCCGTACCACAAGTGTCAGCGGCACATTCACCCTCTACCATCCTTACGTTGCCGGTATGCTCTCGCATTATAGTGGCGCGGCGAACATCGGTTCTTGCGGCACTAACTGCATCGAACTCTGGCTCGGGACTGTCGGTGATAACTACTGGGACGGCAACTGCACAATATTTGAACAGGCAATGGCCGTCACTGTCTACAATCCCCAGGCAGTTACCAGCGCCAAGATCATCAGGGCTAAATGGGATGATTACATGCAGATTTATGTCGGTGGTACAGATAGGGGTAGTTTGGTTTGGGCAGGGCCAAAAGGTTTAAACGTCTTCCCGCCAGAGACATCAGGAGCCTGTGAATTAAAAACAAGCTGGGATCAGTCGATTAATGTAGATGTAACAGCACAAATCCGAAATACCCCCCAAAATGGCGTTCTTAATTTCAAAAACCGTGTGTCAGTGACTGGCAGCGGCGAAGGTTATGCTCTCATTTATATTTACTTTGACCCAAACAAAATTATCTCGGATAACGCCTGGACTGTTGATAAACCTGAACAATTCGATACGTTGCTGAAGGCCATCAACGCCGGGTATTGCCAGAATTACACGGTAACCTGCCGCGAGACAGTCATTCCTGATGCAAATGGGTGCGCAACCATAAATGGCGCACGTATCTGCGAAAACCAGCTTGCTAAGCCGCCGATCGGAGGTCTCTCACCTTTCTGTAAGTCTGCAACGGTAGTTTCCAACTGCGGAACCGACGGTGGCGTTAACAATACTTGCAAGCAGTACGATGCAAACACTGCATGTAAATTCATTAAGTCCACTTGCATAACAGGTGCGGAGGGTGACAAAAATGGGTGCTGGCAGGCAACCGAGGTATGGGATTGCGGAACGGATGTCGTTGTACCCAATACCTCCTCCACCGATACCTATACTTGTCCTGGCGCTGTGCAATGCCTTAATGGGTCTTGCCTACAGCCTTCTGCTGAACCAAGCGGCGATTTCAACAAAGCAGTTGCAACTCTTCAGGCCGCAACTTACGCATTGAATGAAATGAAGTGTGGCGATGATACTGACGAAACCAACCGTTCCTGCACTCTTTTTAAAGGTGAGTCTGCACAATGTAAATCGGCGATGGGGGGATGGGTGGATTGTTGTGATCAGCCCGTAGATGTCAGCTGGATTCAGTATTTGCAGTTGTCCTACTACACTCTAAAAATTGCTGATGCTGTCTCTGTAAAAGCCGGTATGTTCGAACAGGGAAAAGGTATTTTTGACATGGGTTCCGAACTTATGACTAATGCCATCGATACAATAACTCGACCAGCTATTTCCGCTTTCAACAGTCTGGTTGGGTCGGCAGGTACTGAAGCGGCTCAGCAAGCTACAGAAGCAGGTTTGTCCGGTTTGATGAATCAGGCTATAGGAGCGCTGACGAAACAAGTTGCTCAATGGACTCTTGATACCTTCGGCCCTGCTGCGACGAATCTGATATTTGAAAGTGCGGCCTCTGGCGGTGGCGCAGCCGTAACATCGTCTGGCCTGGCTACATCTGTTCAATTGTCGTCAACTATTGTTTCGGCAATATCCGTGGTTGGATATGCTTACATGGCGTACCAGATTGCTAATATACTGGTCAACATCATCTGGGCTTGTACTCCTGATGAATTTAAGCTTGCCGTTAAGAAAGAAACAAAATTGGCCGTGCATATATCCAGCTGGTGTGAAACAAAGTTTCTGGGTGTCTGTATCGAGAAACGGTCAAGTTATTGCACGTTTGATTCTCAGATTGGTCGCATCATTCAGGAACAAGGGAGACCAATGTTAGGTATCGGCTGGGGGGATAAAAAGAACCCGGATTGTCGACCACTGACGTTAGAAGAATTTGGACGGATTGATTTTAACAAACTCGATTTGTCAGAGTGGATTGGTTCACTTTACGAGGCGAAACTTTTACCTAAAGCGTCGGAAATAAATCTGGATAAGATAACCGGTAAAGGAAACGTATTGAATATAGATGGATCTCGCCAGAACTCCCTGGAGCGATTCCAGAGCGGTGTTGACAGTATCGATGTTGATGCGGCGAAATCTAGCACAGAGGCTGTTTTGAAAACTCAATAGCTTTGCAGGATAAGAAGCCCCGACTTTATGTCGGGGCTTTTTTTTTACTTTCTGAACAGGTATTGCTTACCGTCACTGAATACCATTGGTTCATGTTCAGGAGAGCCTGGTAAGAACAGAGCCCGCTGAGCACCCAGTTCTTTACTCATTTCTTTAACCAGACCTACGTTAGAGGCTCGTGTTGCATAGAGGTTGAAGCAGTCATTACCGATAATGAATGTCACCTGACCGCTGGTGCTGATAGGTGGTTTCGGCAACGTTGGAGCTATATCAGCATACGATACCCAATCACCGTTCGTCGCTTTCCGACGAACTGCATTTTCAACAGCACCGCCTTTCCCCTCACACATCCCACCAACTTTGTATCCATCCATCCGGGTTAGTGTTTTCCAGAAAATCGCATTGACCTCACGCTCATTATCTTCCTGAGATTTACCGTTCCATGACGCGACACGCACCACGCCATCAACAATAGCAGTAGGCTGTTGGGCCGTTAAAACAGACAGCACAGGGATGAAAGATGTGTGTGTCGCGAAGCCCGCAGCCACATCGGCCACTCCATTACCTCCCAGGTTGGTTACACCTTTTTCACCAGCCTTAACCGGGGTTTTGAGAGGGACAAGCTGCCCATTGGACGCGAAACCGTTATAGATAAGGTATTGATCGCCAGCATCGGTGATCTGACGTAAATCCATCGCTCGGGCAAATTTCAAAGCATCAGATGGATTGCTGTCAACCGGCATAGCTGGTGGTTGAGAAGCCGCGCAACCAACTAACATCAGCGATACCAAAGCAAGACCAGAGATTTTCTTCATTTTATTTTCCTTGGGACACCAGTAGGTTTGTTATTCAATACTAACCCGACTCATTCACGTGACGAAGTATCCAGGCAATAAAAAAGCCCGTTAAAACGGGCTTTTTTATGAAATTTAACTTAGTCACTTACGAGCTTTCATTTTCAGCTTCTGTATCAGAGCAGAACGGACAAATATGTTTTTTCCGTGGACGGTCACAACTCTGCGGTGAAATAAATGAAAGATCGCAACGGTAACACCTTACCATACGTATTTCTTCAGCTCGAAAATCACGAGCAAGAGTCCAGGCCTCGTTGGCATCAATCATCATTTTCGAGGCTTCTTCCGGGCGGAATTTAAGGTTTAGTTCCCGGTAGATTTCGAACGCACTCACCACATCAACGATGTTGTCACTGTTGTTTGGGTCTTTCGAACGACGCAGATAGATGCTCATAAAATTGGTTGCCTCAACCTTTTTATGTGTCGTATTGAGCAGCGTCTCTGAATGTTTAAGTCGTCCGATTGATACATCACTCAGATGGAACTCTTTTCGCAAAAAATCAATAACACGGTCACTTGCATTAAGCGAATGCACAATGATCTTTCTACGAAATCCTAATTTTACCATTTTCTGTGTTAAAGCAAATTTATCTTCATCCCGGACAAGAGCAGCCTTCATAATCAATTACTCCAATGAGAATAGCGCGACTGTAAGTAACCTGTTAATTCTAAGGTTGGGTTGGGGGCTCCAATAACTGTACTGAAGTCACAATCTACTAAATCGGCAAATGGACGAATAGGTTTAAAATATATTTTGCCGGTTATGATTGCATCGATTGTTTGTGCATCATCCATACGTTCGACAAGCTGTACGGTTTTTTCATTATCAAACCAGTAGAACGTTTGGGCAACAGTCCCCGTATTAATGAAAACACGAACACTGAATACCAGCAGGGCAAGCCGTAGGATGTATGAGTCATGACGAACGAATTTTTCTACCTCAGTAGATATCTTGCGCTCGGGATCATGACAGATATTAAAGATGGGCAAGTCATACTTCTCCATCGATAAAGCGAGCTTGGCCTGATTAGATTTCTCTATCAAAAATTCCCGGTCTCCTTCTGCTAACTCAAAAGGGCTTTTATACAACGATTGCGCACGGGTAATAATTGAGATGGCAGTCTGTAGAAAATACAAATTTTGATTAATCATTTTCGATAAGCCTCTTCCATACGCGTAATACGCGCTGACCATATTCACGAGCCTTGCCTTCCAACTTAGGGTTTTGAGTGTTGTATCCACCTATCGCCAGTTCTATATCGCCAGGGTTAGCTTTGATGGCTGCACACAAAGTCTTTGCCCCGATTCGGATGTTTGTATCGACATCCAGGAGTTCTTCAGGATGGTTAACATACTGTCCGTTCCAACGAAAATTAATTTGAACGATTCCAATATCTGTTACCGGAGTGGCTGAGAGATAGCGGGCTAGCGCTCTCTTTGCATCTTCATAACTTGTCGGGTAATACGACCCATAAACATAGTTGTTCAATGCCCAGGGGCTGGGAACAACATACCCCTTGGTTCCTGCATTATTTTTACTCTCGGTGAGTGCCACCGCGTAGAGAAGGTACGGATCGAGGCCACACTCTTTCTGGGAATGCTTTTCCCAAGAAGTGCCACGAAGATCTACAAGCCTGGCGTTCGTACTCGTGCAGTAAGCAGCACATAGTAAAGCGAGCACCAAACTCTTCGTTGCTATCTGCATTTCCCCTCCCCACAAACCCTACAACGGCATCAACTTATGCGAACACGCCTTGGTGTAACCTTTTCATTAACGCCGCTATCTTGATTGTCGCCTGTCTCCCCAACGCCCGATTTATCTCCAGGATTGGGATCCGGTATTTTTCCAGCAATCTCAGGCTTACTGGTAAGGTTCGCCGTCGATAACTGGTCATCTTTAACTTCGAACTCTTGAATATCACTGCCCACACAAAATGGCGGGCCTGTATTGACTATATCGTTGCTAACCACGTGACGAAATTTTGGTTCAGTGTCCTCATTTACTTTGGGTAAGTGGCCGTCTCTCTGACTAGTCATCAGACCAGTCTCATTTTCTGTATTCGGCCCACGGACTGATTTCTTCTGTTCTGATTTACGTTTTTTTGAAGTCTCACGGACGATACCGGGTATAAAACTGTCACCTGCTAGCAATGCTCGGTTTGCCAGCGCCAATAGTGAACTGCTGCGCTGGCCAGACTGTTTTGATTCCAGATAATTAATCAGCTCTGGAAACAGTATTGGATTAATCGTCACTCGAACTTGCATGAAACCCCCTTTGCTCAATCATCGCCGTAAAGCATCAAGTCAACGCCATAGTTCCAGAAACCAATGGCATTACTGGCAACAGGCAACGGGCTCGATACGATCCTGGCTCGGGGGAATTCTTCTCGTATGGTCTGTTCGTAGAACCTTGTCCCACCACCGGCAGCTGCAATGATATGGACTGGCCCGAGAACCCTTGTCGATTTTCGCAACTCTTTGACTACATCACTGGCGATGGAGGGAATAGCTTCTTCAAGCAGAGGACGTAGGGAAATGTGGCGGAACCCATTAAAGAAAGACTGCTCATTGTTACGGAGAGCGATTTCAATAATTTCTGGTAGATCATCAATTCGCTCTTCCGGGTTATCGGCATTAAGGCGGTTCACAATGCTTTCGATAATTGCACTGGTTGCTTTTAATGATGAACCTGAAGAGCCTGATACCCTGCTTCCGCTCTTAAAGGCGATGTAGTCCATCGAGAAGAAGCCAGGGTCAACCACGAGAATGGTCGACTTCTCTAATTCTTCCTGACTGATAAGGCCCGGTTTGTTAACGATGTCATTGATGACACCAACGCCCTGCTGAAGAACGAGGCATTTTTTAACAGTCACTGTTTTTCCTGGCGCAATAGTAAACGTACCGGTGAGCCTCGCAGTCAGTTTCGCGCGTTCACTTTCATTAGCAAGACGGACAGGTAAACCAGTTACTACCAGGTCGATTTCATTGCCTGCTTTAGCAGTGATTTTATCCAGTGAGGCCAGATATAGTGCCAGGTACATTTCTGTCATGTGGTAACGGTCATGCAGCTCACGCGCATCGGGGCGTTCGGTAAAAGCCCGCCATTCTTTACCTCCTGGGTACACCAACACTTCATGTTCGCAGCTACGCTTTACCAGCCGCACATCATCTACTGGCTCATTCGTAGCGTAGGCCGGATAAATACTGACTGTGGGTTTGTCATCCGCTGAATCCCCTACAGCAATTTTTACATTGCTGTATCCAATATCAATTCCGCAGACAACCAATTTGTCATTGCTCATTCGTTAACCCTGCAAGTTAAAAATGAATTACTGCCACTCCGATAACATTTGAGCGCCAAAAAGGGGTTCGCACTAACGTAAAGAAAGGTGGCCTCCCTCTGTCAACGTCGGGAATTAACCGTTAACAAGTTGTAACATGGTATTCAAACGATCATCGATTACCATTTTTTTTATCGGCAAAACGTCCCCATTTTTGACATTAATAATGGCTAGATACGGACGTTTAAAATGTCAGATATGTACATAAATGCTGCATGAAACTGGACGTCATATATGGCTAAATCCGGCCCTAAAAACCTTAACCCCTAACCTAAATCAGACTGAGGAAATTAGGTGGTAATGTATGAGGGCAACACATTTAGATTGGCTTTCCGCCTGGGGATTTCGCGGAGTATATATACTAAAAACACATGCTTCGGTGAGGTGAATTAAGGTATGTTGTGGCGATTACTCAAGGGTACACTTCGTGAAAATTTTACTTAAGCACAAGTTATAATTTCACTTAAATATGCATATCTCCCCTTCACTTCCCCCCCAAAAAAACTCTCTCAAACTAGTATATATACCTACAAAATGTGACATAAATCACTATGAAGTTACTGTGATTTAGGATTGATCCTGAAGACGGAGGGAGGTGATGGAAGTTTCAGCTGCGTTTGCCATTGTATTCTCCAGAAAGGTAACAAAAAGTGGAAAAGCCAGAAACATAAGTTTCTGCCATATCATATAGCGACTCTACATAATCGTTTACTAAGAGGTTTGTGCAGCGGTGGGCGTCATCCCGTTAATCGCCTCTACATTAGGGGAAGTAAGTTTCCATTATATTCCCCAGAAACCTATTAAAAATCAGAAATGCCCAGAAACGTAGTTTTCTGCCATATCATATAGAGATTGGCAAACTGCTTGATTAAAATAAAATGGCTTGATAAAAGTACCCGTACAGATAGATATTAATAGCTCAATCACCAGATTGCCATTGTATTCTCCAGAAACATGCAAAAAATGAGAACACCCAGAAAGATACTTAACTGGAGAATCAATCTTTCCTGTTTTGGAACTGAAAACTAAAAATCGAACCTGAAAAGGAGTTTTCTCTTTCTCCAGAAACATAGAGTTCTGGCGTAATAATAGAGATTCTCTTTTTTGGGGTTAAGTCCTAATCAAAAAACATCGAGGTGGTTTTATGCAACTCGTCGGGTACATCAATGATCTGGAAAAGGCTCGTGATGCGGTTGATTCAGCCGCAGAACTTCTGTTTAACGAGGCCAATAGTCTTCGGGAGGAATACTGGGACAAAGCTATTGCTGATGACGAGAAGGCACGGTACAGCTTTAACGTAACCAGGCAAGGAACAACTATCAGGATCCGCTGGGCCAGATTGACACCTTTGCGCAAAGCTGGTGGAGGCATTGATCGTGTCGTTCCCAAATACCTACCTCTCAACAAAGGCGAATCATATCCACCAGCGAAATTTAAGGATGCAAGCCAGCGAGAACTTGCGCTTATCGAACTGTATGAAGGTCAGCTTATTTGGTTGCGTGATGAGTTACGAAAAAACCGTGCAATTCGGCAGGCACTTTCACTTCGAATAACTCACCTAAGAAAACAGCTTTAGAAATACAAACCGCTCTGGAGTAAACATAACGGATATACATGAATACCAGGCGATGACCTGGTATTTTTGTTAGTGAGCCTTCAGGCGATCTGTTAGTGAGCCTTCAGGCGATAGCGGACTTATCGCGGCGGAAATGAATCAGGATGATCGCAATATGATCGCGAGTGTTTTCGCCCGGGTATGATCGGGTGGGAATGCAGCGGACTATTTCGCGGGCGCGAATATGGAAGGTAAACAAAGCGGAAGCGATAGCGTCGGTTTTCTCTATTTTTACATCGGGAGGTTGAGCATGGTAATAATCAAACCGCACGATGTCGGAGGAAAGATGAATTTCCTCCGGGGGTTTTTATGGGCAACCGGAGGTTGCCCTGGTTTTAATCGCCGGGGAAAACCAAAAGTGAATAACCAACATGGTTTTCCTCCGGGGGTTTTTGTCGCGGCGAGTACCGCTTAGAAATTGTGATCGGCTATCGAAACGGACAATATGAAGTCGATACCCTCGTTCGGAATAACTTCCCTCCCGATACACGCGTAAACAAAACGAAACCATTAACAAATTATCGCTCAGATTATCAAAGTGGATCATCTCCGTCTCATACCAGCCAAATTCCCTTGTAAACCGATCTGTATTCGCAAAAGGATCCGTTATTGGGATAAAACCACGCCAGAATCGCCTCAGAACGATTCTGAGCTTATCCCCCTGGTATTTTCACGATCGGATTGATTAAAACGCGCCTGAGCGTTTTGAGCGCGTTTTGTAGATCGACATATCTGTAAATTTCCTGAGTATGGTTTGGCTATGCCCTGATTTTGTTCCGAACGGGGAAGCCGTTATGATTAGGTCTGAATGTAAAGCACTTGTAGAGGTGATGCGGTATGAGTCACGAGCGCATTGAGGTTTTTGGTGATGGAGGCAGCTGGATAGCCGAAAGGCTTAAGTCATTCAGGTTAACGATCTTGGGTCAAAGTGAGTCGTTGTCTATCGTCAGGAACCCGACTGACAATTCTGCCTGGGTGACTCACGATGATACCGGCCTTGTTTTATGTCCCCTCCATGTTGATGGTTCGTTGGCCCCGGATATCGCTGAAGCTACTGAGACGGTGGAGAAATACATCTCCCGAGTGAGCCCTGCGGGAATATCAGCACGGATAAAGCAAGCCCGTAACCACCTGGATAGAATTGCCGCACCGGTAGACTCACGTTCTGCGGCAGCACTGTTAAGACGTGGCGGAATCCCGATTCTCTCACTGCGAACCACGGAATATCTGAAGTGGTACGAGTTGTTAGCGAGACTGGCGAAAGGTCAGGCTCTGTCACCATCCATCTGGGTGGATAACTACCTTGCCGGTGATACACCAGAAAGTGCATGGGCTAATGGACGCGGACTCTATGAGTTAATCAACAATGGGAATATGACATCAGCCAATACGATTTTCCCGGTCTGGTATTCTGTAGCTCTCGCACTGGGAAGATTCACAACAGAAGAACTACCTGTGATGAACGCCTGGCCGAGCTATTGTGATGGAACCCGTGTGGAGAGTTTTATCCAGTTGTATCGTGATTAATTCTTATTCATATGTCATATGATTAACGCTAAAGAAGATCTGCGGTAAGTCTGGCCGTTACCCGGAACCCCGGGACAGACCGAAACTTGCTTTCGGGTTGTCTCGGGGTTGGCCGAGCGAAGCGCTGGCAAGCACCACACCTATTTTGAGGAGAAGCCAATGTTAATTTCGTATAAGAGCAAATTGAAATTAGGATCTATCGCACTATGTTCATTTGGTGTAGGTATGGGCGTTATGCTATCAAAAACCGTTCCACTATCTTTAAGCGCTGTAGTAGTACTCGCCTTTTTCTGGTTACTCTCAATCATTTGTTTAGGGGTTGCTGCTTTCTTTTGTTCCGATTGAAATTGTGTAGTTCATACAGTACCCCGAATAATCCCCGCCTTTGTCAGTAGATAACCGTGAGGCAGACCGAAACTTGTTTTCGGGCTGTCGAGGGGTTGGCCGAGCGAAGCGCTGGCAAGTACAGACCATATTGTTCCCCCTGCATTTCTCATCGCTAAATTCTTTCTTGAAATATCGTCAGATTCCCTGTTTGTCACCCACCAGCCTCATGTTGTTATTGACCTAACTGCCATTCAATGGGAAGCAACAATGTTTAATTTAATCGCGAAGGCTAAAGAAGCAGGTTATCAATTCTGGATCAGTGCCTCCAAGGTACTGACAGTTACTACCGGAACCGAGATGGGGCTGACGATTATTAAAACTGTAACTGATATTAACCCTTGCTTGCTGGTGGCGGAGTTAATGAACCTTGGGATCACGTTATCCCCAGATAATAATTATTTCTGCTGGTTGGATAGCGAAGGTGTCCTTTGGGCCGTTGACCGCCACCATCTCTATCGAGGAAATACAGGGGAGCATGGGGTAAACTGGGATGTCGTCTATCATCACGGCATGGTAATTAATACCCCTGAGCAGGCATCCATCCTTTTCAAAATTCCCCACATTGGGCGCTTTACTGCCACTGTAATGTATAGCGCTGGCTATACACCCGACTGGGCTCTTCCAGCCTTTGTTGATTTTTCTGGTGAACCGGATCATGAAACAATACTGTCGTGGTTATCCGAGGTAGGCATTCGTAATGCAGGAATGCATCTCGAAGATATTGAGTTTCTTTCTGTTGAAGAAAATCCCGACGCTTATATCTCTCTTTAATGAGGTCTCTGTATGTCAAACGTTAAACCTTATTCCTGGGTAGTTCGCTTCGATGTTGCTCCTCAGTGGGTAGCTGACGGCTTTATCATGACAGATACCACAGCTCTCGAAATGCTATCTGATGTTATCAACTATGCAAACGATCACGAACTTGCCGCATTGGTTATTTCAGCACCCGATGCAGAAAGAATTTCCGAGGAGCAAGGCTATTTGGCTTCTAACAATGCGGAGCTAATGCGTCAGGTGCTAATCGGCTCACCGCAGGCATATGCTAAAGCATCTGTGGCAAATACCCTGCTAAAGGCTATAACCGCACTTGAGCAAACGCAGGATAATAAGCAGGTCGTTAAAGAACTGCATTCCAGCCTCGCTTTACTGACGGGCAATAAGCCTATTTCGGACATTATCTGGTTTCCAACCCCAGAATAATTCTTTCATAAAGAGCTTAAATCTTTAGCTCATTTATTTATGGATTTTCTATTCGTCAGCCACCCAGCGTGTGTTTAACTGAAGTTAGTAAACAAAACGAAAAACATACGCGGGGTGATTTATGAATACTGCAATTCATCAAGTACGAAATAACGTTCGTCGCACTACATCTGCACGTCCTGTTTGTTATCCAGTTCGCCCGCAGACAGAGAAAGAACTTTTTTCTGTAGGCCGCAGCCTCTGGTATCGCTACACCACTTCATTTGGCCCGTGCCGTGAAGTTCACCATCATCATGTGCAGCAGCTTGCACACCTGGTGGGTAAATCTGTTGGCTATGTTGAACATGCCATTAATCATTACCTCACGCATTGAACGAGGCGGCTTAATATGTCTACTCAAATCTATTGTGCGGTGCTTCGCCATTTCATGATGATGGCTGCATCCTCCCAGCACTCATTGATTGTGCTGAAGCAATTATATAACGCAGAGATTTCATCGAAAGCTCACCTGGCCGGTCTCTCCGTGTCCGAAGCTGAAGCGCTCCTGGCTCTACCATCCACCAGCTGGCGCAAACGCGATGATGTAATTCATGAGCTGAACATTCGCCTTAAGCAACTCACTAGCGTAGCCACACCGCCAGCTCAACAAGTCGCAAACTGAAGGAGTCTATAACATGCTGCCATTTCTCATTTTGCTGTTCTGCTCATCGCCTGAGACGGCGCGAATGATCCTAATCTACGCTACCGATGAATCTGCGGCCCGCCTCCAGGCGCTTGAAGATTTCGCACGTCTGAATGATTCGGGTTTTGCTGCTTCCGCCCAAACCCCATATGAGTGGGAGAATCCTCACGGTGACCAGCTCTTTATTGAGTCGGTATACCCGGTTCCATCCGGCGATTTATCTGCTATCCGCCGTATGCTCGGGGATGACGATGCCCCATATACCGACAAGCACCTTATTGCCGGTTTACTGGAGGACAGCCGACGTATCCAGATGATTGAACCGAATGCCGGTACTCTTTCTCGTATTGCTCAGGCAGAGCAGTACCTTCAGTAGACTTGTGTTCCGACCGCCCACCAGCAGGTGGGCTTCGGGCTAATTTCCTGTACGAGGTATGTATGCAAGGTACACCACGCTGGTGGCAGAACGGTCGTCGGGTGCAGGCCGTTCTCGCAGAGAATCAGACCGCAGATGTAAGGCTCAATATCGGCCCAGAAAATGACTTCTGGTTTACTGATGATGGTAATAATCCTGTTGCTGTGCTTAGGGTTATCGGCCCGGTCTGTCCACTGGATCCGCTAAAATTCACCTCCAGTATCACTGATGTCCTTCCTGAAGATGTCCATAGCTATAAAAAAGCCCTTCAGGAACACCAGATGATAAACCGGCCTGTCTCGTTCTATCTTGCACTTGCCGATGCCTGGTTGCTTGTTAACGAACAGCAGCCGGTTTACCAGTTCCGCATCCGAAACCAGTACAACGGCATGACTACTGAATGGAATTCCGTTGCCCGGGACAAAGTCATTGAAGTGATTAAGATGCAGCCGGAAACCGCTGAATTCCGGGTTCTCGTCCCATCGGCTCCTGAGCCTGCTGCGAATGCCCGGCAGTTGATCTCAGAAATTGAAGGTCTGCGTGAAGCTATTGGGAAACTCTACCCGGCAAATACTGATGTACGTCGTATTGCCAGAAACAGCGGCTGGATGCATGTATACGACGACACCAATGCCAAAATGAACTTTGCAGACAATGCCAGAAATACCCCTTATCTCGATGCCTTTGTGACTCAACTGCATCTCTTCCTCACAGATGATCGAGAGTAGATGTAAAACCTCCCTGAATCTTTCTGCTCTAACCAGCGCTGTCATATAGCATTTTTTTGACGGCGCTGCCGGTTGCGCTTTTATCAAACATGGTAAATACATTGTTTCATGCTGTCTGGCTCCCGGGCGCGGAGTTATCGTTGATGGAACCAAGTTGAGATATTCGAAATGAAAAGACCAACGGCACATAAAAATGACCGTCTGCCGGTGCGAAGATCTAACCCTACAACGCCTCAAGCAAGAGAGCGCGTTATTGCCGGGCTGGTGGCCTCAGCTACATCTGACTTCGTCTACCTCGTTCAGTGGCTGAAATCAGGAAAGCAGAACGGTGACCCTCTACAGCTATCCAGATGGGATAGCCTGAGAAATGCAATAAGCCACCTTGAGACGCTTGATGCTGGTGTACAACCTGACTGGCGCAAAGTCCTCACCCTGGTGTCGCGGGAAATTCATACCAGCCATAATGTCCAGGCGGTTGTTACTCCTCCGTCTAAAATCGCCGGTGGTATACTCAGCAACCTTAACGACATCAGCCAGAAGATAGCGACCGGGCTTGCTTCCCCTGACATGCTCGGCAGGCTCGATTATATGCTTCAGTTGACCGCAGGCCTGGCAGGTGGTGATGATCTGGCGCAAAGCATCCGTAAGGTTTCAGACAGTGCAGAAAAAGCCCTACGTGGTTATGACAAGCCGCAGGCAAAGGCCAAAACGCCTAAACCGGCCCCACCAGCTCCTGCATTCCGGGATGATCAGACGTTCAGGCAAGAGTGTGCGCCACTGATTGGGGTTGATGACCTCTTTGTTCTGGCTAATTGCCTTATTGCGATGTCCGCCCGCCTGGGCCGTTCTCCTGTCAGCCTAGCGAAACGCGCAGCGGGTTTAAAAGGTGTGATTAAACCCGATATGCTGGCTGACCTGCTGGAGCTCTTACAGCAGGACGTGGATCTGACCGCCCTGGCCCCGCCACCCAGGGTTAAAGACGATAATAGCCGCAGTGATGGAGGTAAGCTCGTCGGTTTAACCGGGGTCGTCGAAGGTGGCGCGTCAATCGGTGCTGAAGCGCAGCGTATCATCACCGCAGAACTGAAGAAGCACTCACCGCTCACTTCGGCGCAGCGCGTATCTTTCGATACCGCCCGTGCGGGTCTGGCGCTGGAGAGCGATACATTCCGGGTTATTGAAGAGATCAGACGTATTGCAGCATCACTCAACTGGAGACCGCTGGCTGTCGCGGCCCATGCCGCGCATAAATCGCCTGGTATCCGCCCGGAGATTGCCGGGGATGTGATCACGTTGCTGGCGCAGGATGAGGCCTTAACCACCAGCAAGCCTAGCCGTTAAGTACCTGCCGCGCTGACTACAGCTTACCTCGCGATATTGCACCAGCAGCTCAGAAATAATACCGGTATAAACGTCCGCGTTTTGCCGGTATTTTAATTCGCCCTATTTTTAGAATTAGCGATAATAGCGTTGCTTATTACGTATTTTTACACTCAGAAACCTTCGTCACATGAATAGGGTATGGTTCACTGAATAGACAAAGACGTTAAATCTGGTCAGCTACAGAAAGGAGGATTTATGTAAATGCTCTCGTTACGTTCAAACTCTTAAAAAACTGCCGCGCCTGCCTATATAAGCCAGGCTGTAGACCTGAAGTCTACAAATTTAGCGTTACTGACAATTCACAATCCAGTGAACCGGCCCACACTAAGGAGGTTATATGCGAACGCGTAACTTTAAATCTGAGTCTATGTAATCTGATCAGCTGGCGCTGCCGAGAATGGCGGACTCCGCTACCCCGGTGATAGACCGGGGTAGCAGGAAGAAAGAGTAACGATTTACCGGTTTTAAAACCAAATTTTCGTCAAATGGGATACAAGCGCCCAAGGCCGGTTCCCGTCTGACAGACCGAAGTTGTGATGTGTGCATCGCCCCCCTGGAAGTTGTTTTATTGAATTGCTGTGTGTAGTTTTGCGGGGATAATACCCCGCTTTTTTTTTGCTTATTCTTCTTCGTCACCCCACCTTCCTGTGCCATCATACGTATAGAAAATAACTTTTCACTTCTGACCCTTTTTCAGTTGAAGTCTTATGATTTGATATTCCGCTAATACACACACATTAAGGAATGAAAATGAGCAACGATATTCATAACAAAATTGCTGATGCTTTAGCTTCTGTTGGTTTAAAACTTTCCGATGGATATACCCGGGCCGCACTCTTACTGAAGATGAAAGGTTCAGTTAGTCTCAATTTTGCTGTTGATGGCAAACCTGTCACTGTCACTCTCCATATGACTGAATCGGGTGATGTTACTGCTACCACTGATTATGACGATTCAACCGCTACTGCCGCAGCAGCAGCCGCAGCCACTACAACGCCAACACAAGAGTCGGTGGAAAAACCAGCAGAAGAGTCGGTGGAAGAGCCAGAAAAAAGTAATACACGAAAAGGCCCAAGGCCTAAGTAATAACTGCGCTGGAACTACATGTTGGCATAATTATAAATATCAAAACTGGCGGGGTTAAATCCCCGCTTTTTTATGCCCGATTTCCTTCGTCACCTGAATACCCCGTGAGACTATAAGTAAACAAAACGAACAACACGGGGCAACGCCATGACCACCAGCAAAGAGAAAAATGTATTCTACGTTCACTACTATGAATCCGACTCCAGTGGTGGCGAACTGCCACTGATGCGCATTGAAGCGGAGAACGAAGATGAAGCCAACCTGATCTGTCTTCGCAACCTCGCGGATGTTTATGACGTTGATCATGACGACATCAGTCTTGAAGACGGCTTCGAAGTGAACGGCAATAGCGTTTATCTGCAAGGTATCTACCCGGCGACCTCAGAGCAGGCACTGGTAGTTGATGCGGTATTTAATATGACTTCTGTAGAACCAGTCGCTGAGGCTGTGACCGGCACGGCGGAATCCGCCTGCGGTATCAGCCTGGTCTCTGATAAGGTCTGGCTGGAAAGCTGGTTCGACCTCGAAGACAAATTTGCTGATCAGATGGCCCACGTCGCTGAAGATGACAAGTCTGATACACGCTTCTTGCTCTACCGTGACCAGGTCATCGATGTGCGTGAATGCGAGACATCTTCTGTCCCAGGCTGGGATCTCCAGTTCGGCTTGAGCGGCGGTACGCAGATGCTATTCATTCGCCTTTCTGATGATGGCGATCACGTTGCACTGGGTCTCGAATAACTGCTGCCTGCGCCCGGGCTTGTTTGCCCGGGTTGCTCCCCTCCCCTGAATCAAACCGAGTATCATGACATCATTCTGAGGAGTACCAGACGATGAGCGAAGTAAAGCACTTCAGCATCACGAAAACCGTTGATTTTTACATCAATGAAGCATCCCCGGAAATTATTGCGGGCCGCAGGATCTATCTGGAAACCGTATTGATTCCTCGCCTTCGTACCGGCCTTGCCGTGCTCAATAAGATGGGCCTGACCGAGCGTGAAGATATGGAGCTGCGCGATGTGTACCAGCGTGGCGTGGAATTTTTTGACAAATTGTTCGATGGCCCTGTCCCGCAGGCCAATACCACCACCAGCCACTAATCCGCAAATTTTGTCCTTTTTTTACCCGGCTCTGACTTCGTCACCCGGGTAACCAGTGATTTAATAAGTAAACAAAACGAACATACCAATAATCACTGGGGATGCACCATGTTTAAAAGTCTGTCTGAATTGATGACCAGCGTTGGCAAGACTGATGCGCATAAAGTCTCGATAGTCCAGGTTAAAACCGGTGTCACCTCGTGGGGCCGCAAAAACCAGTCATCCCGGCCTACGGCTGAATACCAGATCTGGATGGATACTCCTGACAACGACAGTCGTATCGTCCTGAAGCTGAATTTCGTGCTGAGTTCCCGCCGTAACCAGCCTGAGAAGAATGCGCCCCTGAATATTGAAATCAGCCAGTACGCTAACTGGGATACGGTGAAACGCGCCTGGGCGGAATGCGCTCCTGAACGCTATATGCGGCTGGAGAATGAAACGACAGATGAGTTTATGTCCACCAGCGGGGTCTGGGAAGAAGCATCCGTCATCACCAATGACATGCAGCCGGATTACCGCTACTTCTGTCCAGGCACGTCCTATTACGTGGCAAACGACAGCTACTGAAGCCAGAAAACACACCATATAACCGAGGATCTACCATGACCGACGCTATCCAGACTGCCCCTGAAAGCTTCAGCCTTTCTTCCCTGACCGACCTGTATCGCACAGTGCAGGCAACCGAGTCCCACGCTCTTTCAATGATGCGTGTCCAGAGGGGGATCACCTCCTGGGGGAGCCGTCGTATAACTGACCGCCGAACTGAGGGGTTCACCGTCTTTCTGGATGCGCCGGATAACGCCAGCCGTATTACTGTTAAAACGGAGTTCGTGCTGAATGCAGCAAAGACCGGCCCTGATACGTCTAATGATCTGGTGGTGGAAGCGCGTGAACATTCAGGCTGGGATGAGAGCCGGAATTGTTTCACTGTTACCCGCGAGATCGGCGAACTGCGGGTTAATGCTGGTGGTGAAAATCATGCTGCTACACTTCGTCAGCTGTGGAAGCTGCTTCACGCGCAGGCAAAAGCCTACCAGTCCAGAAATACTGCCGGTAACGCCACCTGGCTTATGTTCTGATAAGCCCCGGGCATGGTAATGTGCGTCACGACATTACGCCGTGGCGCACTACGTTCGTTTAGAAGGAAATGAAGATGAAAATAAGCCAGCTGGAAGTCGGGATGAGTGTCTGGTCGGTTAGCCGGGTAAATATGGGCAACACCACACTTAAAACAGTTGTCGTCCACCCGGTCGTGATTGTCGAAGTCCATGATAACCACGTCATAGCCACCTGGAATGGTAACGCCCCGCGTCGTTTCGGTGAGTCCGTCGTTAAGGGCTGGAAGAAAGAAAAGCCGTTGCTGATCCGTGAAGGTTTCGGGCAAATGCGCCTGGCTACCAGGGAAGAGAAAGCGCTGGCTGGTAAGTAACCCCCTTCGTGACCTGTATGACCCGTGGTGTAATGGCTCCGACAACCTGGCAGTTTTCGCAACGCAACACTCTGCCGCAAATCACCCTCCACGGGGCCAGACAGGGAATACACGATGACCGATGCCATTCTCTCTGAAGAGCTGTACTTCAAATACCTCAACACCTACGAACGCGAAAGCAGGTTTCGCATTGACTCTTTTCGCTTTGATGGCGAGCCTCAGTGGACAACCAAATTCGGTCAAGCTCGCATCCGCCCTTCTCAGGTACGTGTACTGCTCTGCCGCTGCGGGGCAAACAACTGGAAAGACGATGGCAGGTTCGCCAATGAGTACTGCTGCGACAGCTGCGGACAGTTCGTGGAGGTGCTACAGCATAACGACCGTTGATTCGCGTCCCGGGGCCGGAGCTGATGGCTCACTGATAAACCATTTCAGACCGACATATTCATTCTGATAATACCCGACGTATCGCCTTCGTCACCTGCCGGGCCCGTGTTGTACTGGTATCAGTACAACATAAAACGAGATCACGGGGCGCATCATGCAGACACTGACCGACGTATTCAGCGATAAGGCGAATAAAGCCTTTCATTCGATTTTCGCCGATTTCCTGCCCACCAGCGCGGATGGGGTAATCACCTTTACGGTTCGCGGCTATGGCGGAAAAACTGCCTGCATGACCGTCCCCTCTGGAACCCCGGTTTTCGTCTTTGGCACTGAAGAGCTCGCCGACTTCCATCGCTCCGCCGTGGCGGGTGAATTCTACATCGTTGATCACGGTGGTTTCCGCACCCTGAATCAACAGGTAGAACGTGGCCGCGTCCCAGTCATCTACGACATCCTCTGAAGGGATCCGATTATGGCAATCGACACAGTTTACCGCCTGCGGCTCGATTTCGACGTGTATAACGGCGATGTCATCGACACCAAAGAGCAGGAAGACAAAGACCAGATCTCCATTGCGAAAATCACCCAATTTATCTTCGATGCCTCCGTTCGGCTCAAGCTTGATGCCTGCGAAACCAGCGATGGCGGGCCAGCACATGGGCCTTACTGTGTTCTTGAGCACTGCAACCGAGCTGTACTGGAACAGGCCGAAACTGAAATTAAACGCTATGTGAGACGCTTTAAAGGCCATTCACTGGAAGACTGATGAACCCGGTACATCCACCAGCATGAGGATGTACCTGACTTCGATAGCCGCTGCCGGGCTGTGCCTCCTGAGCAGCAGAGGACAAGGTACGGATATGCCAGACAATAAACCCCGGATGACTGCCGCTGAAATGACTGAGCGAGCCTATCACTTCTTCCTGGACGCAAAGGGTCTGTCCCCTCGTGCCGGGCAGGTAGACATGATGGCGTTTTGCAGCGCAGTCGTTAACGCTACCCCCGCTGAGGAGCAGTATCGCGTCGGGGTTATTGAGGCCGGTACGGGGACAGGGAAAACACTCGGGTATTGTCTGCCGCTGATCCCCCTGGCGATGGAAAAGCATAAGACGCTGATCATCTCCACGGCAACCGTTGCGCTTCAGGAACAAATCATCTCCAAGGATCTGCCAGAAATACAGGCGAGAGCGGGCCTGAGCTTCTCCTATGCGATGGCGAAGGGCCGTAGCCGTTACTTCTGCCAGATGCGCTGTGACGTTCATATGGAAAGCGAGATGAATGCCTATGGCTACATCCGCGATGATGTGGAGGATATCAGCAAGGCCTTTGCTGGTGGTCACTGGACAGGAGAGCGTGATTCCTATCCTGATGAGATCAATGAGGCGGTATGGGGTCGGGTCAATGCTATTGGCAGTCAGTGCCCTAAAAAGCGTTGCCCACATTATCACCGTTGTCCGTTCTTCCTCGCCCGCGCCCTGCTGGAGTCGGTGGATGTGGTTATCGCCAACCATGACATCGTATTGTCTGACCTGTCACTGGGAGGCGGTATTATCCTTCCCCCGCAGGAAGAGTCCATTTATGTGTTCGACGAAGGTCACCACGTTCCGCAGAAAGCAATTAACCACTTTGCGACCTCCGCCTCTCTCGATGCCAGCAGGCATTTCATGAGCGAAATCTTCGACATGGTAATGACCATGCCAGAGTCCTACGGCGGGACTATGGAAAAGCACGTGCAGCAGCTGGTGGAGCTTGCGGGCCATGCCGGTGATGAGCTCGGTGAGCTGCGGGGGACACTTTTACGCTCCCTGAACTGGCGAAACGATCACGAAATGCCAAATGGCACGGAATCGGACATCTATCGCTTCCCGGAAGGTTTCGTTCCTGAAGATATTGCGGCCCTGTTTAAGCCTGGGTTAAAGACAGTAAACGAGATGCAGAATATCGTTGTGAAAATGACGGCGATTGTAGATGAGGCCGGGCGGGATATCAGCGAGGAAGAACTGGCCCTTCAAAAGATGGCTGTCGGCGAGCTGGCAAATCGCCTGGCGGGTATGCATCAGGCTCTGGCCTCATACTGCGGGAATAAAACCGTCTCTGGTATGCCTATGGCCCGGTGGATTAACGTCCGTCGTACTAAACGCAGCACCGAAGTGGTGATTAATTGCAGTCCGGTCTATGCGGGCGAACACCTGAAATCCGAGCTCTGGTCGAAGGCTTATGCCACCATTGTGACCTCGGCAACAATCCGCTCCCTTAGCAAGTTTGACGCATTCCTGGAGCAGGCCGGTCTTCCAGTCGATACACCTACCCTGCTGGCCCGCAGCCCGTTTGATTACCAGAACAACGGCGTGTTGTTCATCCCCCGTATGCGCTCGGTTCCGACCAATCATGAAGAACATACGGCGGAGATCATCGAACTCCTTCCCAAACTGGTGCTTCGGCTTCAGGGTTGCCTCGTGCTGTTCGCCTCCCGCAGGCAGATGGAAGAAGTCAGCAAGGCGATGCCTCAACACATTTCACCGCTTCTGCTGATACAGGGGGCACTTCCAAAACGGGAAATACTGCTGCGCCATAAGCTCAGAATCGACCGTGGTGAGCCGAGCATTATCTTTGGTATGGCTTCTTTCAGTGAAGGGGTGGATCTGCCTGGCGTGTACTGCAACAACGTCATCATTGCCAAGCTGCCTTTTAGCGTTCCGACCGACCCGGTGGGCCAGACCCTGACGGAGTGGCTGGAGAAAAACGGGCGTGATGCTTTCCGGGAAATCTCGATACCGGAGGCCTGCCTCAAACTGACCCAGTCCGTTGGTCGGCTTATCCGCACAGAGAGCGATACCGGCGCGGTGACTATCCTGGATAAACGCCTGAAGACAAAAGCCTACGGGAAAGACATCCTCGCATCCCTGCCCCCTTTCAGGCGCGAAATTCGTTAATCAACAGTCGAGAGGTTGCTATGCATAAAATTGAATGCCCACGCTGTCTGGGTGGTAAGGGTGAGATCCGAGCGTTCCGGCACGTTCAAGGCGGTGTGTGTTTTCGCTGCAAGGGCCGGGGGTATGTCGAGGTGAAAACCATCCCGAAGCCTTCTATCCGGTTTGTTGCTATGCAGAAATGGGCAAATCCAGAGGACGTTAACTACAACAATGGGGATTTTATCAGGACGTTCTATTTCAAGGCCCGAAGTCAGGCTGAAGCAACAAAGAAGCTTCAGAAAAAACTCGGCGCGTCAGGTCGTGAGTTTTATGCCACTCCTGCGGATGATGTCCAGCAATAAATGGGGGCGTTTTGTAGTGGTTTATTCACTCTGAAATCTATCACTCTGGTTATGATTGGTTTCGAAACAAATGACAGGTGGTAACACATGAAAAACCAGGCTAAAACACAACATTCTGTTTTTAAGTTCATTCGAGCTGCGATTCCGGTAACAGTTCTATCGGCTATACAGTACGCTGTCATTTCTACATTGCTGGTGGTTGGAAAAATTGACCTTCAATGGTCGGAACTCGCTACATCACTTCCGTTATGTATTATTGCAATATTCTCAACAGCATTTGTATTTTACGACCCAAATGAATATGAGTACTTTCTTTCAGTGCTGGGAATGCTTACCGTTTGGGTTTTAGTGTTTATTGCATCAATACTCCTACTTGTAATCGCGCGAGGTTTTTCCTTCATCACAAGCAATTATGTAACATATGCTGAATTGGCTTCCTATTCCATACAGATAGGAATGATGATTGTATTTTACTTCAAGAGGGATAGTCTTAATCAACAGACCCTATAGATACAGTATTTCGCGATTAATATTATCATTGAACATTAACGCACAAAATTTACCCCCACGTCATACAAGGTTACCGATGCAATGAAAAATAAAATTATCGATGCAAAACTTGCATTTTTTAAAGTAGAGGGAACTCCAAGTACTGGTCACGTTGTGGTTATCGGGAAACCATCATCTGGGAAAAGTTTCTGCCTTACTGATGAAATAACGCGTTTGTTAAAAGCAGGTAAAAACCACGAAAATTAATTTGAATATTGCAAGCGGGGTTTGCTATGACATCAATTATTACCACTTTATATGAAAAACTTTCATTTCGTGTGCTCGCAGTTCCGCTGATTATTTTCAGCATTGAATTTTTGATATGGGCAGTGCTTATTCGAGAAAATGTTATATCCGGGGACTGGCCTTTGTATAGAACTTGTTTGTTCGCTTGTTTTTCCTCGCTGATTATAACTGGATTCACATTCCAGAATCCTGAAGGCAGTGATTTCCTAAAGGCAGCAGCAGGTCTCCTTGGATGTCTGGCCTTGGGGGGATTGATAATTATTATTTATTATATTGGCACTCTCGAATTTCCGATTATCACTGCCAAGATGGTTTGGATTTTCATGATGGCAAGCTTTACGTCTCAGCTTTTCACTTGCCTGATGAAATCGATGACTGATTAATTTGAAGTTCAGCAAAAACAATTGCAGAGCAAAGTTATTTATTCACTCATTTTGCGATCTAAGTATGCTTACGCTGAAGTAACCGAAAAGTACCTTTCTTGAAAAGTTTTTTCGGGATTTTAGGAGAAATGGATAATGGCATTCTCACTTACTTTCCATCAATACATTCTGGAGTAATAACATGTTTACTTTAGTTCTCGTGATTGGGCTTTATTCAAGTGGTCTTAATCCAAGTGGTGTCACCTCTCAGAAAATACCTGACTACAAAACCTATGATGAATGCCAGAGTGCCGCGCCTAAAGCAAAGCGTGGGGAAACTATCACCATCTTAAGTTATTGCATTCCCCAGCCTGCGGATAAGACAAAGGCGTAAAGGCTTCGCTATATGTGAATTATCGAAGGGGTGTCCATTTCATACCCGATTACTTCGTCAATTGTCGACCGGTGGGATAATAGGATTAAAACAGTTTTTAGCTTCACGATATTATGGAGAAACCGCCGTCATGCACCCATTCGATTCGGTCAGAGTAAAACTGAGTTTTGCCGGAAAGCCACCAGCGGCTTTACTGCAAAGCGCCCTATTTCTTGAAAATCAGCGTCCCGAATCCTCCAGTTGGAGCGACCCGGGCACGGCGGGTAATACACTGCTTCGCGACATCCTCCGGTCACAACCGGTTGAACTGAGCACTCTACAAGGCGTGGTTAATCTGACTACTGGCAACCTCGGTAAAGCCGAATGTAGTGAGTTGCTTGCACTGATGGGCCTTCGTAGCTTCGGTGAAGAAGCTGCTGAGTTAATGGTTCGCAATGCGTCAATGGTTTTTGCGAGTGGACAGGCTAATGCAAAGAACCTGATTCGCATGGAAGTCACTAAATCACACCTTACTTCTGATAAGCAGGTCATTGTCAGTACTGAAACCCTTGAGCGGCGTATGTACGTCATGAACAGCAACGGTATCTGCTTCGTCGTTGAGCCTGAGATCTGCCTTGATGCCGAGAAACTGCCGGGCGCGGATTTCTTTATCACTGAAGACGAAATGGATGCTGCGGGCGTGAGCCGCTGGGGTGAAAACGGCAGTCAGCACTGGCGATGCATGGTTACCTGGTTCAATGGCAGTAGCACCATCATGAACGAAATGGGACACATGTACGAGCTCGGTGATGAACCTGAAATTCGGCTCAATAGCTTCGGTGGATAAAGCCCACCAGCGAGGAAATACGATGAGACACGATAACGTCAAGCCCTGCCCTTTCTGCGGTTGTTCATCTATCCGGGTTCGGGAGATTTCGAATAATTTTCGCGCCTGCTGCAATTCCTGTGAGGCCACGGTGGCGTTTCAGGACTCCGAACAAGCCGCTGTGACGCGCTGGAATACCCGCGCTGAAGAGAAACAATCTGGCGGACTCCAGTCAGCATAAATTAAGCCCCGGGCTGCTCTGGGCCTGAATACCGATAAGAGGAAACACCGACATGAAATTTTACATCAGCGACGTTTTATGGAAATCCGGGCAGGCATTCATTTTCTCGTTTGTCACTGCTCCGGCAGTTGCGTTACTGCTCATTCTGTTCTGCACAGTTCTTACCAGTTCACCATCCAAGGTCTTCCTCGATCAGGCCCGTAGTCTGGTTGGAAATGCCACCAGCACCTCGGTCATGGTTTGCCCTGAAGAGAAAGCAGTGTTTGCCGCGTTCCGCTCCTCAGAATGCCAGCGACACGTGGTGAATGCCGATGATGCCATTAAACAATGGGACTCGCTGTTGCTCAAAGGCTACCTGATAGTGGCGGGTATCGCTCTTATCTGCTGGATGGTAAGCGAGGCAGTTAACTACCGCAGAAAGCCGTGGCGCTATGGGATCCGTCCCTCTGATATGACATTTAGCTATACAAAACTCGTGCCGAAAGAATCCGATGATGACGCGGATAAATAACCACTCATTTAGCACGGCAGACAGCCGGTCAATGCCAGCAGCACAGGGGGCAGTATGGGTAGACCTACAGGCAATATCGTCAGACTCACAAAATCAACAGGCCGCAGCAGCGACTTTTTCGGGCCATGTGAGTTGTGTGGAAAACATATGTCAGAAGCATTCCGTACCCGAAAAGCGCGTGAGTGGCAGCGTGAAAATGGCGAACTCTATTACGGCCATGATTCCGCCGTCATGTATGCACATGAAAAATGCATTCTGAATCTGGAAAGCAAATTTACCTCAAATTAACGACTGGTGAGATTTATGAAAATACCTCTGGGTAAGACGTTCCCAATTTTTTTTATCTTATTGGTGGTGGTGCTGGGGGGCGCTATCGCCGAGAAACTGCTATGGGAGGGACACCTCTATCCCGATTTTCTTATCAGTGATGCCTATGTGGCGAAAGATACTCAATTGCAGGCCAGTAACGACACAACACTGTTGAAGCAGTGCTACGCTCAGCACTTAACTGGATGTGAAAAGTATTATAGAAGCTTCAGCCAACTGGAGGTCAGGGGTAACGATCTCAAGTCGCTGTGTAAAGTCCTGACAAATAACACTGATCTGGACGTCTTTCAGAGTGATGCTCAATTGCTGGTTCGTTGCTCACGATGGAATGTTTTCCGTGTAATTCCATTTAAACCTACAGATAACGCAACTGATAAATTTAAGCCAATGGTCGATATGGTTGGGAGCTGGATGGCCTACAACCGGCTCTCAAAAGAGCTACTTCATGAAGATCCGGTCGATATCTTTTTTGTTGGACTGGATGAGGGAAAAAAGCAACTATCCCTGAAATATTGCTTTACCGGGGTTGATCAAATTCCTCCTCAAGTAGCTTTCCAGCGATGTGACACCGAGTCGGATACGACTAAAACCCAGAGTGACAAATCATGATGACATTTCTCGCTAATTTGCATCGCCATACTACGGCCTGCCGCAGCTTCGCATTCTTCACTCTGGTCTCCGGCCCGGCGATTGCTTTATTTATCACGTTCATCTGCATGAACTATTCAGGTTCACCTTCAGCGCATCTGGTTAGTGCAGCCAGGGCTGTCATTGATGGTGCTCCGGTCGGCAAACTAATGGTATGTACCGAAGAGCCACAATCCACGACTCCCCCGACACTTATCGAATCTCCCTGCGTTCGCGAGGCGGTCGATGAATCAATAGTAACCGCGAAGTGGGATTCAAACTTCCGAATGGTTTACGCAATGCTTGCTCTGCTTTCTTCTGTTATCTGGTGTCTAGTGAGCGCCACACGAGCGAACATATTCAAGGACGCTAAACCCCCTACTCGATAAGCCTGTCAATTCTCAAATAAAATGATGAAAAGTTGTGAAATTAAGGAGTGATGATGAACATAAATTACAGTATTAATAACAGTGTGCTCATGATGATGAGTGAGTTTATGATTACAGCTTTTGTAATCGTAATACTTTTTGTGATTGTATTAGTATATAACAAAGCGTTTAAGTCTGAATTAAGCATAAAAATATTTTGTTTTAGTCAGTTAACAGCCATTTTCATTTCCGTATTAGAAATAACAACAAAAAGAACAAATGCTGGAAGTATCAGTATTACATGGAGTGACGGCATCCATCAGTTTTATACTCACGTTTTTCTGGGGTTTGCTTTTTCTTTCTTACTTTTTTTGCTTGGTCTTTATGACTACAAAATGAAAGGCAACAAAGATGGTTTAAAGGATTGCAAAAAACATGTTTTACCGTGTTTCATAGGGAGTTGGTTCGTATTAATAATATTCTTTTTCTCCGCTTCGCCTTTGCGCTATGAGGAGAATTTGATTACGGATGCTCGCGTCGTAGCTTCGGATCCCAATCGAACCACAATTATCTATGCTGATGGGTTCTACTGGCTATTTGATATGGATAGAAATGAATTTGATAAGTCTATATCCAGAGAGATAGTCAGAGGCAACTACAAGATGTTATGTACTTCAGATACACCAGCTACCTGCTGGGCGGGCAGAAAATTCCCCAAAAACACATCACTGGATAAAGTTTTATGAAAGATTGTAACGCTGAGAAATATAGCTATTCATGTCTTTTCGCAGCGGTATTTAGACCAGGTGAAATGCCTGTCATTTCCGCGTTCCGGGCGCGGTATTGGGCTCTAATCATTCGATGGGCATTGCGTTTCGGTTACACCGTTTGCCTGATTGGCAGCACTGGAACCGGAAAAAGTTACCTCATCGAAAGAACGCTACCAGGACGGATCATTGATGCCCGACTGTTACTGGTAAAGAATGATTGGCATGGCCCTGTGCCATTCAGTTTGCGCGGTGCAAAGCCCGGCCCAGTTGGCATTGATGAGTCGTCCAGCTTTTCAGAGGAAACGGGCTTTGTTGAATAAATCGAACTTTTGCTGAGTTGAAGGATCAGATCACGCATCTTCCCGACAACGCAGACCGTTCCGTGGCAAAGCAAAAGTTCAAAATCACCAACTGGCCCACCTACAATAAAGCCCTCATCAACCGTGGCTCCATAACTTTCTGGCTGGATGATGAAGCTATTCAGGCCTGGTATGAGTCAGCAACACCTTCTTCACGAGGCAGACCTCAGCGCTATTCTGACCTTGCCATCACGACTGTGCTGGTCATTAAACGCGTATTCAGGCTGACCCTGCGGGCTGCGCAGGGCTTTATTGATTCCATTTTTTCTCTGATGAACGTTCCGCTACGCTGCCCGGATTACAGCTGTGTCAGCAGGCGGGCAAAGTCGGTTAATGTCAGTTTCAAAACGCCCACCCGGGGTGAAATCGCACACCTGGTAATTGATTCCACCGGGCTGAAGGTCTTCGGTGAAGGCGAGTGGAAAGTCAAAAAGCATGGCCAGGAACGCCGCCGTATCTGGCGTAAGCTGCATCTCGCCGTTGACAGTAAAACACATGAAATCATCTGCGCTGACCTGTCGCTGAACAACGTTACGGACTCAGAGGCCTTCCCCGGGTTAATCCGGCAAACCCACCGGAAAATCAGGTCAGCCGCCGCCGATGGCGCTTACGATACCCGGCTATGTCACGATGAACTGCGGCGTAAGAAAATCAGCGCGCTTATCCCTCCCCGAAAAGGTGCTGGTTACTGGCCCGGTGAATATGCAGACCGTAACCGTGCAGTGGCTAATCAGCGAATGACCGGGAGTAATGCGCGGTGGAAATGGACAACAGATTACAATCGTCGCTCGATAGCGGAAACGGCGATGTACCGGGTAAAACAGCTGTTCGGGGGTTCACTGACGCTGCGTGACTACGATGGTCAGGTTGCGGAGGCTATGGCCCTGGTACGAGCGCTGAACAAAATGACGAAAGCAGGTAT
>NZ_JAOWGZ010000005.1:0-281 GCF_030332875.1 Citrobacter sp. Cpo045
ATCCGAATGAACCAGCACCTGTTTTTGGGGATTACGCCGCCATACAGCCATCAGCAGTGCGTTCAGGACAATGTCCTTTGCCATCCGGGATTGCATGGACCAGCCGATAATTTTGCGTGAGAACAGATCAACAACCACGGCAAGATACAGCCAGCCTTCGTGGGTTCTGATGTAGGTTATATCCGTTACCCAACGCTCATTCGGAGCATCCGGATTGAACTGTCGCTGGAGCCTGTTGGGCGACACGATACTGGCCTCGCCTTTACGTGCCCGCGGGCTCC
>NZ_JAOWGZ010000083.1:0-4267 GCF_030332875.1 Citrobacter sp. Cpo045
GGTAAGCAGAGTTTTTGAAATGTAAGGCCTTTGAATAAGACAAAAGGCTGCCTCATCGCTAACTTTGCAACAGTGCCCCTTGCACGGTCAGCGCATCGGTTACGTCCGCGTCAGCAGCTTCGACCAGAACCCAGAACGGCAGCTCGAACAGATCCAGGTGGATAAAGTGTTCACCGACAAGGCGTCGGGCAAGGACACACGGCGGCCCGAACTGGAACGGCTGCTCGCCTTCGTGCGCGAAGGCGACACGGTCGTGGTGCACAGCATGGATCGTCTGGCGCGCAACCTCGACGACCTGCGCCGCCTGGTGCAGGGCCTCACCCAGCGCGGCGTACGCATCGAGTTCCTTAAGGAGCATTTGACCTTCACCGGCGAGGACTCGCCGATGGCGAACCTGATGCTGTCGGTAATGGGCGCGTTCGCCGAGTTCGAACGCGCCTTGATCCGCGAGCGGCAGCGCGAGGGCATCGCGCTCGCCAAGCAGCGCGGGGCCTACCGTGGCAGGAAGAAATCCCTGTCGTCTGAGCGTATTGCCGAACTGCGCCAACGTGTCGAGGCTGGCGAGCAAAAGACCAAGCTGGCTCGTGAATTCGGAATCAGTCGCGAAACCCTGTATCAATACTTGAGAACGGATCAGTAAATATGCCACGTCGTTCAATCCTGTCCGCCGCCGAGCGCGAAAGCCTGCTGGCGTTGCCGGACACCAAGGATGAGTTGATCCGTCACTACACGTTCAGCGAAACCGACCTCTCCATCATCCGGCAGCGGCGCGGCCCGGCCAACCGGCTGGGCTTCGCCGTGCAGCTCTGTTACCTGCGCTTTCCTGGTGTCATCCTGGGCGTCGATGAGCCGCCGTTTCCGCCCTTGTTGAAACTGGTCGCCGACCAGCTCAAGGTCAGCGTCGAAAGCTGGGACGAATACGGGCAGCGGGAGCAGACCCGGCGCGAGCACCTGGTCGAACTGCAAACGGTGTTCGGCTTCCAGCCCTTTACCATGGGCCACTACCGGCAGGCCGTCCAGTTGCTGACCGAGATGGCCTTGCAGACCGACAAGGGCATCGTGCTGGCCAGCACCTTGATCGAGCACCTGCGGCAGCAGTCGGTCATTCTGCCTGCCCTCAACGCCGTCGAGCGGGCGAGCGCCGAAGCAATCACCCGCGCCAACCGGCGCATCTACGATGCCTTGGCCGAACCGCTGTCGGACGCGCATCGCCGCCGCCTCGACGATCTGCTCAAGCGTCGGGACAACGGCAAAACGACCTGGCTGGCCTGGCTGCGCCAATCGCCCGTCAAACCGAATTCGCGGCACATGCTGGAACACATCGAACGCCTCAAAGCGTGGCAGGCGCTCGACCTGCCTTCTGGCATCGAGCGGTCGGTGCACCAGAACCGCCTGCTCAAGATCGCCCGTGAGGGTGGCCAGATGACGCCCGCCGACCTGGCCAAGTTCGAGGCGCAGCGACGCTATGCCACCCTGGTGGCGCTTGCCATCGAGGGCATGGCCACCGTCACCGACGAAATCATCGACCTGCACGACCGCATCCTGGGCAAGCTGTTCAACGCCGCCAAGAACAAGCATCAGCAGCAATTCCAGGCGTCCGGCAAGGCGATCAACGCCAAGGTGCGGCTGTTCGGCCGCATCGGCCAGGCGCTGATCGAGGCCAAGCAGGCGGGCCGCGATCCGTTCGCCGCCATCGAGGCCGTCATGTCCTGGGATGCCTTCGCCGAGAGCGTCACCGAAGCGCAGAAGCTTGCGCAGCCCGAGGACTTCGATTTCCTGCACCGCATCGGCGAAAGCTACGCCACGCTGCGCCGCTACGCGCCGGAATTCCTTGCCGTGCTCAAGCTGCGGGCCGCTCCCGCCGCGAAGGACGTGCTCGACGCCATCGAGGTGCTGCGCGGCATGAACAGCGACAACGCCCGCAAGGTGCCCGCCGACGCGCCGACCGAGTTCATCAAGCCGCGCTGGCAGAAGCTGGTCATGACCGACACCGGCATCGACCGGCGCTACTACGAACTGTGCGCGCTGTCGGAGATGAAGAACGCGTTGCGTTCCGGCGACATCTGGGTGCAGGGGTCGCGCCAGTTCAAGGACTTCGAGGACTACCTGGTGCCGCCCGCGAAATTCGCCAGCCTCAAGCAGGCCAGCGAATTGCCGCTGGCCGTGGCCACCGACTGCAACCGGTACCTGAACGACCGGCTGACGCTGCTGGAAACACAGCTTGCCACCGTCAACCGTATGGCGACGGCCAACGAGCTGCCGGACGCCATCATCACCGAGTCAGGCTTGAAGATCACGCCGCTCGACGCGGCGGTACCCGACACCGCCCAAGCGCTGATCGACCAGACGGCAATGATCCTGCCGCACGTCAAGATCACCGAACTGCTGCTGGAGGTGGACGAATGGACGGGCTTCACTCGGCATTTCGCGCATCTGAAATCGGGCGACCCGGCCAAAGACAAGAACCTGTTGCTGACCACGATCCTCGCCGACGCGATCAACCTGGGCCTGACCAAGATGGCGGAGTCTTGCCCCGGCACGACCTACGCCAAGCTGGCTTGGCTGCAAGCCTGGCACATCCGCGACGAAACCTACGGGGCGGCGCTGGCCGATCTGGTCAACGCACAGTTCCGCCATCCCTTCGCCGAGCACTGGGGCGACGGCACCACCTCATCGTCGGACGGCCAGAACTTCCGCACCGGCAGCAAGGCCGAGAGCACCGGCCACATCAACCCGAAATACGGGAGCAGCCCAGGGCGGACGTTCTACACCCACATTTCTGACCAGTACGCGCCATTTCACACCAAGGTCGTGAACGTCGGCGTGCGCGATTCGACCTACGTGCTCGACGGCCTGCTGTACCACGAGTCCGACTTGCGGATCGAGGAGCATTACACCGACACGGCGGGCTTCACCGATCACGTCTTCGCCCTGATGCACCTCCTGGGCTTCCGCTTCGCGCCGCGCATCCGCGACCTGGGCGACACCAAGCTCTACATCCCGAAGGGCGACGCCGCCTATGACGCGCTGAAACCCATGATCGGCGGCACGCTCAACATCAAGCACGTCCGCGCCCATTGGGACGAAATCCTGCGGCTGGCCACCTCGATCAAGCAGGGCACGGTGACGGCCTCCCTGATGCTCCGAAAGCTCGGCAGCTACCCACGCCAGAACGGCCTGGCCGTGGCGCTCCGCGAGCTGGGCCGCATCGAGCGCACGCTGTTCATCCTGGACTGGCTGCAAAGCGTGGAACTGCGCCGCCGCGTGCATGCCGGCCTGAACAAGGGCGAGGCGCGCAATGCGCTGGCCAGGGCAGTGTTTTTCAACCGCCTGGGTGAAATCCGCGACCGCAGTTTCGAGCAGCAGCGCTACCGGGCTAGCGGCCTCAATCTGGTAACGGCTGCCGTCGTGTTGTGGAACACGGTCTATCTGGAACGGGCTGCGCACGCGCTGCGTGGCAACGGCCATGCCGTTGATGACGCGCTGTTGCAGTACCTGTCGCCGCTCGGTTGGGAGCACATCAACCTCACCGGCGATTACCTCTGGCGCAGCAGCGCCAAGATCGGCGCGGGCAAGTTCAGGCCGCTACGACCGCTGCAACCGGCTTAGCGTGCTTTATTTAATGAGATGGTCACTCCCTCCTTCCCAGTACTATGCTGAGGACAGGCTTTCATTCGGAGAACCATCATGGAAAACATTGCGCTTATTGGTATCGATCTGGGTAAGAACTCTTTCCATATTCATTGTCAGGATCATCGTGGGAAGGCCGTTTACCGTAAAAAATTCACCCGACCAAAGCTAATCGAATTTCTGGCGACATGCCCGGCAACAACCATCGCGATGGAAGCCTGTGGCGGTTCTCACTTTATGGCACGCAAGCTGGAAGAGTTAGGGCATTTTCCAAAGCTGATATCACCGCAATTTGTCCGCCCATTCGTTAAAAGCAACAAAAATGACTTCGTTGATGCTGAAGCTATCTGTGAAGCAGCATCACGTCCATCTATGCGTTTCGTGCAGCCCAGAACCGAATCTCAGCAGGCAATGCGAGCTCTGCATCGTGTCCGTGAATCCCTGGTTCAGGATAAGGTGAAAACAACTAATCAGATGCATGCTTTTCTGCTGGAATTTGGTATCAGCGTTCCGCGAGGTGCTGCCGTTATTAGTCGACTGAGTACCCTTCTTGAGGACAGTAGTTTGCCTCTTTATCTCAGCCAGTTACTGCTGAAATTACAACAGCATTATCACTATCTTGTTGAGCAGATTAAAG
>NZ_JAOWGZ010000084.1:0-38591 GCF_030332875.1 Citrobacter sp. Cpo045
CCTTAACGAATGGAAGGGACTTCCCCTGGATATGCGCCTGATTAACTCTTGTGCAATCATGGGGTAAACATAGCCCCGGAGGGATTCGTTATGACCATCACGACTGTCGGTATCGATCTTGCTAAAAATGTGTTCGCTGTTCACTGCGTTGACCAACACGGTAAAACTGTTCTGGTTAAACCCAAAGTATCGCGTGCTGCCCTTCCTGAGCTGATTGCCAGTTTACCTCCCTGTGTTATCGGGATGGAGGCATGCTCCGGGGCTCACTACTGGGCAAGGTTGTTTCGGCAATATGGTCATGAACCACGGCTGATGGCTGCTAAATTTGTATCTCCTTACCGCATGGCCGGTAAATCAGGCAAAAATGATGCAGCTGATGCTCAGGCTATCTGTGAAGCAGTTCGTCGCCCGCATATGCGGTTTGTACCAGTGAAGGATGAGAGCCAGCAGGCGATGCAATGCCTACACCGTATCAGACAGGGTTTTATCGAAGAGAAAACAGCAACATATAACCGATTGAGAGGTTTGATATCGGAATTCGGTGTCATCGCCCCACAAAGTACAGATGCCCTGCGTCACATGGTTTCTGAGCAGAAGAGTTCTTTGCCACTTCAGGTTCAACAATGTGTTAATGACCTGCTGGAACACATTGATCGTATTGAAGATAATATTACTGAATATGACCGGATTTTGTCCCGCATGGCAAAAACAGATCACCGCAGCCAGCGATTGATGGAACTGAAAGGGATTGGTCCCACAACGGCCTGTGCGCTGGTCGCCAGTATCGGTAATGCACACGATTTTAAAAATGGGCGACAACTGGCAGCCTGGCTGGGACTAACGCCATCGCAGTACAGCAGTGGTGGGAAATCAAAGCTTGGCAGGATAACTAAAGCTGGCGATTCGTATCTGCGAACGCTACTGGTTCAGGGGGCTCGTTCGGTTCTGATTGGTGCCGAGAAAAGGACTGATTTATTCAGTCGTTGGGTCTGTTCACTGGTCGATCGCAGAGGATACTGGCGTGCCGTTGTAGCCATCGCCGCCAAAAACGCAAGGCTGTGCTGGGCATCATTGCATTATGGTGATGATTTCAGGCTGTACTCAGCCAGCTAAAGCACGAAACAAAATAACCATCTGACCTGCAATTCGTTGATGATAAAGGGTTAGACCCCGTGAGGCCTATCTGGCTATTGTACAGGATATACGTATCCGCTTAACGAACAAGAACCTCACGCGCGTCTTTCATCAGGGTCCGAATCGATGACGATTCATCATGGCCGTTTATAGTACCGCAGTCTCTCCCCTTTATTTTTACTGAAGAGCAGACAGAAACCATAAACACCGGCGTTGACACGCCGGGGAAGCCCTTATAGTACAATAATTTTCGATATCCAAACTGACCCCAAGTAAGGACGGTCGCGCCTGTGGTGGTTTTATCTCCGTGGAGCGCCTGGCCCCGGCCATAATTGTTAGTTCGATACCCCATGAGTCACGCCTCCGGGTATTGCCAGAAAGTCGGGGGCTTCAGCCATACCTTTGCGCGATAACAGCACTAATCTGTCCTGCGGGGTCGAGACAATTTCATCCCCGTTATCCAGTACGCTGCCCACCAGCGCGAGCCCTTTCTCGAAGTGTGTAGCTTTCTGGCCAGCGCTTGAAACAATCCGTGCAGATGAACCATCGGTATAAGTGACTGCATCACCCTCCACTGCGATTTTGACCATTTGACCGTTGCCTAGATCCATAACCCTGGCGCTATCAACAGCGGTTACGACACCACCTCGCGCAGTCAGGCTTCCCTCGACCGCAACACGCCAGATTGCTGTTACCGGGTGTTGGCGATCCCTTTCAGCGTTCTGCTCAATAATTTGTCGAGCATCCACATCCATTGCGGCCAGATCAGCGTCAGAGAAAGGGGATTTGTCAAAGTCGGCCAGCATTTGTTGAGTTGCTTCATTTGTAAACTGCTTCATCGTTATTACTCCTTATAAAATGTACGGATAAATTCCGAATTGTATACGAAGTAAGCACGAGTAAATTCTGAAAATGAACTGAGGAATCATATGGTTGCAATTTGTTATGTGCAGTTACCCACTTCTGGACAAGTGATAAGAAAAACCTGAAGAGTGATAGCGGAAAATAACTTTCGGAAAAGGAGGTGCGAAAATTCCTGGCTCCTGTCTATAATACTGTATGGATATACAGCACCACGAAGAGCAGAGCATTATGAAACTTATCCCAGTGACACAACAATCACCAGGCCAATTCCCGTTGTTCGTTGAGCCTGTCAGCGCAGGTTTCCCTTCAGTCGCTTCCGATTATGTTGATGAATTTATTGATCTAAATACTCACCTCATCAAACATCCATCTGCAACCTACTTCTTACGAGTAACAGGTTCATCGATGGTAGAGGCACGTATTCACGAAGGCGATCTGGTCATCGTGGATAGCTCACTTGAGGCGAAAGAGGGGGATATTGTGATTGCGACCGTTGATGGTGATTTCACCATTAAGCGGTTGCAGCTAAGCCCGGCTCCCGCGCTACTGCCAATGAATAGCCGGATGTCACCGATCTATCTGAAAGAAGGCGAAGAACTGGCCATTTTTGGCGTGGTGACCTTCATCGTGTACAAGGCCTTGTGATGTTCTGCCTGGTGGATTGCAACTCATTTTACGCCTCCTGCGAGAGAGTCTTTCGGCCCGATCTGGTGAACAAGCCAATTGTATGCCTTTCGAACAATGATGGCATGGTCGTGGCACGTTCAGCGGAAGCTAAAAAATTAGGTATCCAGAATGGTGACGTGTACTTCCAGAAGAAAGCATTCTTTGAAGCTAACGGTGTACATGTTTTCAGTTCTAACTATGCCTTGTACGCGGAGATCTCCCGTAGGGTGTGTGAGACATTATTTAAATTCTCCAGTAATACTGAGGTCTACAGTATTGATGAAGTTTTCCTTTCGTTTGAAGGAATGCAGAAAAATTATAATTTTGATGACTATGGAAGAGAAATAAAGAAAACCGTATTAAAGAGCACCCATATACCCGTGGGGGTGGGCATATCGACAACTAAAACTTTGGCAAAACTAGCAAATAAAGCTGCAAAAACATGGACTAAAACAGGCGGAGTGGTTGATCTCAGCAGTCCAGAAAGACAACGTAAATTATTGCCATATATTGACGTAAGCGATGTCTGGGGGGTGGGCCGGAGATATGCCACCAGACTGAACAGCATGGGCATCAGGACTGCTCTCGATCTGGCCAATGCGCCAACATCGCTTATCCGTAACACATTTGGAGTCGTACTGGAGCGAACGCAGCGCGAATTGAATGGCGAGTCCTGCATAGCCCTGGAAGAGGTGAGGAAGGTTAAGCAGCAGATCATCAGCTCGCGTTCATTCGGCCAGAAAATAGAGCACTACGAAGCAATGCACCAGGCGGTGTGTGAGTATGCCGAACGTGCAGGCGAGAAGCTGCGCGAAGAGAAGCAATACTGTCGCTGCATAACGGTTTTTATTGGCACAAGTTACTATTCGAAAACGGCCCCTTACAGTGGCCAGCAGACAGTCAAGCTGGAAAACCCCACCGCCGATACCCGGGAAATCATTGCGGCTGCGGTCGCAGGGCTCCGGCATATCTGGCAGGAGGGATACCGATACCATAAAGCCGGAGTGATGCTATCTGACTTTTATGATAGCGCCACCAGCCAGCTCGATTTGTTTGGTGAGAACCGACTCTTTGCCAATGGTGAAGCGTTGATGGGCGTGATGGATAGAATTAACCGGTCAGGTCGGGGGAAATTATGGTTTGCGGGCCAGGGCATCGACAAAGACTGGACGATGCGGCGGGAGTTATTGTCACCATCCTATCTCACTAACATTAATGAAATCCCTCGCGTCAGGATTGGCTAATCAGCAGTGAAAACTTCATTCGTCATCGATAAAATTCGTCTGTAAACAAAACGAACTTGATATACTCGGTTTCGCTTGTTATGAGTATGTATGTACATACAGTCCTCCGTGCAGCGGAGGGAGTTTAGAGCCCTTTTTCGGGGATAGAAATGAATATCTCAACAACTTTCCAGACGCTGGAGAGCGAGATCACACAACTTCGTGGAGTGCTGGGTTCCCGGCTTCCGCTCAAGGCGAGTGTCTGCGTCCTGCCAGCCGTTGCTGATGGCGAAGAAGATATGGCCATCGAACACATCATGCCTGAGCTGAAACAGGGACACGATGCTGTCCATGCTGCCTGCGCGGCATACGCTGACCTGCATATCAGGGATGGCTATTCGCAGAAGTCCGCTCGGCGCACTACCGGCGTATTATGGTACGACAATACAGATGCGGAATTCTCTCAGCTGGTTACCCGTTTGGTGACATCCATCAACCAGCATAAAGAGAGCATTCAACGCCACATCATCGAAAACTACGGTGGTGATCGCCGACCGGAATACATGCGCTTCAACGCGCTGCATAGCGCCTGCCCTGGTGTCATGACCCTGCATCTCTATCGGCAGCTGCGTATGTTTGATAATGCTAACGTCAATCTGGTCAGTTTCGGCTGGAGGCAAAAGACGCTTTTTAGCAGGGTTAACAAAATCGAGTTGCTCCAGAAGATGGGCAAGGACATCGAGGAAGATGAAGATAAATCAGTCAGACTCAACTCGTTGATTAAGGCTATTGCGCGTGTACCGGAAGAAAAGCTTCGCTTACGCCGTCCGGTTAAAGTGCATCCAGCTGCAAACATCGCGATGGCTGATCCTGAACACCCCGACCAGATACTGCGTCTTTCTGCCGCTTCATCTATGCCGTTCATTATCATTCAGGATGAGCACGTGAAAATTCGGCCATTGCCAGAGTTCGTGGCCAATGAAGTAAAGCCGAGGAGTAACCGCCTCAAGACAGATGTGATCGGTATATTCCACGGCGAAAGTATCGAAATGATTCTCTGACCACACCGGCCAAAGGACTGGCCGTATTCCCCCCTCATAATTTCGTCACTCGCCGTCCATGCCATACCCTGAAACTAATATTGAAAATTCATTATGTTCAGCAAGGAATGTGGCGTGAAATACTTTGAATGTGCGCTCAGGTTCAGAATCGCCCCAGGTGACGTGTATGGGATCCACCAGCAACTGGATAAGGTAGTCCAGGAACGTTCTGGGTCGCGACTCCCATACACCTTCTACTCTCGCAAACAAAGTGCCTCCGACACCCAGGTTGTTCTGAGAACGGCTGTTGCACTCGGGCTCCCTGGCGAAGTCATGAAGGAAATCATGTTTGTGTCTGGCCAGAAAATTCGAATCTGCGGCTCGCTGGCCACTATTCGACGCGAGGAAGCTGGAGGCCGGAAAAGAGAGATTTGTCCACCTGCCCATGAACTCCCGGATTATATCCACTATCACCTGGAACGGGCCGGAGTGATCTGTGGACGGTTACGTATCGTTCGAAGCACCAAGTTCCATATTATTAAGCCCGGGAGCGTTGGCCGTACATCCCACAAGATCATTGTACCGATGAGCCAGTACGATGCTGAATGCGTGATTGAAGATGTCGGCGCACTTGAACAGGCATACGCTTTCGGGATCGGCAGAAAGCGGATATTCGGCTTTGGCTATATGAACAGCATCGAAGTGCTTTCCTGAACAGGCCATTAAGCATAGTTATTATCTGAATTTCAAACCGACTCGCAAACTTACGGCATTAACACTTCTGATACACCCTTTAAATGCTGTAAACTGTTGTAGCCCTTACTAAATCGTAAGAGTGGGGATTTGCAGCCCCGACTAATGACACGCCGTTCATGTACTTGAACGGTTCGCACTCGCTCGCCTGTTTTTTGTCAATGGTGGGTCGGGGCGTGGGAGCCTTACGGCTCGCCAGTCGTCATTAGCTGGTACTGCAAACCATGTTCCGATTCACCACCAAAGGAAATGGAGATGGAAAAACAGGACTGGCATAAGGCAGACATCATAGCTGCGCTACATAAGAAAGGTTTGTCACTTGCCTCACTGAGTAGGGCTAACGGTCTTTCAAGCAGCACTCTGGCAAATGCACTGACACGTGACTGGCCTAGAGGCGAGATCATCATCGCTAATGCAATTGGTGAAGAACCTCAAGAAATATGGCCAACCCGATATTTTGATAAGGCAGGAATGCCGATCAAGAGAATCATAAGAAAACCGGTTTAAATGAAAAAGGCTGGCATTTTTGCTGGCCTTATATACCTCCTGGCTCTGCTACTGAAACCACTAACACCGATCAAATGGTCATCAGCGAAATACCCCGTTCATTTCTATTGACCTCTTTACCTCCATGTAATCAAATTGATGGAATAATAACGGTTACGAGAGACAAACTGATGACGGTGTTATCTGCCCCTGAAATGCGCTTTGGAACCAAACAGGATGTTCCCTTTATCATAGCGGTGATTCGCGACGGTATGCGGGATGGGTATTTTAACTTTGATGATGATGACGGACTGTCTCAGTTCGAAAGTCAGATCTCAGAAGCCATTGCCAGGCGGGAACGGGGAGAGAATTGCGCCGATTTCTTGTTTGTCTTTGATGCTCAACATAATGGCGCAGCGATAGGTTTTGCCCTACTGACGGGCAAAAATGGTGCAAATGGACTTGCTTCACATCTGGAAATCAGGATGTTTGGTGTTACCAGGAGTCAAAGACAAAAAGGATTTGGGCGCTCCATGTTGCAAAGTATTCTGGATGCTACTCCCGGCCATAAAGTGGAGGCATCCTGTCTTCCTGCATCAGTTGTCATGGCCAGGATGCTGACTAATGCGGGTTTTCACGTCAAAGAGATAAGCCCGTTTGGAAAGCGTACTTTCAGACGCTAATGTAAAATTCAGATAAAAAAACCGGCTGACGAATTCAGTCGGTTTAGTAATCCTGCAAAAGGATGCTGGACAGCGACGGACGACTTCAGAGCTGTGGCAATGGCCCCTGGTTATCTTCAGTCGCAGCCTGGTCTTTATCCGGGGTGGCCGTTGCAGTCCGCGAGGCATCAAATGAGACCGTTGGGTCGCTGAGAGTCAGGATGCCAGTGTCTTCAACTTCTCGCGTTGTCAGCGTAAGCTCAGATTTACTGTCATCACACTTATTCGTTTTCTCCGCCAGTGCCTTGCACCAGATATAACGACCTCTCTGGGCATCAGAGACTGAAGGCTCTCCATATTTCTCGATCGCCGACTTCAGTAAGAGATCAGGGTTGCTGAATGAAAAGCGGATTTTGTAAGCCACCGGCTCAATGGGGTCAACTGCCGTATCGGGGATAAAATAGACCACCGTCTCCTGGTGAGCATCTCCCCAGAAAATACTATTCAATGAGTTGTTACTGTAGCGCTTTTGAATTTCTTCACCAGCAGACTGGCCAAGTTTGTCAGTGATAGCAGTGATCGCTTCAGAAGCTGTCATCCGCAGGCTTACCGGCCCTATAGAAAAAGACATAACATCAAAGCTATTCAGGGGGGTAATGGTGCTTTCTGGAGCGGTAGATGAATCGGGTACGTCATCACTGTACAGACTGTCATCCCCCGGAGAAGGCGTTACAGGTGCTGAATTTTGGATGTCAGGTGTGTAGCTGGGATCGGGAGCGTATAGGCCCATTGTATCATTCTGTACAGCAGAATATACCGAAGCGGTCGGCAGGACGGTAAGGAGCGCAAGGGCGCAGTATCCAAGGTATCTGGTCATATTCACCTCGTCAGTAGCAGTTGTCCTACTGTAACAGCGCGAGGTTTGAGAACATCATGGAAATGGGGTCAAAGCGGGGCGAAAAACAAGCCTGATTCACATGGCTTACGTAGCAGCATGGAGATCTCCTGAAGTCGGAGAAAATGAGTCAGATAACGCGAATATCGAAAATGGAACGAAGTACTTAATTACCTAACAGGAGGTACATGTTAACCTGACGAACATTGCTTACTGCCTATTTGTAGATTCAGGCTACAGGGAGAATCCAAGTGCCAAACTGCATACCCCTTAATCCGGTATTACCTAAAAACTTCGACGATACACCTAATGAAAAGCGCTCAAAGTCTCAGCTTGATGCCTGGTGGGATCATCCATATGGCATTACTTGCCCGGACGGGAAAATCACTGTTCGATGCCTGAATGGAGGAGCTTGGGATCGTTCGACAGTGCTGGGAGTAGCGGACAATTACGAAGAAGCCTGCGAGCTCGCAGAGCGCGAGCAATCAGCATGGGTCAAACGCCGTGCGGAGCCAATATTCTACTATAGCGGTGAAGCTCCATTCAGAGCGATAAGGGATGCACAACGTCCTGATCAGGAGCAGACCTTTGTCGCGTCTTTTGACACGCAAGATGAGCTAATCAGCTGGCTTAATAGTCAGAAAACCAGTTAATACCAAGTCTGGAAGTCTGCTTCTCAACAGACTTCCACATTTGATTATCAAGCTCCCCATAATTTGGGTTCAGTATAAACATTCCATTACGTTCTATTCCCCTCATTACATTCATCTATCCGTAAATTTCGTTAGCCAGCACATCGGGGTGATACTGATGTCAGGTAAACAAAACGGATGCAAAAATGCAGACATGTTCGGAAGTCCTGGCGGTTGAAATATTCAATCAAGTTGGACGTGAGGCAGCTATTGCTCAATATAACTTAATTTGTGAAATAGCCCAGCGACGTTACGAAGACAGCCTGGCCAAATATGGTTCCGTGCCAGCTGGTTTCACCGCGCTCAATTTCCTCCATCCGGCAGAACTTCAGGAGCGTTACATCCTGGGGTTGGGAATTCAGCTTTGTATCGATGAGCAGCATGAAGCCAGGGAACGGGTTTTAGCTCGCTGCCTGGCAAGAAAAAGGGCCGCATAAACAGGTGATAAAACAACTCAGCTATAGCTGAACACGCACTAATTGGCTATGTTAACAAAACGAACAAGGTGGCGATTATGTACAGTGAATCTATCGATCGTGCTATCAGTATCCTCAAGGACGCGGGCGAAAAAATCGGTATGGAACTGGGTAGTAATGTGACATCTCAGGAATCAGAACTGCTTGAGGATGCGCTGGTGGGCCTGACTAAAGTTAAAGGGCAACTCTGCGGTAATCACTCCTTAACTGATGTAAAAGCGGACGTCGTGCCTTTTAGTCTCAGTTCGACGAAGAACGTCGATAGCCCGCATTAATTAACAACCACCAACTGGACGGAAGGGATATGACTGAAGACAACGCCGGTAGTGTTTCTGGAAAAGCACAGAACGCCCCAAAAGCAAATGCCCACCTGGACAGGCTCTTTGATTTCATTGTGACAGAAATCAAAGAGCAGGGTGCAGCACCGTCTTACGAGCAGATCTGTTCTTCTCTGGGGTATTCAAAAGGGCTCGTTTCCCGGCGTATCCGGCAGTTGCATGACCAGGGACGAATCATTATCGATGGTGAAAGAAAGTCTATGACGCTGCGCGTAGCGAAAGGACAAGGTCATGATGACATTGCCGAACTCCCGGACATGACCAGTGACAGGAAAGCAATCATCACGTATGTCAAAAAATACATGAACAGAAATGGTGGCCGTGGGCCATCAGTTCACGCAATAGGGAAAGCGCTCGGCTTCTCGAATAACAAGGCGCGTAGACATGTGGACTATCTCGACGAAGTAGAGAGGGTACGTTACAGCCCTCATCTTAATGAAGTAATCGTTATCAATCAGGGTGATTACGTTAAAATTACCCAGGACAACGATGAACCACCGAGCCCGGCAGAAGGTTAGCCATGATTCGCATATGGAGAGAAGTTGTAAACGTAAAGGTTCAGGACGGGAGCCGTAACGGACGAATCTGGTTTCTTGAACTTTCGTGTGGCCATCATGCTGTCAGACGTATACCTCGATTACGTCTGCATAATCTGACGCAATTCGAACGACTTGAGCCACCAGCTAAATGTCACTGTGTATTGTGTGAAATAGATGCTATTGCAGGACAAAAATAGCAATAAACACAACATAAAAGCCCTCAATTTGTCCCCATTGTTTTTAGCCTGACAGCATTGGTACTGATAGCCTAATCATATTTAAACGCATAACCCTATGGTGGACATATGAAAAAAGCTGTTTTTGGCCTTTTAGCACTATTGCCCTTCATAACCAGCGCAGAATCGATCGATCCGAACGATTTCTATGCTCAGCAGCCTTCTCAAAACTACCAACAACCTGCTGCCAGCGAGCAACAGGACGATGCTGACAATTCCAGTGACCAGACAGCTGCGATCGTATTGAACCTGGAAAGTTACAAACCGCTGGGGAATTTTGTAGTCCCCCAGGGAGTAGAACGCCCATTCATTGGTCTTATTAACAGCAAAATTTTCATACTGTCTGAGCAACCAGATAAACGCTTGGCTGGCCTATGGATAGGTCGTAGTCAGGATGGTCGTGAAGCACTTTGTGGTTACCTGAACAACAGTATGCAGGTCAGAAAATGTTATTACATCTTATATCGTGAGTAAAAAATGGGGCCGTAGCCCCATTTATTTTAATGTTTGAATGAGGGTATAAAGGGTATTACTGGATTTGTTCCTAGCGAAGCTAATTCGTTAGGCGCAAGATAACGTCGCAGTTCAGTAATCAATATATCAACTGATTTATCCCAGCCATCTCTCACAATGTTTAGAATGTGCCGAGCTGGATAATGTGTTAGAAAAGGATGGTTGGGGCCAAATTTATTAAGGTGTTCAATAGTACCTATTGCATCGAGATAATCTGTAACAAGATGGTGTTCTGACTCAAAAATAGCGACAAATTTATAACCATCAGCAGCGTTTACCCACTGGCAAGTACAGTCATTAAGCTGAAATTGATTAGAACGTTTTTCCCCCTTGGGTTTAGGATTGACTCCAATACCAAAAGACAAATACAAACCTTTCCTTCCCCAGAAGGCCGGTCTCTTCAAGTCCTGACCATTGTTTCCTTCGACCTCTCCAAGAATGCCAAACAAAGTAGCTGATTCTTGGTTAGGATTCGTTCTCATACGGAAAAGAATGCATAGATCTGCAAACTTTAAGCTATTATAAACTGAATTATAAAAGACATTCTCATGGCCAAGTAGATAAGGATTATGCTCTACCGCAAAATTAGTGCCACTTCTAAAGTCACGGCAGCTAATGAATACACCAAACTGGCTCATATTAGCGAGGATATCGACATTGCGATAATCAGACAAATTAATAAGTATAGTATTTAAGACTTCTCTACCTTCATAACTCATCAGATAGTGGCAGAGCAAATTTTGTAGACCGAAGTTTCTGAACTGATCTTTAATTAAAGAAAAATATCCTTCACCAGCTAATGAAACTAGGTTTCTCATTGTTGGTGTATGTTTCCCCATGAGAGGGGAATTAAAACGTACCTTCATCCGGTTATTATCATAAAGGGTTTCAATAATTGAGCAAAAGTGCATCGCCCAATACGCGTTGTTATCACCAATTAAACCGGGTTTCACTACAGTAGTTTTAGAAAAATCCATTCTGTCTCCAAAGCAGTAATCAGTCACTCATAACACGATATTTGCAGTGAAAGTTATATCTGTAAGCAAATTTCGTCAGCTGTTAGCGTCGTATTAGGCTTAGTAAAAAGCCGGAGGTAGATATGCCTAAAGACGATGTTGCAACAATCATAATCCAGAATGGGTTGACGCATAAAGTAAATGTGATCTGCAAATTCAGCGCACAAATCGACAATCAAATGTTCTCATTCATCATCCATCGCACATTAAGCGTATGTCGATATGCGCTTGTCTGTAAGGCAACAGGCCAAAGAATTGCAGTTCTTGATACCAGTCGAGTAAAGGCACTTGGTATGGAAGCAGCAGGTAAACTAGCGCTATCAGATCTGGCCTCATCATTAGGCGAGACTAGACTTGCTGCGATTCTGACAAATTCACTTCAGAGCAGGAGCGCGGCAAGTGAGTGATTTAATCGACGATAACTTTATTATTCCTGCACTGAGTAGCATAGCAGGCATCACCACGCCACTATCAGGACAAACGTACAGGAACGCTCCAGATATCGACATATCTTGCTATGACGTGATAATCATTTGCCTTAGCGGCGGAAAAGACTCCATAGCCTGCCTTCTCCACTTAATTGACATCGGGGTCGATCTGTCCAGGGTGGAACTCTGGCATCACGATGTTGATGGCCGCGAGGGAAGTACTTTAATGGACTGGCCATTTATGGCCGACTACAACCGCAAAATAGCTTCAACATTTCAGATACCGTTGATGTTCTCCTGGCTTCAGGGAGGAATGGAAGGTGAGATGCTGAAAGAGAATGGCTACAGTCGCCCGCAATGTATCGAAACCCCAGATGGATTAATAATCGCGGAACGTGATATCCAGCGAAGCACTCCCGCCACGCGACTTCGGTTCCCTCAGCAATCACCAAGCCTTAAAACACGTTGGTGCTCATCAGCACTAAAAATTGATGTTGGTCGGCGAGCACTCACAAATCAGAGACGCTTTGACGGAAAAAAGGTGCTTTTTATTACGGGGGAAAGGAGAGCGGAAAGCTCTAATAGATTCAATTACTTACAACTGGAGCCACATACCAGCAGTTGCAAAAAAAGACAAGTTGATGCCTGGAGGCCAGTACTTGAATGGTCTGAAGAACAAGTCTGGGAGATTTTAGCAAAACATCGTGTTACAGCCCCAGTACCGTATCGTCTTGGATGGGGTCGCAGTTCATGCTTAACGTGTATATACAACAGTGCTCGCATATGGGCAACCATCAAACATTATTTCCCCGAGCGTATTCACGCAATGGCCAACTATGAAAACCGCTTTGGGGTCACTATCAGTCGTAAACGAATAAATGTTCTGGATCTAAGCCAGAATATTTCTCCTATTAATATCACGGATGAGGAAGCGCTGCTGCAAGCGGTAAATCCGGTCTATACATTGCCCGTCATTAACATGTCAAAAGAATGGGTGCTACCTGGTGGGGCGTACAACCGGGAGAAATGCGGGTCAGACTAATTAGCCATCAGCGATTTATAGCTGAGATTTCGTCACCTGAATATTACGTGGAAAATAGATATCAAATAGCAACATTGATACAGGCTTAACCGCCTCTGAAGGAAATATTATGACGATGGTAACGGCCAGAAATTGTACTGAAACACGGTTCAACCAGTTATGGGATGCTCTGCATGAAAAAAGCAGTGCGGAAAACGAATCCTTGTTTCAGCAAGAATTGCATCGCTGCCGCAGTAAACGTCAGCGAAGTAAACTGGCCGGGCGATTCGCCGGTGCCTGGCAAACCTTATTCGATGCCTTCTGTGAAGGTCGGGTCTTCTGCTCACTTCTGGACTCGGTTATCCACCAGGAGAGTATCAGCGAATGGCAGGTTGAAGAGTTAATCTCATTCACTTCTGCCCAGATGTCGACTCTATACAAAGGGTAGAGGTAGATATGGGACAAAGAAAATGTGCAGCAGCGTTCCTGCTCGCTGAAGAAATGTACCAGATACCAGCGACCAAATCGGTGATACTTGCCCGGGACCTGGAAGAAAGAGGGTTGTATCTCCGCGCTGCCAGGCAATGGGGAGAGGTCATGTTTGAACATACCCAGTGTACTGAGTACATTGTTGAACAACGGGAACGTTGCATTCGGTTATCCAATTCTCGCCATGAAGACCGTATCAGACAGCATGAGCAGGCAAGTGATCTTCAATATATTCACAAGCATATTAATGATGTATACACACGGATGGGACTAAAAGACGATGGTGTCTTTAATACCGCCTGATTTGTCGACCTTTTCCGTTCATTAAAAAATGAAACTGAGGAGAATGAGCGCACTCTTGACTGATTTTGACGGAGGATTACGTAAGTGGTTAAACAAAGTTTATTTGACCTTATAGGAGCTACCACGGGCCCAGAGCGAGATCTGTTGATCGTAAGCCTTCAGTCTCTACATCGTGAACGAGTAAGCTCATACAATGCATTGTGTACAGCCTGCTCAATCTCTGGAGATAAAGTCCCGCCAATGTCTTTATTCGGCATAGACGAGGTTACTGATGCACTACGCCGGTTAGGTGCATTACCGATCAGATAGTTCTTCAAGTAGTCAGGGTGAACAGGTTTGAATTGATACAAACGGCCTATGCTGAAGAGGAACAGAGATAACTGATGAAAACAAACGAAAACCTGCTGAACAGCATTGGAAAAAGTATTCGAATGTGGCGAGATAACTGCTTCCCTCCATTTCAGCGAGCGTATGGAACATGGTTATTGGTTCTGGTTTCGGTTAATGCCGGGATATGGTTTTACATAACCTCTGACTGGTCTGTACAGTTCGTCGGCAATATAGCAGGGCTCTTGGTTTTCCCAATGCTGGGTCGAAAGGTTTTTACAAAACGCGCCAGATCTTGGCAAGAAGAACTGGATATTAAGCTGGCAAAATACAAACCGCATAACATAGCTGCATGGAGGGAGTTGCAGGCTTATGCCTTGGAATCCAATACGCTATCTTCACAAATTGTTGAACGGTGGTATTTCAAAGAGCGGGAATTTATCAAGACGGCCCAAAAAGGGAAGCCGGGTAGTTCTGAACTCAAATTTCTCAAGAATAATACTGGATCAAAGCCTTAAGGAATCTGAGAGCCGGTGCGTAATGCAGAACCCACAGCCGAAGGGTTTTGGGAGTTAAACTGATACAGCTTTTACCGTGAGGTGGGATTTATGTCGAATGTCTTGCAGAAAGAAAACATCATCATGTCTCTGCCTCATCGTGACTGGAGTTGTGAAGTCATCGAGTGCCGATTAAAAGTGTGCCCCGTACCTGACGAACTCGACAGGGGGAATAACATCTTTTTCATCGTGGAAGACCTTTACCAGCTACGCGAGAACAGTGAATCACTTAACGTGCTTGGACAAATTCTGGCGAAACGTTTCCCACACATACCACCAAAAAGAATGCACCTTGTGCTGCACCGACGTGATGTGCAGAAAGCTCATGGAGTAGCCATCCACCTCTACCGCTTCATGCGTAGCGAGAAAGAAAATAACCGTAGTATTTTCATTGGTCGTAACCCTACTGAAGTTTCCCAGAAGACGGCATACGCCTCGATGTGCATTTTCTGACCACCAGCTGTTGAATCGTCACAATAGCCGACATAGTCGGCTATTTTTTTACGCTAAGAAAAACCATTTATGCCCACAAATTGCGGTTGAAAAAGCTATTTATTTTTGGGTGCAAAACGTCCTCATTCTCACTGTAACAATAAATTTCAACATGTGATTATAGTGAGAGTCGAAGCTGAAACATGAATGGTGGCTACATATGCATGATCTCCAGAATTCGTTAACTAGCAAAAATACCAACATTATCCGTGCTGAATTTGAAAATATGCTTTCTGCGCGTGGAACATCTATCGTGCGTTTTGATACCAACGCAGGGGCGAACAGCGGCGAGTATATAGGAAAAGGAATTCAACGTGAGTGGGTTGGGTATTTGCTAAACCATACGAGTTCTGGCCATACGGTCAAGGCATTTGAACCGGTGTATTCTATTCCTTTAAAAATCAGGCCAGACCTTCAATCCAGAAATATTGCAGACCACCAGACTAAAGTAAAAAAGTTATTTGAAAGTTATGATGAAGCGTATCTTACAGCCGCTATAGACTCAGAAGAGTATTGCAAGCCATTCTGGGTTTATCAGAATGCAGATGACGGTCATTACTCGATCAGTACTCGCGGTTTCAAAAATGCAAATGCACCTGCAAGCATTCCGAGCGATAATCGCATTGATATCGCTCAGATGAAAATGGGATATCCCATGCTCGATTATTGCCATAACATTATACCGTCCTCAGTCGTGCGATTAGGATTTAATGGGCGAGTGTTTACGCAAGGTAAGTATTATTACACCAATGAAGAGGTTTTCAGTTGGTTGTCCCGGAACCCGGATAGCGCAGTTTTCATTACGTTCCCAAAAGTTAACCAGACTGATAGATCTGAATTGATGTCAATTATGAAACGAGAATTCCTGAATTCGTGGGGTTTATTCTCATATTATCGCTGGCTGGGACGCAGCACCGCATTACTGGCATTGAGCCCGGTCAGTTCTAATGCTTCTGTTAAGTTAAGAAGTAGCAATGCACACTTCTTCAAAAATGCAATGCTGGCTGTTAACACGATCATTCCTAAAGGTAACGGAATTTCGTAATCGGAATAGTTACCGTTAGAGTGATTTAAAGATCGATTCATTCTGGAAATTGAACGAAGAAAATTTAATGGGAGTAACTATGACTGCACTACGCCGTATCTCAACAGAACCAAGCTGGACTCCAGTTGGCATCCGGGGCGAAGGGTTACCGACTAAAGCAGGTGTATACCGTTTTATTGTTCCCCGGGAAGCCGATAGCTCAGAACATATTGAGTTTCTGGCGTTAGTGCGCTGGCGTAAACACGGTGTTCATCAACTGTTATTTCCCACCTTTGAATACATCGTATGCGACGAGAATATCGTGCTCCCAGAAGGCACATGCTGGCGTGAACGCGAACCGTGGGATCCAGATACGCTGGGGGAAACCGAGTTCATCATCGTTCCTGAAATGAGCGCGGGTGCTCAACGCTGTCCGTTCTGCAAAGAAGTTCCGCGCATCGTTGGTGATAAATACAACTTTGAGTATAAGGAAAACTACATCACGAAAATGCCTCACCGGTTTAACCGCCTGTGGTTCAGCTGCTGTAAATGGGTTGCTCCTGTGCCCACTTCTGGGATTCAGTCACTGATTACGGCCTGGAACAAAATGCTCGGGTCATCCCGGTAGGAGTAATGATGAAATGTGCGTACCTACGAAAGTTTCTGATCATTGCTTTCATAACCGGCATTAGCGGATGCCAGAGTCTCGGAATAGGGTTAAGCCTGGATGAGCGCTACGAGAAGGCTTATCAGAAAGTACTGGCTGACCCTAATGACGATAACATTAAGACTTTCATGAAACTCAGCCAGGAAAAAGGCGAAAGAGACATGCAAGAGGCAAATTCAAAAGCCGCAGCCGACACTCGTGAAAGCGATAAGGGGTTTACTGAGTATTTTAAATCATATGGCAACGATGGATTTAAGCGGGCCAGACAATAAGAAAGAGGTCATATGTCATTACAGCAATCGCATGAAAATCTGGAGTTCCTGAAGGGGGCGGTCTGGTGCGCCGCAAAACTCGTTCAGGAAATTGGCGATTCAAAAGGTGCAGCTATTCTTATCACAAACTTGCCGGTTGGAATTTTCCCTCAATGTAGCGAAAGGGATTTATTTGTTCTGAGGCAATATGTCAGGAAAGATCTGCCACTTGGTATTGATGCCGAATATAGCGATATCAGGCCGGTCTTAATTGATTATCTGGGAGAGCCAGTAGACCTTCCTGAGTGTGAACTGGATAATTATGAACCGGCTCCTGGTGAAATGCTCCGCTGGGGAGTAACTGGAGATCTCAGTTCCGGGACACGATGTGTGCTGGTGGATAATCTTGCTTATCTCGCTGAAGCAATTGGTATCAGCAACGCACTAAGGCAACAGGCCGCAGAGTCAATCCAGCGCACCCTGTGATTAGTGAGTCGCCCCGAATTTCGTAAGCAGCATAAATGCCCTTAATCTTTATCCTACATATTTCAGGTTGTTGGGGTTTACCATGTACAAAGACCATTTTCCACAAGCGTGTCCTTCATCGATAAAAGAGGGCCAGTCATGCTGGCGGGTATTTATTGATATGGACGTAGACAACCCGTCGAAAATAAAAACCAGCGTCGAATTAATAGAAGTTGGCGTAAAAACAATTCGAATGAAAAAGAATGCGGCAGAAGGCAGTGAAAAAACTGTTTTTCTTGTGGATAAAATCCCTGGAATCACATTTATCAAAATTCGGCCTAGCGACAAAAAGCCAAGCGTCTGGAATACAAGCATCAGCAGTTTCTATAAACATGACGTGGAAATCGGGAAAACATTCCCCGTTGGTATCAGAACGACTAAAAGCGCTGCGTTTCGTACAGCAACAAAAAAAGTTGAACAGAGTATGCAAGAATACACTGATACTATAGCTAAGCTTGAAAACGACTATGTTAAGAATGAGACGGAGATTGCTGAGTACAAAAATGAACTCGCTGCTTACCAAACAATACTCCAAACCCTAAAACGTATGGCAAAAAGGCATCTCAAGCAATAATACATTTCGTCTCTTTTCAGGTAAACAAAATGGAAACACAATGTATTTTCATTGCAGGTTTCAAAAATTGTTTCACTCTGGGCCATACATGTTTAGTATGGGGACATAACAAAGAGAACGCTGGCGAGTACGCTGGCATAAAGATCACCTTTCCCGGCCTGGCCGGGATTTTTTTTGTCTGATGTGCCGTCCTTCTCACCACAAACTTAATATCCTGACTATTTTTATGGATGTGCAGTGCAATTATTTAACGAATTACCATTCGTCACCAGACCGGACAGGCTGATAATAATGTCATCCGATACAGAGCTGGGGAGGGTGTATGACTAATCGTGGCTATAGCAAAGTAATTATCGAAGGTACTGTAGGCCGTGAGCCTGAAATCCGACAACACCCTACCCACGGCATCTACGCAAAGATTTATGTAACAACATCTGAGTCCTCAATGGAGGATAAATCTGGTCTGGAGAAAATTACGGAAGAACACTATCAGATCATTTTGCTTGGTCAATTTGCTGATGTGGCCCGCAATCATCTTCATGTCGGGACAGGAGTGTACCTGGAGGCCCAATTGCGTACCCGCCTAATCAAGGAGGATGGTAAAGAACGCTTCTTTATGGACGTACTTGTCAACCCCGTGAAGGGGCATGTTCTTCGCAAAGTCAATGTAGGCGGTAATAAACTGGTGAGTCGTCACCTCCAGCAGAACCGTGGGCAGGATCACCGGCAGAATACCAGTTATAGCCGCAGGCCACAAAACACGAACGCGAGGCCAGCAACACCACGCAACTCGCCCCCAACAATGGAAAATTATTATTTGGGAAATCAGGATGAAGTTCCAGGAAGCACTGGTGCTTATGGAACTGAGATAGCCTTTTAATGATTAGCAGCATATCTGTTTTAATTTGTATCATAACTAATGGGGAATTATTGCCGTGAATGAATTCAATAACGCACTCCAGACGATACTGGAAAATGGGTCTATGTCATATGGCCAGGCTGCTATTTATGCCGGTGGTGCAATTTGCGTTGCGGCCCTTTTTTCGGCGATACTCAGAAGTGGACTACTGGTAATTTTGGGAATTGTCTCAGGCTTTTATCTGTTCAGTCTCAACACTCCAGACAGTACACTGGCGTATACTGCTGCTGCCTCAGACCGTCTCATCGAGCAGGTTAAAGCTGTCGGTGGATGCGCCACTAGACACATTGAGGATGCGCAAACTCTGGGTATCATCATAAAAAATGGCGATGTTATCGAGATAGCAAAGCAGTGCGGTATTATAAAATAATAACCGTAGCATATTATGATTGATGAATGCCTGAATGGTAATCTGCTCGCGGATTACCATTATTTTTTGAGATGTCTTATAGAACTTATCTAAAATTACATACGACTGTCATGACAGTATAAGGTCTTTATGAAAAACGTCGTCAAAACTTTACTACCCTCAGTGAACACTGGTGATCAAGACGAAAGCGTAAAATCGGATACGCTGACTGGCACTACTAAACCCTGCGACCACGGACTGGTTCATAATCATCTTTTAGGGCAGGAGGCCTGTTACTATGCCAAACACTAACGACTCGCTGACAGGACTCAACGTCGAGCTCGTTGGTGCATCGAAACAAGAGTTTACTCTCCTCACTGAAAACCATCTGATGCGCCGCATCATAGTGGCTTTATCTGAGTTAATGCGTAACGCGGAAGGCGTGATGATTGATTCTCATGTTTACCCGTGGGATCAAGTTCTCCCTGCTGCGATGGACATTCCATCATCCAACGCTTCTGATGAAGAGATACAGAACTGGATGATCAGTGCCTGTAAGGAGTGGCAGTGCGAATACAATCGCCGGGTTCAGTCGTTTACCGCATCAGAAGTAAAAAGCAAAAGCGACACCGAGAACGATAACCTATTCCTGCTGAATATCACCAACCTAGCCCATATGCTGATTGACCGGTTACTGCCGTTTGTCAGTATCGAGGAGATTAATCATGAGGATCCAGATTTACTCCCCCAAGTTATTGATATCGTGAATTATATGGTTGGTGTTATAAATGGTACAACCAGCACACAACAAGTCAGACAAGAATTGTTTACTGCCGGTGCTGATGACGCAGTATTTGCACTCAAACTAAAGCACAAAGAGCTAACCAGCCGGGGTGAAGATGCTGGATGGCTTGAAGAGGCAATGAAGATAATCGAAGAAAACAAACGCCAATCCATCGACTTTATGCAGCGCAGCTAATCGTTCCCATAATAAAAGGGTAATGCTATGAGTAAACATCTGTACTGTATTAAGGGTGTTTTAAAACCCAGGAAATTTTCTGTAAGTCTGATAAGAAATAAACTTAGCTCATTTGGTTTAAGGGGAAGTACTCTTCGTAGCGAAACCGCTCGCATTCTTGCCGGGCCAATAGATGGTATTAAGGGTACGTATCCCTTCGGCTGGTCAGAAGAACATTTTGACCGCAGGATGAAACGCATATTCATTCGCGCCGGTAATGCTTCCAGACTTTCTGATAATCGTCCATTTGCATTAAAACGACGCAGCGCTTTAACTATCAGTAAAAAGTATCTTTCTGTGTAACCACCAGCAGACGAGTTTTACTCGTCTGCCTGGCCCCATGCCTCTAATCTTCGCACCCGAAATGAAGTTGCCTGGAGTTCTCCTGATGAAGTTAACTCAAATGAAACTGTAAGATCGTTTTTGTTCCGGTACTTCCATACATAGCCATTTTGCTGCAATGTTTTGAGTGACTTACGTAGGTTGGGCTCAGCTACATCCTGGCTGTCTGGAACAGAGTTAATAAACCCCAGCAACCTGGTGAATGGCACTATCGCAGTGCCTTTTTCTTTGCACAAAAGAAGAAGTACCAACGCATCCTTCTGAATACGGGAAAAGCGCTCCAGGCGATGTTCAGTACCATCTCCCTGCATATTGGCATTGTTCATAATCAACCTAATCATATGGGATATGATTAAGGTTAAAAAACACCCCCCGTTTTGTCACCCTTTTTTTTTCTTACTCACCACTTAAAGCAGTAAGCTCAGTTCGATAAATCTGAATTAAATAAGGCGAGGTTATATGAAAACGAAATTATTGCTGGCGCTAATTGCGGGATCGACTTTCTGCATCAATATTGCTGAAGCCAATATTCCTCTTAGAGCAGATGGAAGTCCGGCAGCGGGGCAGACACCAACTCAGTTCATTCAGCTTAAAAATGAATGTCCTGAATGCGTCATGGTCGCAACTGATGTAGTAAAGATGCGTAGCGATAGCTGTAAACAGCAGGCATCCATCGATTCTACAATCCTACAGGATCCTGTTTACGCATATCTCAACAGTATCCGTCTGGTAGTTGCCGGGAATGGTGGTTATGCAAGTCCAATCTATACATCCGCCCGTCAGGTCGTAGCGTCAAACATCAATTGCAGTGATGCAAACGACTGGGTAGCGAGAAGTAAAACGGTAATGGATAACACCTTCAAAACGCCGTAAACAATCCCTGAATATTTCGTTGCAGTAATGCTATCCCGTAGTATGACGTTAAAGGCGGAGCTTTGAATCGGGAAAAAATAACTACTGCACTTAGAGGTATTTATATGGGTCGTCACTTTACTGGTCTGATTGATAGTTCGCAGCAAAATTTTACAATGCCAATCCGTCCGTATGGACGGAGCCGCATGGCTGCAAAATTAAAAGGAATCTCCCGATTGAAAAAATCTGAAAAGCATGACGATGAATATCCTGATGAACTCTGGAAATTTATGAGTCCTTCAGAGAAAGCTAAATTTCTGGTCGCGGATGTATTTTCACGCAGTAGTAAAGACTCTTCCGCCATTCAACCGGGAGAACATAAGCAAAAGGAGCATGATAATGAGCACTGATAATTTACTAGCAGAACTCACTTCAAAAACAGGCCTGACAGAAACGGAACTTAATCGGCAGGCATTGATTATCGGTTTGATGGCATTGTGCCACCCGGATGCTATTGCCGGTGATTTGGTGAGCGCGGCACTTACGGGGTCATACTCAGATAGTACTGATAAACTACTTACCCGTGGTGATAACGCATCAGACAGTGTGTTGATGTCCATGCGTATCTTACTTCACCGGTTGAGTAAGTATGAAGGGTCTGATGGCAAAGTAGGTCAGATCAATAAAATGATGCACCGACTCGGCTACTTTAAGGCATCCGATGTGTTACGCGAGGCTCAATAAAGAGGCTCAATTTATGTTCACCATGACGAATTTCGCGTCCAATATTCTTGACATGGTTTTTCTATCAGAAATGGAAGGGGAACTCATTTATATAAAAGCGCTTAGCGGCGTTACTGGTTACGTTCCTCAGATCCATCTTTTCCGCCTCCAGCTTATCGCATTTGATATAGGTTGGTACTACGAGTACAGATTGAATTCAGGCAACCTCATTATAAAGGAAATTGTTGAGGCCATCACATCTCTTGGATGTGCTTTAAATGAATACCAATGGCAGTTCGCGTTTGAATTAGGTTATCGCCGTCACCACAAATAAACTTCATTTTTTCATAATTTGCTATTCGTCACTTGATTGACCGGGGGTACGATTAATTTAACACGGATAATTATGGGAGACAGTAAAATGACAGACGCATCTACAATAGACGCAGTTCAACCAAAGGCAAGACGCTTATCATTTAAAGAGCTTCCAGGGTTTGATATTTCTGCTGAAGCACTTCTCAAAATTATCGAAATGCCGTGTATGGTTATTCGCCGGTCTCCTGCAATGAAAGTACTGGAGATGATCACGCTGCGGTTACGTGGGGATTGTCTTTCTGCCCTTGGCATTGACTTAAACTCTGCCCAAATTACCAGTAAAGGGACGGTATCGGGGGGCAATGGTGATATGGACGTATCAGTACCTGCAACACAACTCTTTTCTTTAATCCGCAACATGCGCGGCGAAGATGAAATTAACGTCCGCTTCCATGCGGCAAAAAACCATCTTGTCATTCGCACCGACAAAAACTCCTATAACATCCCGGTTTGCTTAGACCATATACCCGAAATTCAGGCTGAGACGCTGGAACATAATTACAGCGTTTACTTTCCAACGCAGATGCTGAGTCAGATTATCAAGCGTGTCAGCCACGCTGCGGCTCAGAACGATGTCCGCTTTTATATGAATGGGGTCTACCTCGGTATCGATAATGGCCAATTTATTGCTGTAGCCACTGATGGACATCGTATGGCCGTCAGTTCTCATGATATCGACTTCAGCGATGACGTGGGCGATGAGATTCAATCTCCGACAGCTCCTACCTCTATCAGTAACACGAATGCAGGTGTGATTTTACCCAACGGGGTTTTCCCCGTGCTCCATAAAATCCTGAGCGGTAGCCAGGGTCAATTCAAAATTGACTACAGCAACCGTAACCTGACATTTACGCTCGGAAGCCATACAGTCATTTCAAATCTTGTCGATGGCCGTTACCCGGACTGGAAGCGCGTGGCCAGCACGGTAGCCAAAAATACTGAACTGTTTAAGGTTGATCCTTCTGAACTCACCACCGCACTAAAACGCGCAACCCCATTGCTTAAAGAGGGCTCGCCAAACAACACCAGTGTTTGTGTGATGTCATTCAAAGACAACGCCCTACAGCTTAAGTCGCCCGGCTCAAATGCAATCAGTTGCAAAGAGGTGATGGACATTGCGAAAGAGGCAGGCGAGCCCGAAACAATTGTTGATATCGGTATGAATGCCGATTACCTCCTGGAATCACTGGCAAGCCTGGGGGCGTGTTCGGAAGAAGGAGAAGCCGCACAGATTGCTTTGCGTGATACAACGACCGGCATATTGATTTCAGTAAACAAAAACAATTACGACATCATCATGCCTGTCCGTGTCTGACAAAACGCTCTCGTTTTGTCGGCCTTTTCGAAATAGCCAATTTCATGGGCGTGATAACGTTAAAACAAGCTTCCTGACGGGATGGCTATATGCCATCTCGCTCCCATTGGTCGCGATCACTGCGTCCTAATATTCTGGAGCCAGAATGAAATGAAAAGCGTTCTGAAGTGGGTAGGAGCCAAACACAACATTATGGCAAGTCTTAAGCATGTACTACCGAAAGGTGGTCGGCTTATTGAGCCCTTTGGCGGTTCAGGCGCTGTAATGATGAATACGAATTACCCAGAATACATTTTGGCCGATATTAATAGCGACCTGATCGATACATACCAGAGTATTTTTAAGTCGCCTGAAAAGGTACTTTCTGAGCTTAAACGCCTTTACTGTCTCGGGCGTTCTGAGGACGCCTATTATGAGCTGCGAAGCCAGTTCAATAATCATGATAGTGCAAGTGACACTCAAGCTGCTCTGTTTATCTATCTGAATAGGTTTGGCCATCGCGGACTATGCCGATACAACCGGAAAGGCATCTTTAACGTCCCCTGGGGTTATTACGCCAACCCCTATCTCCCAGAGACAGAGTTATACGCAATGGCTGAGAAAATGTCCTCAGCAACTTTACTTTGCGCCAGCTTCCAGACCACGCTATCAATGGCCCGCCCGGGTGATGTGGTGTATTGCGACCCACCATATGTTAATCCCGGCAGATTCACGGCTTACCATGCCAGCGGTTTTACACCCGCTATGCAGATTGAGCTTACCAAACTGCTCCAGTTGCTGCCTGAACGCGGGGTTCATGTCATCGCATCATGCCACGATGCGCCTGATATTCGTGAGCTTTATCAAGCCTTCGCTATTCATGGTGTGACTGCCCGGAGAAGCATATTTAAAGGCAGCGGGGATGGGAAAAAAGCTTCAGAAATCTTCGCGGTCAAATTAGCGGATAACTCGAAAAAGGGAGCTGCGGCATGAAACGCTTCCATTGTTCTGAAAAGCTGCATAACCCAGAGACTGAGAAATTTTGTCAGGATATCGCCGAACAATATCGGACAGCACCTGATATTGCCGTGGCGCAGTTTAAACAAGTGCTGAGCTCTAAGCCTCTAACTTACTGGGAGTGTGTCGTGATCCGCGAGCGTGTCTCTGACCTTATTAAAATTAATCAAGCAACAGCTGAGGGCCACGATGAGCCAATTTAAACCCAAAAGCCTTGTAGTCTACCGCATCCAAAAAGCTCTGGAATTAGACAAGCTGGATGAACAGTTAAGTGAGTTGAAATACACTCCCTGCGGGCCTAATGATATGGCACGGTCAGGATGGATCCCGCCATTGGGTGAAGATGTCGAGCTGTTAAAGCATGAGTCGAATAATCTCATTCTTCTGACTGTTAAGCACGAATCGAAAATACTTCCTCCCGCGACCATCAAAGAAATTGTGCGAACCCGGGTTCAGAAACTGGAGAAAGAGCAAAACCGCAGGCTAAAGAAAATGGAGATCCAGGCCGTCAACGATGCCGTGCTCGCTGAGCTCATACCAAAGGCTTTCAGCAAATACAGCACTACAAACATTTGGGTGGATACTAAATCACGTCTACTGCTTGTTGAGACCACCAGCCATAAAAAAGCAGATGATGTAACAGCTTTGCTACGTAAAACTATTGGCTCACTTCCAATTATCCCATTCACGCTGGAAACGCCGGTAGAACTGACGTTAACAGAGTGGGTCAAAACAGGAAGTCTGCCGCCTGGCCTAGCTTTATGCGACGAAGCCACGCTCAAAGATGTGCTCGAAAACGGGGGGGTCGTTACAACAAAACGCCAGGATTTGATATGTGATGAGATCGCTCATCACATCGAGGCCGGAAAGCTTGTGACAAAGGTTGCACTGGGCTGGATGAACCAGATGTTTTTCATCCTGAATGACAATTTCATCTTTTCACGACTGACCTTTACGGAAGAACTTATTGAACAGAACGATGACATTTCGCCAGAAGATCACGCCCAAAGATTTGATGCCGATTTCGTTTTGTTTACCTCTGTTGTTATGGAGGTTCTGGACACAATGATAAAAGCCCTCGGGGGTGAAAGCCCAGGACTCATCACAACGCCGTCAGACGAACAACAAGGTGTCGCGGCAGAAGCCAAACAACCAGAAAAAACCTTCCATTAAAGGGCTGAGAGATGATTACAGCTACAGAACTCCAAGAGTTATCACGCCAGGTTGAAAATGCTAACATTGCCCGAGCCCTGGCAGTTAAAGAGTTGGTTAAAGAGACAAGAGATCGTCAGTTTTCATTGTGGGCGCTATTTATTGGTCTCTTCAGAGAGACACCGGCGCGAAAAAAGCTGAACGAATGTGAATTGCATCTTAACCTGCTGCTGCCAAAATGCAGGAGCATCTTTCTTCAATACGTAGTTATGTCCTCGTTGGAAGAAATTTCGAAATCACCAGATTGTGAGATTTATCAGCATCTAGTCAACTGCTGGAAAGAAGCTCAGATAAAATATAACGAGTCAGGCAGACGACTCAAACTTGCAGAAAATGCCCGTGAACTATTAAAAACAGCAAAGGATGAATGTAATAGTGCTTCCACAACTGAATTTCTGGATATGGTTACTACCAGTAAAGCAATATCCATACTTTCAGCAATAGACACATCCTCTGCGAGTAGTTCGTTAAAGAGAGCTATGGGTGCGCTTAAGCGATTAGCAGATGAAATGCCTGCCCGGCAATCACCTATTGATTCAAATTTACCAGATGACACGCTTGATCTGTTTGTCGATCTGACTATAAATCCTGTTATCGATATTCTCTCCTGGTTAAATATTGAAAAGCTGGATAATGCCGAAGTGCAGTGCAGCAAAGCCTTAAAGAAACTTCAGACGTTATTAGGACAACTGGGTGCTGAGCATGATTTGAGAACTAAGGATTATCAATCTCAATTAGATACGCTTAAGAGAATTGAACAACCATACATCAAAAAGGTGATGCGGCATATACCCGAAAATATGAAGTTCAAGGAGCCTGAGTATCTCCAGACTATAGGAATGAACCCATGACTCTAAAATATATAATCGCTCTCGCAATATTTCTGACATTTGTGTGCTTTGCAGCTTTCATACTTATCTACGCGAGTCGAACAAAACGAGAACAACAACAAACTCAGCAACCTTTGGACGAGCATGATCAGCAGGCAGATATTAATGCCGATGCCGACGAGAACGCCGCACTTGATGGGTTGAGCGAGTACTTCATCAAAAAAAATTCGATATTGCCAAAAGTCCTGATGGATCTTTATGTGCGCTTGAGTGCGGTGTTCAATGGTCAGTACATTATCGCACCCCAGGTGCTTGCCCGGGACTTAGTAGAGCTGGAGCTCGAAGATGAACCGGTTGCCCCGGTTGACGTACTTCAGGCGCAACAGTACGCAGATGAATTCGTGTTCGATTTTGTTCTCTCCGATGCGCATACCGGGGAACTAGTGCTAGCAATGATCAATGAAGATGCTATCAGCGCTCAGCCTGAAGGAGAGTTCATTATTGCCCTTTTTAAAAGAACTCACATTCCTGTCTTTCGCTATGAAACGTTGTCAGGCTTGGACGATAACGCCCTGGCAGTCAACATCGCTGAATCAATAGACGATGGCCGATTCTCTTAGTTCCACAAGGAATTTATTATGTCTCTGTCAAAAAAACAAAGAATAGTACTGAGGGCTAAATTTGGTGGTCGATGTGCATATTGTGGCGAGGTACTGAAAGAAAAAGGTTGGCACGCTGATCACGTAGAACCTGTGCTAAGGAAATCCGTCCAGGATATGCAAGCTGCGGCCAGAGGGAAATTTAAGCTTAAGGCTACCGGTGAAGTGTTTAATGAAAGTGCCAACTGCTTAGAAAATCTTTTCCCAGCCTGTGCGCCCTGCAATCTGCTCAAAACAACATATTCACTGGAAATGTTCCGCAAACAAATAAGTTTACAGGTTGAAAGGGCACGGAAGAGTAGTATGAATTTCAGAACGGCAGAAAGATTCGGCCAGATAAGCATTGTAGAGAAACCCATTGTTTTCTGGTTTGAACAGTATTCAGAGAAAAATGGTGCTATCAAATAAACGACTAATTTAACATTATCATGGCGCGTATCGCGCACTGCTTCGTCAAATATTCAGCCGTGATAATATTGTTTAGTAGGCCCATTACGGAGCGTATATGACTAATCATACAAACTGGACTGGAGACCTGACCGAAGGCGCAACTATATTTGTAGCCACACCAGATGGCCAGCTCAGCAAATGTAGAGTCGAGTCCGTTCGAGACCGACATTTCTCGGTCGAGGGTATTGAACGTGAATTCGATAAGTTGAATGCCTGCTCAGTTGATGGGTTACTACACTCTTACCCCGACGATTTCGAGTCGAGGGAGTTATTTGGTCTGTGCCAGCAAAAAAACAGGCTCAAGTCTCTGCAAATTGATTCATTATCGTTACAGCAAGTCCAGTACATGCTGGCTGGCCTGGAACTTGCCAGGAAGAGATATGGATACCAGTACCGAGGCAGCAAAGCCGTAGATACCAATCAGAAGGGTAGACTGGCCATGAGCATTGATGATTCGCTTCACCCAATTCAGATCGCTTATATACTGGCAGGTTTAAAATTATCTCTCCTTCAAACAGAGGTGAACCATGACTGCTAACCAACGTAAACGTCCTTCGCGTAACAATCGAGCTGTCCAGTTAACGTCCGAGCAGCTGGTAGAAGCGAAGACGCTTGACCTGAAAGCCCACCATTCGTTTAAAAACCTTATGGGTCTTGCTGCAATCAGTGTCGTGGTGTTTGTCTGTCTTGGCTCCTTGATCCATAAACAACGCTCAGTAATGAACGAATGGGACCTGGGTGAAGTGATCAGAGGCGTTGATTTGAAAGCCGGAACCCTCGCAAAAAACAACTTTTTCATCACCAACAAAGGGCAGTTTGAAGCAAGTGGCGTTACAGTGTCACTTACGGGTACAAAACTGAAATTACAGCAGCATCAGGACGGAAAATATTACGTTTGTAATTCTGCAACAGGTGATTGTGTTCTGGTATCCGATGTACAAGCTGAAAAAATTCGTGACCAGCTGTAGCGAGGGGAAAATATCGGTTACTGTCACCGGTAACCGAAGGAACCTTCGTATATGTCACGACAAGAAGCCGCAACGCAGTTATTTATGTCTGCACCACCAGCAAGTATTGATGTCGTTATTGAGCAGCTGGAAAGGGACGCTCAAGCAGCCGGTATCGATATCCATACAATCTCTGTAATGGCCAGCCTGTTACGTGATCGAATAGAAGCATACAGTGACGTGCTTAAAATCGAGCCTGAGCGGGTGATACACGCACTTGAGGTACTGCGAGGTACGGAAGTGCCGTGGGCTTTTTACACTCCGTCCAGGCTACCTGAGCTTGAAGATGTTCATTGCTGGGAAACTCCTCACGATTTTGACCAAGACCTAGGTGAACACCAGCTGCGGCGCTATATTTGCCCTAAATGCGAGCATGAATCAACCGACCCAATGCGCTGCACGGCTGGCCATGCTCCTGGAGTTAACCAGTATCCTGAAAGCTGTGATGCCACTATCTGGAATTCGCCCGATTCTTGGGATAGTATTAACCCTATAATAAAATTAATTATCAAATCTACGTTCCTGGCTGACCTGACTGTTCATACAATCTTCTATCCGAAAGGGTTGAAGCTTCCTGAAATTCAGGACGTTGAGTAGTCTGCTTCGGGCTCTGTGATCTGATAGTTATATATACCTCATTTAAGACCCCTTACTGGGGTCTCTTTTTTTGGACTTCCGCCGTGCTATGTACTTCACGGTATCCCCAAATATCCCGGCTTATGTAGTTCGTCGATTTGCTTCGTCACCTGCCATACCTGTCTCATAATTTCTCTATTTGGAGAAATCTGATGAACCTACCGACAGCTGTATTAGCGAATAACGATGAAAATGAATCAGACGTCCTCAGCCTTTATGCTAATCCCGTAGACAGTCAAAGTGGCCTCATTGAACATGACGGCTTTCAAAAACTAAATGCCATGCGCGATCTGCTGGTGGAATACAACACAACACTGAAGCACATGCAGGCCATGTATGATGCAGTGATGCGGAACCGGCATGATGAAGCATGGCGCATGTTCTGTGATTCTTGTGACAATTCCATCAAATATACGCTGGCTGTAGAAAATTTGTTCTGTATAGAACGGGCCCGCTGTGCTCTCGATGAAAAGTACTGGCAAAAGCTGCTCGATCTGACCGGCGTAAAACCATTTATGCCCACCGAAAGATACGATGACTGGAACGAAGGATTGAGGGCATGGCGAAAATCATCAGAATCAAATTTTGAGAAGCTTAAGCCTGTACCCTTCAACGAAGAAAGTATCTTTTCTACCGCATTCGCATTGAATGAAGAGAAAAAAGACTACTTCGCCCAGATGGTTCATGGTGTGTTTGAAAAGCTCTCCGCTCTGCATAAGACTAACCGTGCCCAGGGCTTCAGCAACAAACTCATCATAGCCAGCTGCTTACCAAGTAGAGATAACCGCAGATCCTATGACTATCTCAACTATTTTAATGACCTTCGTAAGGTTATTGGACTGATGTATGGACGAAGCGGTGCTGAGGATGTGAATTCGGCTGCGGTCAAAGAGTACATGATGAGTAACCCTGGCGAATGGGTAAGTATTGATAACGATAGTCTTAAAGTGAAGGGGTTTATTAACGGCAATGTGCATATCCTGATTGAGGAGGAAACTTGTGACAATCTCAATCTGGTACTATCCCATTTAATGCCAGGCTGCATTCCTCTCGATCGCCGATACACCACCGGCCATAACTCCGCAAGAACTGTAAAAACCAATGAATATCGGTCGCAGTTGATATCATTCTCTGCTGTTAACTCCTTAATATCATATGCCACTGACCATTTGAACGCGGGCAAACACCTGTCACCGGGGCCGCACACTTTTATCCTGCGGGACAACCAGTCTGTTAGTGAGAAAAAAGAACTGGTGAACATATGGGAGTCATTGGGTGCTGTCAGAAGATATAGAGAAGTATATGACTTTGACTTTAGCCCCGTTGAAGCATTCAAACTTCTGGCATTACATGGTTCTATACCTGACCGCTATACGCACCAGTTCTATGCAACGGTCGGAGAACTCCAGAAACGAGCAATTGATGAATGTATGGTGGCTTCAGGTATGCGTTTGCTGGAACCGAATATCGGTCTTGGTGCGCTACTGAAAGGGTTACCAGAGGGGGTGGATGTTACTGGTTTTGATATACACCCCGCAGCTGTTGCAATTACTGGCCTGCGCTGGAACGTCACCCTTAATGATTTTCTATTGGTCAAGCCTGAAAATACCGGCTTGTTTGAAAGAATTCTGATGAATCCTCCATTTAGTGACTCACGCTGGATTGCACATTTTCAACATGCGATGAGATTCCTGAAACCGGGAGGACGCTTGATAGCAATACTGCCAGGGAGCGCAAAGGAGCATCTTTTAACCCGAGAAGCTGGGCCCGGTTACGACATCAATATTCTGGGTTGCTATGACAACGCCTTTGAAGGAACCGCAGAATCCATAAAACTTTTCTCCGTTGATGCCCATGAATAGTGGGGAAAGGAAGAGCTGGTCGAGTTAATTTCGTCACCCGTAACTGAACAGAAAAAATGAGATAGAGAAAAAGCCGTCAGTTTGTCGATGTTAAATGCTATTCAAATTTTTCAACATGCGACAATTGAGCCAACTACATGAAGAGGAAACACAATGTCAGCATTTCTCATCAATAAATTATCTTTCGAAGATACCAAACAAATAATGTTGTCCTCCATGAAAACAATGGCATCTCTTCATGGTATTTTGGCAATATTCTTGCCGATAATTGCTGGTGGTGGACTCCTGACACTCATCATGAAAAATGTGACAATGGAGGGGCTTGCATTTTTTATCTTACAGCCAGTTGTACTCACCCTCTACCTTACGGCTATCTTATGCCGATATCAAAGCTCAGAGCTAAGATTGAATATCTGGGAAGAACTACGCAACTTTATCGTTGTGTTAGTTTATGCATTATTCCTGACCGTACTAATGATCGTAATATTGTGGTTAGTCAAATTTATGATTGCTTCAGCGGTTGCGGGTGAAACCAACCATGTTGAATATAAACAACCAACATTAACAAGCATTAGTCTGGCTTACTCCAACCTAATAGTGTATTTCAATATGTACGCCCTTGCCACTTTGAGCGTATTTATCGCTACGCCAATGCTCGTTTTATTCATACCAACAGTTACGCGGTGTAAAGGTTCTCTGCTGAAAAGTATACCAGTCATTTGTAAAAGTACTTTTATGAATATTGGGCCGTTGTTCGCATTTTCAGCTATCTCTGGTGTTGTTTTACTTTCGTGGTCATACTTTTCGCTCAGGTATGAATGGTTAATCCCGGCAGCAACTATACCTCTGGCCTACTTATCAATATTGAATTACCAGCTGTCTGAAGCAGCATTGCCTCGTAACCAATAAAAAGGAAACCTGTGATGAGAAAAATAATATTAAATGCGGTTGTTTGTTTATTTGCAATTAATGCATCAAGTTTCGCAATATCAGCGGAAAGCTCTCCATCTCGTGACGAACTGAATGACGTGATGAAAGTTCATGCTTCCGAGATTGCTGCTGTTATCGCATGTAAAGACTACCTCGAAAATGGCGAGGAACGTTTGACTGAAGCGAAATCAAAAGCTGGCCGTGTACTGGGTAAGATGGTAGGCAATCAAGCCAAGGGTAGCGAGTATGCTAGTCGGATTCTGGTAACTGTTAACGAAGCTAAGCCAGATGAGCAACTGAAGGCTGAATTCGACAAGGTCAACCTTGACCACTCAGTCCGCGTTGCAAAATGCGCTCAGCTAGTAGCTGGTAATGCCGCACGTGCGGACGATGCTGATATCAATTATCTGAATTAAGAGGCTAGCAATGGCGAAGATCAGGATCACTCATCGTTATGACATCAATAAAGACATGTTCTATGGCGTAGAAACTAACCAGCCATATGAAAAGGTTGTTCAGAGGTTAGCTTATCTCCAATTGATTCATTCCACGTTGCCTGATTTTCCCTACATGGCTAATTGCCTGGAACAGGCCGATGCAGTAGAACTCTATTGTCGAATCTTTGGTGGTATTCCTTTAAACACAAATCAACATTATACCGCAGAGATTGATTTATATAGGAACTGGGAAATAGATACACGCGAACTCGTTAATGACATTAATTGCCAAAATTCAATTGCCATTTCCGGCTGCGTAGAAAAAATATTTAAATACATTGTTGAAAACTCTGTTCAGATCTATCAGCTCACAAAAGAAGCTTATAAATTAGGGCAGGGCATGACTAATAATGAAAAAGAAGAAATGGCTCTTTTACTGATTTATATGGATTGGCAACTTCAAAGGATGGATCGTGTTTTAATGGGAGAAAAAATTCAAAAGGAATGGGATTGGCACGATTTTGAGGGAAGGTTGATTTCAGACATTTCGTATACACACACCGGACAACCTGACCTATACATCCACAAAGATTAATGTCATTGACGCACAAGCTGAATATATTTCGACCTTGCACAAATAGCAAACAAACACATTAGAAAGAATTAACCATGCATCTATAATGGATTCTGTTAAGCATAAAATATGGGTAGTAATAGATCCGTTATTGAAAATGTAAGACATGCTGGTAGAGTAAAACGAATGATAACCGTTTACCTTCTCTGTTCTGGCGGATGCCAGTTTATGGATGTGCATACTGGAACTATTTGAAATATGTAGGTAGAGGGATCTACTTACTATGTAGTGTGATTAAAAATATTCTGTTTTCTATGTGGTCAAAAAGTTCAGTATGAGTGATATATGATTGATGATTACAAAAGCTTCCTCAAAAACCCCGGGAATTTACCGGAACTAATTAGTTACTCTCCGTCAGGCAGACCTAGCTTAACGAGACGAGTTGAAGATCGCCTTAAATGCGCCCTTATCCTCGGCTACCTCAAGCCCGGTGATAAGTTGGTAACAAAAAACATCGCCGATGCTATGAAAATGAGCGTCACGCCCGTCCGTGAAAGCCTGATACGTCTGTCTGCCAGTAGTGCTCTTGCTTTGACTCCATCACATGCCTTTTTTGTTCCCATCATCACCAGTGAGCAGTTCAACGAGTACATGAGAATGAGGCGATTGATTGAGCCAGAACTGGCAGAAAAGGCCGTACTGAAAATGGATGCCAATGGCTTTGAAGAATGCCTGTCTTTGTGCCAAAAGCTGCGTTCCGCATATGAACGTAGGGATGTTTATCTGGCGCACCAGCTAAACCTCACTCTGCGGCTGAAGCTTTACATATACGCCGGTCTGCCTGAGTTTTTCAAAATTGTAACCCAACTGTGGATTAACCTGTGGCCAACTCTGAGTTACACGTTCGAATCTGACTCGGAGGATAAATGGCCAATATTTTTCTCGTCGCTTGAACTCGCTCTTTCAAACAGGGATGCAGGGGCAGCAGCAGATGCCATTAGAGAGTCACTGGATAAGGGGTTGCGGATCTATCTCAGCTTGTTAACCGAGCAAGGTGAGTAAACCGGCTACTAGTAGCCGGTTCGGATTCAACGTTTGAGGGTTTGCATCATCAGGGAGGGTTTAGGAATTGGTTCTTTCTGCTCAGCAGGCTTATCCGAATCAATGATGGTTGTTGCTCGGATACCTGTGGCCTGGGTTTCCACTGGTGAAGAATTCCGTTCAACGGCAATGCCCAGCGTTTGCGACAGAATGTTGCTCAGCGTTTCGGCATTAAACGATGTCGTGGTTTGTGCGGCCAGCAAATTTATTAACCGAGGGTCGAGCTCATGCAAGGCAGACGCAATTACCAGTGCCTTACGGTAAAATTCCCCCCGGGATCGGCGGGGTAAGCGCTCCATAATATCAAGAGCTTTACCGTCTTCTGGATTATTGCCGGGGCGGAGCCAGACGAGTAAACGTTTATCTTCTTCCATCACATAACCTCGTTTAGACGCTTGCCATTGCTTTGACGAGCGCGAGCTGCGCGTCAGGCGCTTTGATGACATCCAGCTTAGGGAATAGTTCGACAATATGAGAATGGATGAGCTCAGCACCGCCCCCGGCCAGTATGATTTTGTGGACGCTGTTCTGACGACGTATATCAGCTGCAACAGCTTCGGCCAGATTTTTCGACTCAGAATCGATAACGTCAATGATGGCATCAATTTTAGAGTGATCATTGACCGCAGAAGCAATCAACGCTCTATCATGACGGTTTTTAATGATGATATCCGCAATGGCATAACTACTTGGAGACTGGGCATCCTGGAGCGCAGCCATAACAGCTTTTGTCACTCGTGAAACGCCAACATCGCTGTTGCCAAAGATATCAGATATGCCCTCCATTGCCCCCTGAATGATGGCCAGGTCTAGGGTTGTTCCCCCCAGATCGACAACCAGGGTTCGTGTAAGCTGCGTGGTTGTTTTAGGATCAATCAGATATTCAGCCGCAGGTACTGATTCAGGCATTACGTTAACTTTTACAACATGAAAAGTTTCGCCATTATTCAGGGTTATTGGGCCCATAACGTTGGCCTTTTTCTTTTCAATATTAGCTTCGTTCAACTGCGCATCGCTCGTGAAGAACATGGCCACCGGCAGTGTCACTGTAAGTTCAACATCCTGTGGCTCAAGACCGGAAGTCAAAAGGGCATGATGAATTGCTACGCGACTTACAGCGTCGAACTGGAAAGAGGTATGCGTTGTTGTAATTGCAGATGTTGAACCAATGTCGTGAGTAAATTTCCGCCCATCAATGAGATAGTTGTAGATAGTTTTACCACCAAATGCGAGTGGAGTAGCCCAGCCTTCGCGGAAGGCGTTCTGCGAAACATGAGTTTTGATTTCACCATTCTCAATCCAGGCAAGTTTTACGTTCGTTGAGCCGTCATCACAAGCGATGTTCATCATGGTATATACCTCATTAAAATGTTCAAAAGTATCAAAAATCTCTGCCATTTTAGATAGTAAGCCATCCTGAAGCAAGGAATGCGCACCTGTAGCGCACGTTTAATGTCCACAAAATGACTATGAAAAGTGAATTACGAGTGAGTAAAACAGGAACGATTCTATCGGATTGAAATCTGGCGGGGTAAACGAGAAAGAGGGATGTATACGTACATGCAGAGGTCGGTAGCCCTGGAACACCAACGGAAAAAGTAACAAACCACCCGAAAAATGAACCAGTGCCACCAGACTAAATTGTGACAATCGATAGCCAATACTGCAAGAGAACCTAAGAATAAAAGGTATCGCTATATGACAGCTCAGTCGGTAAAATCGAGGAAACCATGTCGGATCACCATTGTAGTTTCTGGTTAGTTCAATAATGAGGTATCCCCAATGACATCCATTCTGCTTACTTCTGATTCTGTTGATGGGTACACTTTTTGTATTTCTACTGATGGTAATGGATGTAAGCTGTCAGTCAGGCCAGAATACCGGCGCAATGGCACACAAACTTATGATGGCTGGTTTCCCAGATACTACTCAAAGCCTCAGTATGCTAAAGCAGCGTTAACAAGGTTCCTTGGAGAATCTGTTAACTGGTCACCACGGACGGGGCTCAGTTAGTCACAGGATACGTAACAGCCTGAGTCCGAGGATACCAACAAGTCAAGAGAACCCCCTGATAAACCCTTAACAATCAACACCTTACCTTGGTGCGCTTAATGAACCTTATGTTGAATTATGGTTAAGTAGTCGATTTTATGGTTGGAAGTGCCTGTTTGCAGTAAAATGCAGTTCATTACCTTTAACCACTGGAACTAGACATGGCTAATGAAGATCTCCCCTCTGGGTGCAAACGCTGTAAAGGATGCAATCAGGTTAAACCCTTCGAAGAATTCGGTAAGGAACTTAAGGGTAAGTTTGGCCTTAAAAGTAAATGCAAGTTGTGCATTAGCGATAAAAACAGAAATTATGCTGCCGGTTCCGGTGCAGGTGTAAAACTCCAAAACAATAAAAAATACCAGACCGAGCATAAGAGTGAACTGGCAGAAAAGATGAGAGTAAGACGGGCAAAGAAAAAATTTGGAGATAACTATGAAGCATATCTAGCATCTTTAGAAAGGATTAAAAACCTCTGATAATTACATAACAACCTTAGCCAATAAGACACAAAGATTATGTATTGTTGCTTTTATTTCAAAGCATCAACTTTATTGAAAAGTTACGCTATACACTGTGCAATTTATTATGCTGATTTAATTTGGTGATTATATGAGTTGTCATGACAGAGACATCAATAAGATCCTTCAATCATTCACTCACTTAATGGTTGAAGCAAAAAAAAGCATCTTTCATTCAAAATCAATGAAGGTTCAAGGTCTTCAGTTAGTAGATGAGTTATACATCCGTGCCCGGACGGGAAAAATGTCATACCTCGGTTCGTCGGTACTGGTAGTCGCAACCATTTCAGTGAAGACCCCAGGCAAAGGATTTTTCAGACAGTTACTCTCGAAATTAAAAGAAGCAGCTGAGACAAATAACTACATCTTAAAGGTTGAGAATGTCATCAGCACCGAACTTAGGGAGTTTCTTATCAGAGAGGGTTTTTCATTTCCTGGTGAACGGTGGATGTGCGGTTCCGGCTACTGGGCTCCATCATCACTTAGGCTTAATGACCAATTAAGCACCCTCCCCGTCTAATATGAGGCCGTAAATGTTCATAACCCCTGAAGTTGCTTATGTCTGCGAGCTGTTACATAAATATGATGTACTTCCACTCGAATGTGATGGTCATACTATGGTTGTAAGTTGCCTGCTAGATAGATTCTGTATACCGCACCAGCGCATCGTTGGAGAAGTAACGTTGGCTGGAACTGGCCAGATAATTCGACCTCATCTGTGGATAGAGTATGACGAATACATAATAGATTACCGCCTCCGCATGTGGGCAAGGAAAACCGAAGATAATGTTAGTCTAGTGCCTCATGGCATCTTTATCGAAGATAAAAGTCAGGCAATTTACACTGCTCAAAGAATTGCAAATAAAGCCATGATATCAGACTCGATAATTGATTTTATGACAGATGGGTTATGGACTAAGATTCTCCTAGAAATCCCTGGTAAAAAAAGAATTACATAAAGCAGGAGGATTAAGTTTGTTCATAAAGTTTTTCTTCACTGACACTCAAAGCAAAGATGTCTTTTTCCAAGCACCAATCTTAGAAAATATTTGCTTTTCTACTGACTCAAGTTGGTTCATTAAAAGATGATAGTTGAATCGCCACGGATAATCTAGACACTTCCGAGCCGTTGATAATACTGGTTTTCATATTCTGTCGGTGAAATCTGATCGCTAGAACCATGCCGACGCTTACTGTTATAAAACATTTCGATGTAATCAAAAATATCGCTGCGGGCTTCTTC
>NZ_JAOWGZ010000085.1:0-10546 GCF_030332875.1 Citrobacter sp. Cpo045
TGGGGTCAGTTTGGATATCGAAAATTATTGTACTATAAGGGCTTCCCCGGCGTGTCAACGCCGGTGTTTATGGTTTCTGTCTGCTCTTCAGTAAAAATAAAGGGGAGAGACTGCGGTACTATAAACGGCCATGATGAATCGTCATCGATTCGGACCCTGATGAAAGACGCGCGTGAGGTTCTTGTTCGTTAAGCGGATACGTATATCCTGTACAATAGCCAGATAGGCCTCACGGGGTCTAACCCTTTATCATCAACGAATTGCAGGTCAGATGGTTATTTTGTTTCGTGCTTTAGCTGGCTGAGTACAGCCTGAAATCATCACCATAATGCAATGATGCCCAGCACAGCCTTGCGTTTTTGGCGGCGATGGCTACAACGGCACGCCAGTATCCTCTGCGATCGACCAGTGAACAGACCCAACGACTGAATAAATCAGTCCTTTTCTCGGCACCAATCAGAACCGAACGAGCCCCCTGAACCAGTAGCGTTCGCAGATACGAATCGCCAGCTTTAGTTATCCTGCCAAGCTTTGATTTCCCACCACTGCTGTACTGCGATGGCGTTAGTCCCAGCCAGGCTGCCAGTTGTCGCCCATTTTTAAAATCGTGTGCATTACCGATACTGGCGACCAGCGCACAGGCCGTTGTGGGACCAATCCCTTTCAGTTCCATCAATCGCTGGCTGCGGTGATCTGTTTTTGCCATGCGGGACAAAATCCGGTCATATTCAGTAATATTATCTTCAATACGATCAATGTGTTCCAGCAGGTCATTAACACATTGTTGAACCTGAAGTGGCAAAGAACTCTTCTGCTCAGAAACCATGTGACGCAGGGCATCTGTACTTTGTGGGGCGATGACACCGAATTCCGATATCAAACCTCTCAATCGGTTATATGTTGCTGTTTTCTCTTCGATAAAACCCTGTCTGATACGGTGTAGGCATTGCATCGCCTGCTGGCTCTCATCCTTCACTGGTACAAACCGCATATGCGGGCGACGAACTGCTTCACAGATAGCCTGAGCATCAGCTGCATCATTTTTGCCTGATTTACCGGCCATGCGGTAAGGAGATACAAATTTAGCAGCCATCAGCCGTGGTTCATGACCATATTGCCGAAACAACCTTGCCCAGTAGTGAGCCCCGGAGCATGCCTCCATCCCGATAACACAGGGAGGTAAACTGGCAATCAGCTCAGGAAGGGCAGCACGCGATACTTTGGGTTTAACCAGAACAGTTTTACCGTGTTGGTCAACGCAGTGAACAGCGAACACATTTTTAGCAAGATCGATACCGACAGTCGTGATGGTCATAACGAATCCCTCCGGGGCTATGTTTACCCCATGATTGCACAAGAGTTAATCAGGCGCATATCCAGGGGAAGTCCCTTCCATTCGTTAAGGTGATTTTTTGTACCTCTGAGCTGTGGTAGAGCTTGACCACTTTGACAGGCAGCTTTGAGCGAGATATAGTCATTCGCACCCTGAGAATTACACTTTAAGTGATTCAGGGTATGCGCTTACTGGTTACGAATATTGAGCGAGAATCACGTGATGATCGCCGCTTTTCTTTCGAGCCAGTGGGTGCTCCACGTTCGCTAACGAATACTCAGGGCATGCAGATAAACTGCTGGCTATATTTCTTTCGAAGAGCGTGGAATGCATACCAATCCCCGATAAAAAGGAGTTGGTGATGACTGCGACTAATCAATTTGCTGCGCACGTTGGTCTGGACTGGGCAGATAAAAAGCACGATGTCTGTGTTCAGTTTAAAAACGGTGAACGCACATTCCATGTGATTGAACATACGCCGGAAGCACTTGATGTCTGGCTTACCGAGTTACACCAGAAGGTAAAAGGCAGGATCGCTATCGCCGTTGAGCTGAAGAAAGGTCCCGTGGTGTATGCTCTTCAGAAATATCCATTTATCACCGTTTTCCCCGTCCACGCTTTGTCCCTGGCTCGTTACCGGCAGGCCTTCTCGCCCAGCGGCGCTAAAGATGACCCGCAGGATGCCGAGCTGGCATTAGAGTTAATGCTGCGTTATCCCCAAAAGATAAAAGCCATTGAACCCGACAATGCGGATATCCGGTTACTCCAGCAACTGGTTGAGCAGCGCCGTCAGCTGGTTGAAGATAAACGCCGTTTTGTGAACCGGATAATCAACACACTTAAACAGTATTATCCTCAGCCACTGGAGTGGTTCTCACATCGGGGTAGCTTACTATTGTGTGAGCTGATTATCCGGTGGCCCAGTCTGCAACAACTGAAACGAGCGAGGCGCGACACGATCCGCAACTTTCTGAATGCCAAAGGTGGCCGCGCAATGGCTCTTACCGAGCAACGTGTTGCGAGTATTGATAACGCGATCCCATTGACTACAGACCCGAGCGTTATAGAGGCTAATGCTTTGATGGCAACAGCACTGGCGACACAAATTAAAGTCGTGAGTGAAATCATCAAAACCTATGACGAACGAATCGAAGCGTTGTTTGACACATTGCCAGATGCGGAGCTGTTCAAATCACTTCCGGGCATGGGGCCGTGTATGGGCCCACGAATGCTTGCTGCACTTGGTGATAACCGTGACCGGTTTAACAGCGCTGAAGAAATTCAAAACTACGCAGGTATTGCACCGGTGACAGAACGAAGTGGCCAGAAATCCTGGGTTCACTGGCGATGGCAGTGTGCCAAGTTCGTCAGGCAAACCTTTGTTGAATGGGCTGCCAAGACGGTTAATTCATCATACTGGGCCAGACTGTATTATCAGGGCCTCAGAGAGAAGGGCAAATCTCATCAGTCTGCGATCCGGGCACTGGCGTTCAAATGGATAAGGATCATTTACCGCTGCTGGAAGGCCAGAACCCAGTACGATGAAGCAAAATATTTGCTGGCTCTCGAAGCGCGCCACTCGCCCTTACTGAAGCCATAAAAAGCTTGTCGAATGTCTCAGGGCGTGAAGCGGACATTGCAGACTGCCCAGTAGAAAAAGTGCTATCAGAATTATCTAAAGGAAGATCGTATTTACCATGTCTCATTCTAACTGTTTAATAAATTACAAAAATTAAAATTTCCATTTAATATCATCGCGTTAAGCAAGAGAATTAAACCTCTCATTTAATTTATGATTCTTATTTAATTCATGAGTTGGTGTAAAAATAGGTTGCCGCACTATAGAAAGACACATATTTAAACCCAGCAGGAAATCATATTTGAAAGTAATGTGTTTAAGGGGCTGCGTAACAAGAACAGCAAGTAAACACATAGTAATAACAGTTACCATTCCCATTTCGCAAGTGGCCATATCAGAGGTGAACTAATGCCTGCTGCAATTTTAAGAATTAAGGTTATCCTAATAATTCTTTTGTATGATTAAGATCATCGATAAATTTACTAAGGACTCATTAATGAAATTGCGACTCTGGAATCTATTACCCCATGATTACGCTCCTTTTTTTCGTATTCTTCACATCATTGTGGCATTTCTAATATTATCACAAATTATTAACTCTAATCTGACAGAGACCGAAGCAATTGGTGAACATAGTCTTGAAGGAGTTATAACCTGGATGCACATTATTTCAGGGTTAGGACTGATTATTTGTGGTTTTATTATGTTAAGTTGGATGCTTACTCAAAGAGGTTTTACTTATTATTTTTCATGGGTAGGGCTTGACTTTAGTGGTATTAAGCAAGATATAAAAACGTTGACTAGTTTCCGACTGCCCGATGCACATTCGGGAGGTATTGCCAGTACAATCCAAGGATTTGGAGTTCTAGCATTGCTAATTGTAGCACTTTCAGGTGGCCTATGGTTCTTGTTGAATACCATGCAGTCAAATCTGGCTGAAACAGTAATCCACTGGCATAAGTTCTTTACTACTTTCATTGAGGTCTATTTTTATGCACATGGTGCAATGGGAGTTTTGCATATTTTAATTGAAAAATATAAAAGCCGCTCAGTTAACCTAAGTGACTAATCTGTTGTGAGATAATATTACTTCAAGTTGAAGAAAACCCTAAAAATAAAATTTAGTTTACTAGAAGATGAAACAGCACTTGCAGAGACTTTTTAATTAAATTTAATAAAAACGAAAAAATATTCATGGCGAAATGATTGTTTAATTATCTATCATGGATAGAAATGTGAGTTAGTCGTCCTATTTTAGGAAGTTAATAATGACTAAAACAAAAGGGTTACCTCGTCCGCTGACGCACTACGCTTGGCTTTCCATTGCCACGGCTATTGCCACTATCGGACTCAAAGGTGTGGCGTGGAAAATGACCGGTTCGGTCGGTCTGCTATCTGATGCCATCGAATCCGTAGTTAACCTCGCAGGAGCCCTAATGGCGCTCTGGATGCTGACCTTGGCTGCGCTTCCGGCCGATGAGAACCATGCATATGGGCACGGCAAAGCCGAATATTTCTCGAGTGCTTTCGAAGGATTTCTGATCCTATTGGCGGCAGCCAGTATCGCCTATACCGCAGTTGAGCGGATGTTAACTCCACAGCCGCTTGAGGAGATTGGTCTCGGATTACTGGTTTCAACAGTCGCATCAATCCTTAATTTTGTGACGGCTCGCATTTTGTTAAGGGCTGGCAGGCAGCACAACTCTATCACTCTTGAGGCAGATGCTCATCACCTGCTGACCGATGTCTGGACGTCGGTCGGTGTCATTTTTGGTGTCGGACTGGTTTATCTGACCGGCTGGTTTTGGGTCGATCCAATCGTTGCATTGCTGGTCGCAGCCAACATCGTTTGGACTGGTTATCAGCTTATGAGTCGTTCAGCTGCAGGTCTGATGGACGTATCGCTACCCACGGAAGAACTCAAAAAAATCGAGTCACTGCTGGCAGGATATCGTGAACAGGGGCTTGATTTCCATGCACTACGTACACGCCAGGCTGGCGGGCGGGCGTTTATGACAATGCACATCCTAGTTCCTGGGCGATGGACTGTTCAATATGGGCACGACTGGGCCGAGCGTATAGAGAATGATATCCGCACCGCACTGCCTTTTATCCATATCACCACTCATGTGGAACCGTTGGAAGATCCCGCGTCAATGAACGACCAAACGCTCGACATTTCTGATCACTAAACTAACCACATGTCGCTGGTCGGGTAGGGTAACAAACCTCGCTCTACAAAAATTTCAGGTATTCTCTATAATTCTGAGGGTACTTGATGTGACCTGCGCCCAATTGTTGGGCACGCAATATTTTTAAAAAGTCCGCTTCTGGCACACAGCGGACTTTCCTTACATAGATGATGCGTCAGGCTGCTAATCACAAAAGTTGTTACAGGGCGCTAACTATTAGGCCATGACTGCAAATAAACACCGTTATTCCAGCCTTTCAGGCAGTTTCATTATTTTTATGAAGCGCTTGTATCCGGCAAACCTGTGAAGCACTGTAGCCTGTAGCATCCGCCGTTTCCCGGATACTCAGTTTCTTTACCTGCCGGTAGTACAGGACTTTCTGATGCCGTTCCTGATCGGCCTGCTTACCCCGGTACTTTCCAATTGTATGAGCCCGCTCGATTCCCTGTTTTTGCCGCTGGCGGCGGCTCAGCCAGTCCTTATGTGACATTGCGGCCATCAGATCGATAAGCATGTTATTGATGGCGGTTATTACTGCGCGGGTTATCGGGTCGGCCTGCGAAGGGTCCTTATCTGACAGTGCCTGCCATGATGTGGGCACATCAAGACTGACAATTCGCAGCTCATGTTGTTCTATCTGTTTTTTTAGCGTCATCCAGTCGCTGTTGCTGAGACGTGTCAGACGGTCTATCTGCTCGACCAATAAAATATCATTGTGGTGACTGTCCATCAGTAAGCGCCCTAGTTCCGGGCGCTCAAGTTTTGTGCCACTGATATTTTCCCGGTAGTAGCTGGCGATTTTATGCCCCCGTTCCTGGACGAACTGCTCCAGCATCTCTTTTGCCCGATCGGCGAACTGGTCTTCCGTCGATGCCCTTAAATAAGCTCTGATGAACATTTTCCCACCGCGTTATCGCATTTAGGTTATTGCATTTATTCTATCGCATATAGGTTATGTCATTTATCGTGTGCCGTCACGTTTTGGTTATGGCTTCAGGGTGTACCCTTATGCGATAACCATTTTTGTTAAAAATACCGCATCGGATAATTTATGAGGGAAACTATATGGCAAGGAGGCAGATTCTTTCTCTGTCGGAAAGAGAATCATTACTGGCATTGCCAGACGATGAGTTAACGCTGACCCGGATGGCCTATTTCAGTGAGCATGATCTGGCGCTTATCTGTGCTCACCGTAAACCCGCCAGCCGTTTTGGTTTTGCCGTCCTTCTTTGCTATCTGAAAAATGTTGGCTTTGCCCCGGATAAAAAAATCCCACCCTCTGATGCACTGCTGAAACATATCGCCAGCAGGCTAAATCTTACCGGTGATCTCTGGCCTGCTTACCTTTCCGGCAGGGATACGACCCGGCGCGAGCATTTAACCGAACTGTACCGCTATCTTGGCGTGAAGGCATTTACCGGCAAAATACAGCAGGACTGTATTACACACCTGCTGTCGATGGCGACGCGTACTGATAAAGGTATTCTCCTGGCCGAAGAGATGCTGGTCTGGCTCCGGCAGAACAACGTAATAATCCCCGCGATTGATGTCGTGGAGCGTACCTGTGCTGAGGCCATGGCAGGCGGCGATAAAATCGTATTTCAGACTCTGAATGCCCCGTTAACTCCGGCTCACAGGGATGCCCTGGATCGTTTACTTGAGTCATCGGATAATCAGTCTTCCAGGCTGACATGGCTTCTGCAACCGCCGGGTAAAATCAATGGTAAGAACGTGCTGCAACATCTTGATCGGCTCAGCAGCGTTGAATCGCTGGCATTACCGGAAGGTATAGATCGTACCATTCACCAGAACCGGTTGCTGAAACTGGCGCGGGAAGGCCGGAAGATGAGTAGCCGTGATTTGACCCGATTTTCAGCAACCCGGCGTCATGCGATCCTGGTGTGCGTGCTGGAAGAAGCCAGAGCCACACTGACAGACGAAGTGATTGAGTTGCATGAGCGAATGCTGAACAGCCTTTTCAGCAAAGCCAAAAGAACACAGGCAGAGCGCCTTCAGCAGACCGGAAAGCTGATCCAGTCAAAACTGAGGCAGTACATCGATGTCGGTCAGGCGCTGTCTGATGCCCGCGATTCCGGTGACGATCCATGGCTCGCAATAGAAAATATACTCCCATGGCCTGAATTTGTCGCCAGTCTGGAGGAAACACGCCATCTCGCCAGAAAAAATAATTTTGACCCGCTGCATATTATTACCGAGAAATACAGCATATTACGGAAATATGCCCCACGCATGTTATCCACTTTACAGTTAGTCGCAACCCCGGCAGCGCAACCTCTGGCTGATGCGCTGGTTGTGATCAAGGATATGTACCTGAAGCACTCACGTAAAGTTCCGGCGACTGCGCCGCTTGAGTTTGTCCCTGAAAGCTGGCACAGGGTGGTGATTACACCTGCGGGTATTGATCGGCAGTATTATGAATTTTGTGCGCTCAGCGAGCTTAAGGGAGCGTTGCGCTCCGGGGACATCTGGGTTAAAGGCTCACGGCGCTACAAAAATTTTGATGATTACCTCATTCCCGAAAAGGACTTTGACAAACTCACTCCGGCGCTGCCACTGCCCGTATCTGCTGATTACCATGAGTACATTACCAGCCGTATGACCCTGCTTCAGTCCAGACTTGAAGAGGTCAATGCCATGGCAGCCCTTGGTGAACTGCCCGATGTGGAAATTTCCGACAGGGGCGTAAAAGTCTCTCCGCTGGATAACTGCGTACCGGCGCAGGTTTCACCGCTGGCAGAGCTGGTTTACAGCATGCTACCGCGCCCTAAAATCACGGAAATTCTCGATGAGGTAAACGGCTGGACGACGTTTACCCGACATTTTTCGCATATAAAAAATGACATTACCCGTCCCGATACCCGCCTGCTTCTCACCACCATTCTTGCGGATGGCATCAATCTTGGCCTGACAAAAATGGCAGAAGCCTGCCCCGGGAGTACCAAATCATCACTTGAAGATATTCAGGCATGGTACATCCGCGACGAAACCTATTCAGCCGCCCTTGCAGAACTGGTAAACGCGCAGGGGAAAAGGCCGCTGGCGGCATTCTGGGGAGACGGGACAACATCATCATCAGATGGACAGAATTTCAGAACAGGCAGCACTGGCCGCTACGCAGGACAGGTTAACCCGAAATATGGGCAGGAGCCCGGACGACAGTTTTATACCCATATTTCGGATCAATACAGCCCGTTTTACACCTGCATAATAAGTCGGGTCAGGGATTCAACCCATGTTCTCGATGGCTTGCTGTACCACGAAAGTGACCTGAAAATCAGGGAGCATTACACCGATACCGCGGGTTTCACCGATCATGTCTTTGCCCTGATGCATCTGCTGGGATTTGCGTTCTGTCCGCGAATCAGGGATCTCCATGACAAGAAGCTGTTTATCAAAGGGAAAGCAGACCAGTACCCGGCGCTTCAGTCACTGATATCAACGACCAGCCTGAACCTGAAAGAGATCGAAATTCACTGGCGTGAAGTGTTGCGTCTGGCAACCTCGATAAAGCAGGGAACAGTGACGGCATCCCTGATGCTGAAAAAGCTTGCCAGCTACTCAAAGCAAAATGGACTTGCCAAAGCACTGAGAGAAATTGGCCGTATTGAACGAACGCTGTTTATGATCGACTGGTTCCGCGATCCGGCACTTCGTCGGCGGGTCCAGGCGGGACTGAATAAAGGAGAAGCCCGTAACGCGCTGGCGCGCGCGGTATTCCTGCACCGTCTGGGTGAAATCAGGGATCGTAAACCGGAAAATCAGAGCTATCGCGCCAGTGGACTGACGCTGCTGACGGCAGCTATCTCGCTGTGGAATACCGTCTATATGGAAAGAGCGGTCGATGCCCTGAAGCGTAAAGGGGTGAAGATCAACGATCAATTGCTGTCGCATTTGTCCCCGCTAGGCTGGGAGCATATCAATCTGACAGGCGATTATATCTGGAAAAGCAACCGGATACCGGCTTCCGGTAAGTTTCGTCGGTTGAGACCCGCTAAAGTCGAAAGGTCAAAAAATAGCCTTAACGAATGGAAGGGACTTCCCCTGGATATGCGCCTGATTAACTCTTGTGCAATCATGGGGTAAACATAGCCCCGGAGGGATTCGTTATGACCATCACGACTGTCGGTATCGATCTTGCTAAAAATGTGTTCGCTGTTCACTGCGTTGACCAACACGGTAAAACTGTTCTGGTTAAACCCAAAGTATCGCGTGCTGCCCTTCCTGAGCTGATTGCCAGTTTACCTCCCTGTGTTATCGGGATGGAGGCATGCTCCGGGGCTCACTACTGGGCAAGGTTGTTTCGGCAATATGGTCATGAACCACGGCTGATGGCTGCTAAATTTGTATCTCCTTACCGCATGGCCGGTAAATCAGGCAAAAATGATGCAGCTGATGCTCAGGCTATCTGTGAAGCAGTTCGTCGCCCGCATATGCGGTTTGTACCAGTGAAGGATGAGAGCCAGCAGGCGATGCAATGCCTACACCGTATCAGACAGGGTTTTATCGAAGAGAAAACAGCAACATATAACCGATTGAGAGGTTTGATATCGGAATTCGGTGTCATCGCCCCACAAAGTACAGATGCCCTGCGTCACATGGTTTCTGAGCAGAAGAGTTCTTTGCCACTTCAGGTTCAACAATGTGTTAATGACCTGCTGGAACACATTGATCGTATTGAAGATAATATTACTGAATATGACCGGATTTTGTCCCGCATGGCAAAAACAGATCACCGCAGCCAGCGATTGATGGAACTGAAAGGGATTGGTCCCACAACGGCCTGTGCGCTGGTCGCCAGTATCGGTAATGCACACGATTTTAAAAATGGGCGACAACTGGCAGCCTGGCTGGGACTAACGCCATCGCAGTACAGCAGTGGTGGGAAATCAAAGCTTGGCAGGATAACTAAAGCTGGCGATTCGTATCTGCGAACGCTACTGGTTCAGGGGGCTCGTTCGGTTCTGATTGGTGCCGAGAAAAGGACTGATTTATTCAGTCGTTGGGTCTGTTCACTGGTCGATCGCAGAGGATACTGGCGTGCCGTTGTAGCCATCGCCGCCAAAAACGCAAGGCTGTGCTGGGCATCATTGCATTATGGTGATGATTTCAGGCTGTACTCAGCCAGCTAAAGCACGAAACAAAATAACCATCTGACCTGCAATTCGTTGATGATAAAGGGTTAGACCCCGTGAGGCCTATCTGGCTATTGTACAGGATATACGTATCCGCTTAACGAACAAGAACCTCACGCGCGTCTTTCATCAGGGTCCGAATCGATGACGATTCATCATGGCCGTTTATAGTACCGCAGTCTCTCCCCTTTATTTTTACTGAAGAGCAGACAGAAACCATAAACACCGGCGTTGACACGCCGGGGAAGCCCTTATAGTACAATAATTTTCGATATCCAAACTGACCCCA
>NZ_JAOWGZ010000086.1:0-434669 GCF_030332875.1 Citrobacter sp. Cpo045
CCATGCCGAACTCAGAAGTGAAACGCCGTAGCGCCGATGGTAGTGTGGGGTCTCCCCATGCGAGAGTAGGGAACTGCCAGACATCAAATAAAAGCGAAAGGCTCAGTCGAAAGACTGGGCCTTTTGTTTTATCTGTTGTTTGTCGGCGAGCGCTCTCCTGAGGAGGACAAATCCACCGGAACTTTATCCGGCATATATATTTAATGAATAACCTGCGATAAAAACGCGCGAGTGCGTTCCGATTTGGGGTGAGCAAAAAACTCATCCGGTGGTGCCTGTTCCACAATCTCGCCAAGATCCATAAAGATCACCCGATCAGCTACTGTGCGGGCAAAGCCCATTTCATGGGTTACACATAGCATGGTCATGCCCGATTGCGCCAGACCTATCATGGTATCCAGCACTTCTTTTACCATTTCAGGATCCAACGCTGATGTGGGTTCATCAAATAACATGATTTTGGGTTTCATACACAGCGAGCGTGCAATGGCCACGCGCTGTTGTTGTCCACCAGAGATTTGCCCGGGATATTTATGTGCATGTTCGGCAATGCGGACCCGCTCAAGGTAGTGCATTGCCAGTACTTCAGCCTCTTTTTTCGGCATCTTTTGCACCCAGATAGGCGCCAGCGTGCAGTTTTGCAAGACAGTCAAATGAGGAAAGAGATTAAAGTGCTGAAAGACCATGCCAACTTCTTGTCGGACGCGCTCAATATTGCGGATGTCTTCATTGAGCTCAATCCCATCCACTACTATGCGTCCTTGCTGATGTTCTTCCAGATGGTTAATACAGCGGATAGTTGTCGATTTACCCGAACCGGAAGGCCCGCATAATACGATGCGCTCTCCCTGTTTTACCTTCAGGTTGATGTTTTTCAGGACATGAAACTGTCCGTACCATTTGTTGACGTTTTCCAGCGTAATCATCGCGTCGGTAGACGGCATTAATAATTGGCTCATAAATTCCTCAGTGCGGTGTACGCCCGGTGTTAAAACGTTTTTCCAGATGTTGGCTGTAACGCGACATACTGAAACAGAAGATCCAGTAAATCAGTGCAGCGAAAACATATCCTTCTGTCGACATACCCAGCCACGCAGGGTCCACAGTTGCCTGCTGTACGCTACTGAAGAGATCAAACAGACCGATGATGATGACCAGGCTGGTATCCTTGAACAGGGCGATAATCGTGTTAACCAGACCAGGGATAACCAGCTTGAGGGCTTGCGGAAGAATGACCAGCCCCTGAGTTTTCCAGTACCCTAGCGCCAGTGATTCCGCGGCCTCATACTGACCTTTCGGTAGGGCCTGTAACCCTCCGCGAACCACTTCTGCGACATAGGCCGACTGGAAAAGAATAACGCCGACCAGCGCCCGGATAAGCTTGTCGATACTGGTTCCTTCGGACATAAACAGAGGAAGCATGACCGAGGACATAAACAGAACGGTAATCAACGGTACACCGCGCCAGAACTCAATGAAAATGACGGATAAAACCCGCACGACTGGCATATGGGAACGACGTCCCAACGCCAGTAAAATGCCCCATGGAAGCGCGCCTGCAATCCCCACGGATGCAATAATAAGCGTCAGTGTTAATCCGCCCCACTGCCGGGTTTCTACGCGTTCAAGTCCGAAAAAACCACCGTACATCAGCCACCAGACGACAATCGGATATATGACTGCCCAGATAGCGATATAACGGCCACGGTGGGGAATGGTTTTCCAGAACATCGGAACAATAGAAGCCAGACCAATTATCAGGGCCAGATTTACGCGCCAACGCTGATCGTGTGGATAAAGCCCATACATGAATTGCCCGAAGCGTTCATGGATGAACACCCAGCAGGCTCCCGCTTTGGTACAGTCTGCCCGGGTAGAACCGACCCAGTTGGCCTGAAAGAACACCCAGTTCAACAGTGGCGGGAGAAATGACCAAATCAGCCATACGCATAGCAGGGTGAGCAGGCTATTTGACCAGCTGGAGAACAGGTTTTTACGCACCCAGAGTAGACTGCGGCGTGCCGGATTGCTGCGCTGGCGCGAGGGGTGAGACAGCAGTGCTTTTGTCATCATGGCTCCTTAGCGCTCAATCAGTGCAATACGGCGGTTATAAATATTCATCAGCAAAGAAATACTCAGACTGATGATCAGGTATACCGACATGGTGATGGCGATCGTTTCAATGGCTTGCCCTGTTTGATTGAGTACCGTGCCGGCAAACAGTGAAACCATGTCCGGGTAGCCAATGGCGGCTGCAAGAGAAGAGTTCTTGACGATATTCAGGTACTGGCTGGTCAGTGGGGGTATGATGACGCGTAGCGCCTGTGGAATGATTACCTGGCGTAACGTCACCGGATTTGGCAGACCCAGCGAGCGTGCGGCTTCATGTTGGCCGTAAGGAACGGCCTGAATGCCCGCCCGAATAATTTCTGCAATAAATGCCGAGGTATATACCGAAAGCGCCAGAGTCAGTGCCGCCAGTTCAGGAATAAGCACCATACCGCCACGGAAGTTAAAACCACGGAGCGCGGGAATATCCCAGTGAAGCGCAGTGCCAAACATCCACTGTGAAATCACCGGTAAAAGTACGATCAACGCCAGAGCCGTGGGCCAGGTCCGACGTAGCTGACCGGTTTTGGTCTGATGCATTCTGTTGAAGCGAAATAATCCGATGGTGACGACGAGAGCGATAACGACAGCGGTACAAAAGGCAAAAAAACCTTCTCCCATTTGCGGGGCCGGAATATAGAGCCCCCGGTTACTCAGGAACATCAAATCCAGCGCGTTAACGGCCTGGCGTGGGCCGGGCAGATTACGTAATACGGCGAAATACCAGAAGAAGATCTGCAGCAGCGGCGGTATATTGCGGAACGTTTCGATGTAGATCGTCGAGAGCTTTCGCAATAACCAGTTATCTGACAGGCGTGCCAACCCGAGAAAGAAACCGAGAATTGATGCGAAAACAATGCACAGTGCTGAAACTAACAGAGTATTGAGCAGGCCGACCACAAAGACACGACCATACGTATCGCCTTGCTCGTAATCGATCAGATGCTGGACAATGCCAAATCCGGCGCTGCGATCGAGAAAAGAAAACCCCGAGGTAATACCGCTATTGTTCAGGTTATTTATCGTGTTATGAATGAGATAGACCGCAATGCTGATAACCGCAATGATGGCGAGTATTTGAAATAACCAGGCGCGGACCGCAGGGTTAGAAAAGGATAACGATCCTTTTACGGTTGAGCGGCGATGGAACATAAGAAAACCTCAGTAACTATGACTCTGGGCTGAGCGCCGCAGTTGCGGCGCCCGTTACATCACTACGCATTAGCGCACCGGTGGCGCATACTGAATGCCACCGTTATTCCAGAGGTTGTTCTGTCCACGTTTGATCTTCAGCGGACTTTCCGATCCAACGTTACGTTCAAAGATCTCCGAATAGTTACCAACCTGCTTGATAATGTTGTAGGCCCATTTGTTATCAAGCTTCAGATCCTTGCCATAATCCCCTTCTTTACCCAACAGGTGTGCCATATCCGGTGTTGCTGGATTAGCCGCTTTGTCATCGACGTTTTTCGAGTTAACACCCATTTCTTCCGCATTTAGCATGGCGAACAGCGTCCAGCGAACAATGGAGAACCACTCATCGTCCCCACGACGTACGACAGGTCCCAGAGGTTCTTTAGAAATAACTTCTGGCAGGACGATCCATTCCGCAGGATTGCTCAGCTTGATGCGTAGGGCATACAGCTGAGACTGGTCGGAAGCCAGCGTATCGCAACGTCCAGATTCCAGAGCTTTGGCTGATTCATCCGAACGGTCAAAGGTGACGGGGGTGTACTTCATCTTGTTGGCTTTAAAGTAGTCGGCCACGTTTAGTTCGGTATCGGTTCCCGCCTGAATACAGACCGTTGCACCATCCAGCTCTTTAGCGCTCTTCAGGCCTGCTTTATTGTGGGTAAGAAAGCCAATGCCGTCGTAATACGTTACACCAGTGAAGGACATGCCCATACCGGCATCACGAGAAGAGGTCCACGTGGTATTACGAGAGAGCATGTCGACTTCACCAGACTGTAATGCGGTAAAGCGTTCCTTGGCGGTGAGCGGGGTATATTTTACTTTACTATCATCGCCAAATACGGCGGAGGCAACGCCACGACATACATCAACATCAATACCCGAGAACTTGCCGCTTGCATCGGCGTAAGAAAAGCCAGGCAAGCCGTCGCTGATCCCACATTGCACAAACCCTTTTTTCTTTACGGCATCAAGTGTTGCGCCGGCATGTGCCTGATTTGCAACAGCAAGCAGCACACCGGCCGCAGCCAGGCTGGCGATTATCATCTTTTTCATAGAGCATCCTGTGTGGAGGAATTATTGTTATGGAAACGTTCTGAAAACGTCTTTTACCTGTCTGTGGCTTTGGCCATACTCTTTTAAGCAAAGGTAGTGCCAGTTTTTTGCGCCTGATTATTCGACGCAATATGCAGAGTGTAGACAGGAAAAAATAAATGCAGCGCCCTGAAGTGGTGCAAAATTGAAACGTAAGCCACATTTCGGCGCAAAAAATTTAAAAATCAGACAGGACGCGTGATAACGATTTCTGGCGTTAATATTAATGACGTGAGAATAATGAAAAGAAAATGTGGTGTTACGAAAAACAGAAAAAATGCTAATTTCAAATCGCGGATGTGTGAGTGAAATCTATAATAATTTTATTACATGTCAGGTTCTATTAAGCAACGTTTTGTCTTATATGTAGATTTTATGCTTATTGCTAAAAGCGCGGTAATAACCGCGCTTTTAATATGATTTATTTGGTCAGGGCGACAATCCCAAGCGTCAGTCCGGCAACGGCTGCAGCACCACCGGCGATGGCTCCGGCTGTTTCCCAGTTATCCTGGGTGGTGCCTTTCATACAGGTATTGGTATGAACCAGGCGTCCCTGATCGTCGTATACAGGTACGCAAGGAGAATCGTGTGCACAGCCAGCCAGGAATGCGGTAAGCAGTGCAACGGATATTAATCTTTTCATGGTGTTACCTCAAAATAAGCGTTTCGCTAATTAAGCAAAGACAAACGCTAAGCCATCTGCGAACTCGGCGATTATTTTACCACTTCTTAAAAAAGGACTGACATGAGGAATAATCTCAATTCATGTGGATTGTAAAAATAATGGATAAAAAGAAAGGCTGCAGGCGAGTTTAGAGGGATAGTTTAAATGAAATAAATGGCTATCTTACTAATAAATAAAGAGGAGCATCGTAGGTGAAAAAGGCGTCCGTAGACGCCTTTATTTTACAAATTAATCGTTGTGCCGACTAAAACGCCGTCTTACGACAACAAAGAAGACGGGGACGAAGAAGATAGCCAACAATGTTGCGGTCAGCATTCCTCCCATAACACCGGTACCGACCGCATTCTGCGCACCACTACCTGCACCGTGACTGATAACCAGAGGCATAACCCCCAGAATAAAGGCCAGGGATGTCATCAGGATAGGACGAAGACGCATGCGCGATGCCTCCAGCGTCGCTTCAATCAACCCCTTGCCTTCTTTATCCATCAGGTCTTTGGCAAACTCGACGATCAGGATGGCGTTCTTAGCCGAGAGGCCGATTGTGGTTAGTAAGCCAACCTGGAAATACACATCGTTATTCATCCCACGCAGTGATGCTGCTAACAATGCGCCCACAACACCGAGCGGTACAACCAGCATCACCGAGAAAGGAATAGACCAGCTTTCATACAATGCGGCAAGGCAAAGGAAGACAACGATTAGCGAGATGGCATACAGCGCAGGTGCCTGGTTACCCGACAGCCTTTCCTGATAGGACATCCCCGTCCAGTCATGACCAATACCGTTTGGCAGTTTTTCCGCCAGGCTTTCCATCAGCGCCATTGCTTCACCGGTACTTCTGCCAGGCGCTGCTTCTCCCAGCAGTTCCATAGAAGGCATACCGTTATAGCGCTCCAGGCGCGGTGAGCCGTAGATCCAGTGTGCGGAACTGAACGTGGAGAACGGAACCATTTCGCCATTGGCGCTACGAACATACAGATTATTGATGTCCTCCGGTAACATACGGAACTTGGCATCGGCTTGTACGTACACTTTTTTCACGCGTCCACGGTCAATGAAGTCATTGACGTAATAGCCGCCCAGCGCAGCTGAGATAGTTTCGTTGATATCAGACAGTGAGACACCAAGCGCTTGCGCTTTCTCCTGATCGACATCCAGCTTGAACTGTGCGGTATCCTCGAGCCCGTTTGGACGCACACGAACCAGCAGGTCAGGGTGTTTGGCAACCATGCCCAGCAGTTGGTTACGTGCCTGGGTTAGCGCAGCATGCCCCAACCCGCCCTGATCAATCAGCTCGAAGTCGAAGCCCGTCGCGGTACCCAGTTCAACGATGGCTGGCATGTTGAAAGGGAACACCAGACCATCACGAATCTGACTAAACGCTCGGGTAGCGCGGGCGATAATTGATTCAACGTTATTTTCGTTACCGCTACGTTCTTCCCATGGCTTGAGGCTGACGAACGCCATCCCTGAGTTTTGCCCCTGGCCGCTGAAGCTAAAGCCGTTAACCGTAAAGACGCTTTCAACGTTGGCTTTTTCATTGTTCAGGTAGTAGTGGGTGACCTGATCCAGCACCTTCTGGGTGCGTTCTTGCGTGGCGCCTGCAGGAAGTTGAATCATCGTCAGGAAGACGCCCTGATCTTCCTCTGGCAGGAAGGAGGTTGGCAGGCGCATAAACAGCACCGCCATCCCGATGACGATTATCAGGTAGACGACCAGGTAACGCCCAGTTTTACGCACAATACCGCTGACGCTATTGGTGTAATGATTGACGCTGTGATCGAATTTGGCGTTGAACCAGCCAAAGAAACCGCTTCTTTTCTCGTGATGTTCAGCTGATACCGGCTTCAGCAACGTTGCACAAAGTGCGGGAGTCAGGATCAGCGCGACCAGTACTGAAAGTGCCATGGCGGAAACGATGGTGATGGAAAACTGCCGATAGATAGCCCCGGTTGAACCGCCAAAGAAGGCCATCGGGATAAATACCGCAGACAGCACCATGGCGATACCAACCAGTGCTCCCTGTATTTGTGACATGGATTTTTCCGTCGCCTCTTTGGGCGGCAGATGATCCTCCATCATCACGCGTTCCACGTTTTCCACCACCACTATCGCATCATCGACCAATAGACCGATGGCGAGCACCATGCCGAACATCGTCAGGGTGTTTATTGAGTAGCCAAACGCAGCAAGCACGGCAAATGTGCCCAACAATACGACAGGTACGGCGATGGTAGGAATGAGCGTTGCCCGGATGTTTTGCAGGAACAAATACATGACCAGGAACACCAGCACGATCGCTTCAAACAGTGTTTTTACCACTTCATGAATGGAGATGGTCACAAATGGCGTCGTGTCGTACGGGTAGACCACCTTCATTCCCTGCGGGAAGAATGGTTGCAGTTCAACCAGCTTGGCTTTAATCGCGTTCGCGGTATCCAGCGCGTTTGCCCCAGTTGCCAGCTTGATCCCAAGGCCGGATGCAGGCTTACCGTTAATACGCGCCACGACGTTGTAGTTTTCCCCGCCTAACTCGATACGCGCGACGTCTTTCAGGTGAACAACCGAACCATCGCTGTTCACGCGTAACGTCACTTTGCCAAACTCTTCAGGGTCTTTCAGTCGCGTTTGCGCAATGATAGAAGCGTTAAGCTGCTGGTTAGGTAATGCAGGCGTCCCCCCTAACTGACCTGCGGCAATCTGATCGTTCTGTACCTTCAACTGATTGATCACATCAACCGGCGTGAGCTGATATTTGTTCAATAAGTTTGCATCCAGCCAGATGCGCATGGCGTACTGTGCACCAAACAGCTGCACGTCACCCACGCCATTCAGACGGCTGATTGAGTCTTTAACGTTCGAGGCGACGTAGTCGGAAATGTCATCCTGTGTGGTTTGTGGGTTGTCAGAGACAAAACCCGCGACCATCAAAAAGCTGCTGCTGGATTTCTCGACGCTGATCCCTTGCTGCTGAACTTCTTGCGGCAGTAGCGGAGTGGCGAGCTGCAGTTTATTTTGCACCTGCACTTGCGCGATATCGGGATCGGTACCGGACTGGAAAGTCAGTGTAATAGTCACACTCCCGGCCGAGTCGCTGGTGGAGGACATGTACATCAGGTTATCGATACCATTCATATTCTGTTCGATAACCTGTGTGACTGTATCCTGAACCGTCTGTGCATCTGCACCAGGGTAGGTGGCAGAAATAGCGACCGCAGGAGGCGCAATGGTCGGGTACTGTGCCACGGGCAGTTGCATGATTGCCAGAGCACCCGCCATCATCAGAATGATAGCCAATACCCAGGCAAAGATAGGACGCCTGATAAAAAAGTTAGCCATGTCCGGTTACCTTATTGGGCTTTCGTGGCAGGGGTTTCGGTATCGGCGGTTGCTTTAACCTGAACGCCTGGACGTGCTTTCTGTAAGCCGCTCACGATAACTTTGTCACCCGGTTGCAGGCCTTCGCTGATGAGCCACTTGTCACCAATAGCTTGTGCGGCAACGACTGCGCGAGACTCAACCTGACTCTTGTCGTTAACGACCATTACGGTGGCATCGCCGCGAGGCGTACGCGTTACCCCCTGCTGCGGAACGAGAATGGCATTTGGCTGGACGCCTTCATCAATGCGTGCGCGCACAAACATGCCCGGCAACAGCGTGTGCTGCGGGTTAGGGAACACGGCTCTGAGGGTGATTGAGCCGGTGCTTTCATCAACCGTCACATCAGAAAACTGCAAAGAGCCTTTTAGCGGGTATGACTGACCATTTTCCATCACCAGTTCGACAGTACTGCTGGCGCTGTCTTTATGCAGACTCCCTTGTTCAACGGACTGTTTGAGGCGCATAAAGTCGTTACTGGACTGTGTCACGTCGACGTAAATGGGATCGAGCTGTTGAACGGTAGCAAGCTCAGTAGCCTGGCCATTCGTGACTAATGCACCTTCGGTGACGTTAGATTTACCGATGCGTCCGCTAATTGGCGATGTCACTTTGGTGTAGGCCAGATTGATACGCGCGCTTTCGACCGCCGCTTTTGCCGCGATCACGGAGGCATCGGCCTGACGAGCATCAGCAATTGCCTGATCGTACTCTTGCTGGCTGATGTACTTGGTGCCAACCAACGGCACATAGCGTTTTACCGTTAAATGCGCGATTGCAGCCGCCGCTTCACTCTTCGCCAGTTCACCTTTGGCGCTGTCATAGTCAGCCTGATAAGTCGCGGGATCGATCTGATAAAGTGACTGTCCGGCTTCAATATCGCTTCCCTCAGTGAAATTCCGTTTAAGCACTATCCCGCTGACCTGGGGACGAACTTCTGCAATTCGGAATGCCGTTGTGCGCCCGGGTAATTCGGTCGTTACGGCTAAAGGAGCCTTTTCGACGATATGGACAGTCACCTGCGGTTCTGCGGGATGAGCTTGTGTTTCTCCCTGATCGTTACAACCGGCGAGTAATGCAGCGGAGACGATGATGAATGAGGGCAGGAGTGAAAACCTGGCATTTTTCGTCATTTCTATTCCTTAAAAAACCGAACGCTCGTTATTAACCGGGTAAAGCAGGGGGCGATAACGCGCACAAGAAAAATAATAGTTGGCTATCCTACAAATTATTAGCTTGCGATGTAAGCAATACTTATTTATGGGCACGATACACGGCACGTAAAAGCAAAAAAAGATTAATCGACAGCTGTTTCATTGTGGTGTTAATAGCAATACTATGATTCGCATAAACACAAATTGAAATAAACATTTGGTTTATGAATATATTTGTTGTTGGTATTCGTTTTGTTTATTCGTGTGCAAAGTCCGTAATAATATTTTTTAGAACTCGTTTAAATAAATGCTAAGTGATACATTTGTTCCGTATCGCAAATATTAGATAAGAAAGTTAATCATTCTCTACTCTACCTCAGACAGTCGGAACCATGGCCAGAAAAACGAAAGCTGATGCCCTCAAAACGCGGCAGCACCTGATAGAAACGGCAATTGTACAGTTTGCCGCACGTGGCGTAAGCAATACGACGCTAAACGACATTGCGGATGCCGCCAGCGTGACGCGTGGCGCACTCTATTGGCATTTCGAAAATAAAACTCAACTGTTTAATGAGCTATGGTTACAACAACCACCTTTACGCGATCTTATTCAGGACAAGTTAATTGGTCGTTGGGGTGATAACCCTTTACAGCGATTGCGAGAAAAGTTTGTGGTGGGGTTACAATATATTGCAGAGAACCCTCGTCAGCAGGCATTAATGCAGATTTTATATCATAAGTGTGAATTTCATAACGATATGATATCTGAGCAGGATATTCGCGATAAAATAGGTATCAGTCATCAAAGCATTCGTGATTCCCTGCAAAAGTGTGTCGATGACAATTTGATTGCCACCACTCTTGATTTAGATGTCATCATCATTATTCTGCACGGTAGTTTTAGCGGAATTATAAAAAACTGGTTAATGAATCCAGTGAGTTATGATCTATATGGGCAAGCTCCAGTATTAGTTGATAATGTACTAAAAATGTTAAGCCCAGACGGTAGCGTCATGCAATTAATGCAGAGTGAAAACCAGGTCGGATAGTTTTACCGCCAGAGGCTGACGGCTGTCGAAGTGTTATCTGAGGTGCTATTCGAGGTCGACGCAGTTGACCAGCTTAAGGGGATTCACTGAGTTCATATTCCGGCACTTGTCGTGCTCTGTTGTCATCAGCTCTATCCATTGGATGAGCAGCGCATCAAAAAGAAAAACGAAGACCGCAAAAACAACCAGCCACCAATACTTGCGAATCATTCCTAAACCCTGTGTATTCATGCCCAAGTGTGCAGGGAATATACACGAAATTTTTAAGCTGAAAAGCAGACTTACAATGCCTTTACTTTGTTGAAAGATCGCCACTCCTTGCCGTCAATCGACTCTTTTTAGACAGGTTTTTTGTCTTACGTTTTTTCACCTTGGCAAGCTCAATTTCTGAAAAATGAGAACCGATACTCAGTCTTCTGAGTCCCATTTTTACGTATTCAGTATTGATCTCAATCCCGACAAACTTGCGACCCAATTCCACGGCGGTAGCTCCGGTGGTGAAGCTGCCGGCAAACGGATCCAGTACCTTGTCATCTGGGTTCGAGGACGCCAGAATTATACGCTCCAGGAGGGCTTTGGGTTTCTGGGTGGGGTGGTTTTCGTATTCGTCCATCAGATAGCGTACGCGTGGGAACTCCCAGACATTGCCCGGCACTTTTTTCTGATTGTAGGGCTGCGGCGGGTTTTTTCTGTAGTCTATTAGCGCGCGTTTAGCGCCAGTTTTGGCTTCAACCAGAATATCGTCACGATTAAATGTGTAGTTTTTCTGATCTTTTACCATCATCAGGATCGGTTCATACATCGAACCAAAGTAATTTTTGGCCTGTACTCCTGAGCTATCGTATGACCACACGATACGACTCTTGATGGTAAAAAGCGGGCGGCATTTGAGATCGATGTACGGCATGTTCTCCGTACTGTTCATGATGTACATGGTGCCGTGTGGTTTGAGGATGCGATGGCACTCGTCGATGCACTCAAACAACCACGCCAGAAAGGTCTCTTCGTCCCAGGATTCAACCATCCCGTCAAAGTCTTTCCCGATGTTATAAGGAGGGTCAGCAAAAATGAGTTCGACGCTTTCAGACGGCAGTTTTTTCAGTTCAGTTAGCGCATCGCCCAGGATTATCTTTTTAGATTCATCGCCAAAATAGACAGGTTCACATCTCGCGTTCATCGCCAAAGCCTCCCGTGTGACGTCAATAAAAAAGGCGCTTCCCCATGCCGAGTAGCGCCTTTTAAAACAAACATTTAACTGATTAGTATCAGTTCATGCCGTATTGTAAAATACAGAGTCATTATACGTAATTTATTATCACTCTAGATAATTTGTATTCATCATAAATAATTGATGCGGAAAGAGATATTTATTTTTTATTGGCTCGCATTGTATCATCAGTTATCAGTTACTCCCTGCATACAGTTGTCAAAAAGGTTGTCATTAACTCTATGGCCGAAAATAAACTCTCAGATGTTCAATTGCGTGCGTTAACCCGCAAAGTCATCGAAAAACCTTTTGATGTTGCTGACGGTGGCAGCCTTTCTGTTCGCGTTACACCATCAAGGCGCAAAATCCTTGATGGCGAGAAGAGACCGGCCAATAACATCCAATGGTTGTTCCGTTATAAGAATAAGCATAAAAGCGCCAATACTTTGACGCTAGTGCTGGGCAAGTATCCTGCCTTATCTCTTGCTGAGGCGAGGGTGAAACGCGACCAATGCAAACGGTGGCTTGCTCATAATCTAGATCCTAAAGACCAGTTTGACCAAGAGTCAGCAAAAACCATGAAACCTGTCACTATCAGGGAAGCATTGGAACGCTGGATTAATGAGTACGCGGCGGAAAACCGGGTCAACTTTGAAAGGCATAGACGCCAATTCGAAAGACATATTTATCCTTTCATCGGCGAATTGCCACTTGAACAGTGCTCTAAAGCAAGATGGATGGAGACATTTAGCAGAATCAAAAAAGTCGCGCCGGTAGCAAGCGGCTACATATTAGGTAACTGCAAGCAGGCGTTGATTCACAACCGCAGGCTGCACGATGTTTACAGTGATGCGCTGGAGGATATCAAAGTTACTGATGTTGGAAGAAAGCAGTCAAAACGTGATCGTGTTTTAACTTCTGAAGAACTTAGTGGCCTTTGGAATGCGCTAAAAAGCGAATATGCGTTTCTACCTTACTACACCGCGCTTTTAAAATTGCTAATAGTGTTTGGTGCAAGAACACAAGAAATTCGTCTTTCGACATGGTCGGAATGGAACGTGAAAGAATGGATTTGGACAGTTCCGCGAGAACATAGCAAGGGTGGGGAGAAAATCATCAGACCCGTGCCTGAATCTATACAGCCATTTATTTTACAGCTACGCCAAAATCATCTTGATAGCGGAATGCTGCTTGGTGAAATGAAGAAACCCGAAGCTGTCAGCCAGTGGGGGCGTATCTTATACAGACGATTAGAGCATTCAACGCCGTGGACGTTGCATGACCTGCGCCGCACTTTTGCCACCAGTCTAAATAACTTGGGGATAGCCCCGCATGTGGTTGAACAGTTGCTGGGCCACTCAATGCCAGGAGTGATGGCGGTGTACAACCGTAGCCAGTACATCCCGGAAAAACGGTTAGCCTTGGACAAATGGATAAAATATTTAGAAAAAATAAACCTTTTAAAATCAGATAATTAAAAATTGATGATTATATAGAGTTATGTAGCGTTATTTGCAGTTAAGTTTATGAATTTAAAGGGTATTTACTGCTGATACAATTTGAGTATTATTGTCATGTAGTAATAAAAAGCCCCCAGCAGAACTGAGGGCTTGAATAAGGCGGGGATCGGTTCACGTCGCCAAACAGAAAACCGAACCCCTTAATACCAAAAAGCCGGTGAAGGCTGTAATGGTCGCGTTCTTTGTTAACGCAACATAATCATAAATCATTACAGACCACATATCCACCGGCCATGTTTTGAGGGCCGTAAGATGGAATTACTGACTGCTAAGCAAGTCACAACACTAACAACATTATCCCGCATGACTATCTGGCGCTATATCCAGGCTGGCACGTTTCCTAATTGCATAAAATTAGGGCCAAAACGCGTGGCCTGGCGGCGCAAAGATGTTATGGCGTGGCTTGAAAGCCGCCAGCCAGTACAGCGCTGAGGTGGCTTATGAAGAAAACAACCGTAAATCAGGCTATCAGTCGCTATAACAGCCTGTTGCGTAACCCACAGCGCCAGTTAACCGTTGGCGAACTTACCGCCCAGCGTATGGCGGCAGCACAATTATTGTTGCAAGCATGCATTCGCGAAGGTGTAAACCGCCCGTGGACTATTGTTTCACGTCACGCCGCTATGGCTGATAGCCTGGTGCCGTTTCGAATCAGCGATTCTGAATCATGGGCGATGTATCTGGAGTTAAAACGCGGGGTGCGATATGAGAAACGCGCCTAACGTTAAGCTATTACCTAAAGACCCTTTTACGGAAGCAATTATTTTTGCCGGTTCTGACGCTTGGAGCCATGCCAAGGGCTGGGAAGAAGGAATGGGTAAACAAGTTGCCGGTGACACTACTCCTCCTGTCTATCTTGGGCCAGGACAACTGGATGATTTAGATAATCTACGAATTATCGACGATGGTCGCCGGTCTGCGCGGGTATATCTGGCTGGTGATATTAAGCAACTTCAAATCAGCACTATTGCTGACAAGCTGGCAGTGGCTGGAGTTAAGGAAGCCCGTTTATTTAAAGGCATTACTGACCGTGAACCGGAAAAATGGAACATGGACAGGCTTAGAGACGCCGCCCTACGCGGTGAAAGCCTGGTGGGCATGCTGCGCAAAGAAGAACGAGCAACCGCCGCAGCAACTGTAAAAGACATTCACGATATGGCTCCTGTATTAATGACAACCTGGCCAAATATTGGAAGCAATGGCCAGCCTTTAAACACACGCCCTAATGTTGAACGTCTATTAGATAACTACAGCATTTCTGCAAAATATAATGAGATTAGCAAGGACGTTGAGGTTTTAGTACCTGGCGTTAGTGGCGGTTCAGATGCTCGCGATAACTGCGCTGTGAGTGAAATTTTAAGCCTCGCCGCACTGAACCGGTTACCAATGAGTAATATTGAAGGTCATATCAAAACTATCGCTGTGCGCAATACTTATAATCCTGTCAGGGATTTCATCAATCAACGTGAATGGGATGGACGAAGCCGATTTGCAGACCTGCTGAATACTATCAGCACGCCAGATGACTACAGTCGCGATCTGCTGGCCATGCTGGTGCGTCGTTGGTTGCTGTCTGCCGTGGCGGCTGCTTACTTAGAAGCGGGTTTCTGGTCCAAAGGCGTGCTGGTTTTCCAGGGCGAGCAGTCACTGGGTAAAACAGCATGGTTTAAAGCGCTTCTGCCCCCTGACAATCGCAACCTGGTTAAGGTGGGAGCAACTATTGACCCCGGCAATAAAGACAGCGTGGCCAGCGCAATTAGTCACTGGCTTGTTGAGCTAGGCGAATTGGATGCGACGTTTCGCAAGGCGGATATTGCCAAGCTCAAAGCATTTATCAGCCAGGACCGTGATGACCTGCGCCGCCCTTATGACCGGCTTGAATCGAAGTACCAGCGCCGCACCGTGTTTTTTGCGTCAGTGAACCCGAAACACTTCCTGGCCGATGACACCGGGAACGTTCGCTGGTGGACCATTCCTGTAACTGCCGTTAACTACGAGCATGGCATAGACACACAACAATTATGGGCCGAAGTTCTTTCCTGGTTTGAAGCAGGTGAACGCTGGTGGCTGGACCGTGATGAAGAAGCCATGCTGGAAGTCGTGAACGAACAGCACGGGCAAACTGACCCGATTGAAGAAATGATATTGGCGCGTTTTGATTGGAACAGTGATCGCCTGGCTGCATATATAGAAATGACTGCAACGGATGTTCTGTTGTCTATTGGGCAGGATCGGCCAACAAAATCCCAGGCAACGCAGTGCGGTAACATTCTGCGAAAACTGACAGGAAGGGATGCACGTAGAACAAGTAAAGGGCGTTTTTACCTAATGCCACCGAAAGTTTTTGGACAGCAAGACCATCGCTATTTTGATGGGCCTAACCACCAGTTTTGAGGTAATACTATGAGTTATCGCGCATATATCATTGCTTTTGACCCGGAACACGGCACCTACACCGAAACCGAAATTATGGAGGGTTTCGCCACTGAACAGGAAGCGGTAGACCATGCTCGCAATAGGCTGCCAGAGGTGCAGCAGGAACTGGCCAAGTTGGGTGAAAACCTGCTATGCAGCTACCGCATAAGGGTAGTGGATTCCGCTGAAATCTTGCCGTTCATCCGATCATAACATCACAACAGTTGTTGCCCATTACCCTGGCGAATGCCGGGGCTTTTTTTATTTTCAAAGTGACGCCTAGGTGTCATTCATTTATAAGGTGTCATGGTAGGTGTCATTGTTCTCAAGCCATAACCCGCAAGGGTTGCGACATTACTAATGACACCTATGACACCTATGACAGCATTTTTAAAGAAAATAACGACCACTGTAATAATGTAACAGTGGTCGTTATACTTTATAGAAATGGGTGTCATGGTGTCACAGGTGTCATTCATTACAGTATCTTGTTTGTATTTTTCTTTAATAATCAGCGTGTTTCCCGCTATGACACCTAATGACACCTTTCCAACATAACGCCGTCATGGTGACATTAGGTGTCATCGCCATCTGCTGCCAAAATATTCTGGGTCCTCCTGAGGGCGTACCGGGAGGGCGGGGGCATTGGTCCCGCGTAATTCGCGTTGTGCGTGCCCCTACAAAACTCACTTTATGATTACGTCAAGTAAATCAATCATTTATGTGAATCCTATCAAAGCACTGGCACCATACGTGCGCGATTGCAAAATAAAGCGAACACGTTTTACACACGCTGAATTGTAAAGATGTGTAAATATCGATTACGCCGGATTATGCCGGGTTATTTGCAAGTATTCAGGGTTATAAGTTACTGATTTTACATTAAAAAGCTCACATTGTGGCTATTGTGTTCGGTCTGGTTACTGTATATCTTTAAGTCATTCCAGGCGATTTATTGCACAACAACCGGAGCATTTTTAATGAACGTTTTATCTCAACTTATCAACGACGCGTTGAACCACCAGGGCGGCCACATTCGCACTGACGCCAACGGTGAAATTACTCAATTCATCCCTGTGGAACCTGCAGCAGTTCGCTACCTGTCCATGAATGACGTTTTATCCCCGAAAGGCGGCAAACAGACAACCATCAACGCTGTGCTGGCTGAACGTTCACTGGTGGCACAGGCAGGCGCTGAAATCATCCGCATTCCTGGCCCGATGACCACGCAACCGACCGGCAAAACCGGCGCAACGACTGGCCGCGAAGTGGCTGACCGCTTCGTTGTCATCCGCCCTGGCAAGTTCGCCAAAGTGGCTGACGGCGAAGAAATCACCATGAGCGGCCTGCCTTACCTGGTATCAGCGTTCAACCACAACAACGCACCAGCTTACGGCGTTGGCTACACCCTTAGCCGCAAGCAGATGAAACACGACTTCGCAGACGATACCACGCTGGAAGTGGTCAACACCGCCATTGAGCGCGGCATAGCTGATCTTTCTGACTTCGTACTGCTGAACCACCTGGAAAGCGTAGCGGAAAACCTTACCAGCCCGTCATTCACAGCAGTGGCACAGAAGATTGCAGCCAAAAACCTGCGCTTTGATGAAGTTAAAGCCATTGTTGGCGGTGATTGCACCGGCCTGGAACTGCAAGACGGCGTTCTGCGTGCCTACGGTGTACGCGCTGAAATCAGCGGCCAGACTTTCAGCACAATCATTGGCGCTTTCGGCAATGCAGCCGTTGCCCTGGATGATGAAATTCGCGTCACCGCCAGACGCGTGCTGAATGGTGCGGTTGAAGTGGTGGTTTGGGTGAACGCATCCGCACTGGTGCCTGACTCAACTATGTTCTGGAAGGCTTGATCATGTGGTGGGGCAGCAAAAAAGCGGCAGCGGAGCGCGCTGCCCTGCCGGGTGAAATCCTGGCAGCTATCGAAGGTGTGGCCATGTATGTGCGCCACGGTGATGAAAACACACCGCGCATCGTAGTGCAGCCGGTTGGCTGGTCAGGATTCATCTACAGCGATGACGCTGCTGAAAAATGGATTCGCAAGGCTTACCCGGAGCTTAAGCAGTACCAGATTGAACGCGCCGTGAATTACCTCGCTTCCCTGGTGCGCAGTCACTACCGCGAGCAGCGCCCGAAACAGAAGCGCGAAAGCTGGATGAACAGGTACTAAGCCATGAAACGACAAGAAACACGCCAGCACGTAACGGTACGCCTCGCCCCTGACCTGGTGCGCCAGGTCGAAAGAGAGCAAGCCAAACTGGAACGCAGAACAGGTATCCGCCCTTCACGCAGCCAGGTGATTGAAAAGTTTCTGAGTAGCGGGCTGAACGGCAAATAATGGCCAAGAATACAGGTTTCACCGGTTCCCTGTGCCCCAAATAACCGGCCAAATTTAACCTTCATCGTTCCTCAGACGATGGATGCTGGAACCAGGTTGGTGGTCATCCTGGAGGTGAAAAACCACAATAACCCTCACATCATTCTTAGCGGGCAAGACTATGAAAAATCACGACCTGTACGAATCAATGAAAGAAGAAGCGCGTTTGATCCTTAGCGAAACAAAGCGTTTCCAAACCATTTCAGAGAAAAACCCTATCAGCTACGAAGCAGCCGACCTGCTGGCAAATCTTCGTAACCGTTTAAACGCATTCGAACACATGACCGATGAAGCGGGCCGCATCATGCGTGACGAAGCGGAAAGCCACGCATCCACCCTGGAACGCAAGAAGTGGCAACCATCCAGCCGCATCAGTTCCGGTGAACGGGCCAAGCGCCAGGCAGTGAAGCGCGGCGCTATCCTGGTGCGGAGCGCATAAGAATGGCAACCAACAACAACATTTATGAAGCCGTTCTGAACGTCATCGGCGTAGCCGACAAGATGACGAAGAACAACGCAAGCCAACTGACCGACGCACAAAAGTTGGCGCTCAAGAACCTTAGCGGCGCGATGAAGTCCTGGAAAGGTATCACGTTTGGGATGCGCGACATCACCGCCAACGACAAACCAACAGAAAGCAAAACCGCATAAGGGGGCACCATGCTGGACCGTACTCACACAAAACCGGAAGGAACAAACCCCTGGCCTGAACTGGTGGATATGGTCCTGCCCAAAGTTATGGTTTGCGAAACAGCGGAGGGAATGCAGGCACAGCGTAAACATCGCACCGAATGCGCCCTGCAACTGGCTGCTGCCGCCCTGCGGGCTGCTGGTGAACACACCCTGGCAGAAAATCTACTTAATTAATTCTTTCAGAGACAAATTATTATGGCCAATAAGAAGTTGAACGCCACAATCACCATCGGGGGTGCCGTTTCCGGCAGCCTCCGTGGTGCGTTTGGTACGGTGGAGAAATCCACCATAAAGATTGGCGCAGCGATTAAGCACATGTCGCGCGAACAGCGCCAGCTTAACGACGCTATGAAGCGTTATGCGCAGGATGGTGCAATGGTCGGGCGCATGAAAGAGCGTTACCAGGCTGTTGTCGGCCAGGTGGAACGCCTTCGCGCTGCGCAAGAGCGTTTAAACAGAGTGCAACGCGCCAGTGCGGAAAACCTGGCGAAGCAGGCACAGCTACGCGGGCAGATTATCGATACCGTTATGGCTGGCGCTGCCGTTGCCGCACCCATCAAGATTGCTGCCGATCGTGAACAGCACGCCATTGGCATTGCCAAACAACTGGACGGCGCACGCGATGCAGCGGGCAACCTGACGGCGAAGTTTTGGGAAATGCGCAAGGCCGTTGCTGACCTTGGGCACGAAATTCCACTGGCCACAAACGACCTGTTTGACATGGCCACAGCAGGGCTGCGCATGGGCGTAGCTGGCGACCAAATCCTGGGGTTCACCCGGAACGTGGCCAAACTGGCCAGCGCCTTGGAACTGAACCCGGAAGAAGTCGCAGACAATATGGGCAAAATCCAGAATGTTTATCGACTTACTCAAGCTGAGCTTGTGCGCCTTGGTGATGCTATTAATTACCTGGACGACCAAAACACCGTTAAAGGCGGTGAGCTTATCGACTTCCTACAGCGTGTTGGTGGTTCCGCCTCCCTCGCCAAACTCACTGCCAACGATATGGCAGCAATCGGCACCACGCTGATTTCTATGGGTGAAAGCGCAGACACTGCTGCAACGTCAGTGAAGGCGCTTGTTTCCAAGATGACGCTGGGCAGCAAATCCACGAAATCTGCGCGCGAAGCGTTCAAGGAATTGGGTTATTCCGCGCAGGAAGTGGCGAAATCCATGCAACTGGATAGCGTCAAGACCATCGAAAACTTCATGAAGACGGTGAACAAGCTGCCAGATTACAAGAAATCCGGCATCCTGGTGTCCATCTTCGGGCAGGAACACGTTGGTTCTATCTCCAAACTGGCAGCCAACATGGACAAGTTTGGCGAGGCGTTGCACCAGGCTAATGGCGAAATGTCCAAAGGCAGTGTGCAGAAGGAATTCCAGAACACCGTCAACACCACCAACGCGCAGATGGTTATCCTTCGTAACCGCACAGCTGACGTGGCTGACAATATCGGCACCGTCCTGCTACCGACCGTCAATGACGCAGCCAAAGGCATTGGCCGCATCACAACTGTTGTGGCGAACTTCGCGGCGGAACACCCTGGCCTGACCAAAGCCGTGGTGGGCACAGCGATGGCGCTCACGTCCCTGCGTGTGGCCACCCTGGCGGCGCAGTTCGGCTTCACTTTCCTGAAAGGTGGAGTGTTGCAGATGTCCAGCCTGTTTGCCCGCATGAACGCATCTGCCGTTCTGGCCAGCACTCGTGGCCTGCCTGCGGTGGCTACCGGCATTCGTGCCGTTGGTGCGGCGTTCATATCCACTGGCGTGGGTGCTGCCGTAGCTGGCCTGGCGCTGGCAGGTTATCAGATTTACCGCCATTGGGCTGGTGTGAAGGCTTTCTTTGGCGGAGTGGGTGAAGGCATCAAATCCGGGCTGGAACCGCTTAGCGACGCTCTGAGCCGCCTTTATGAACGCATGGGGCCGCTGAAACCTGTCATTGATGGTGTGGGTGCTGCGGTTAAGACGGTTTTCAACTGGTTCACGTCATTGACCGAGCCGGTCAAGTACAGTGGCGAGGAACTGGATAAGGCCGGTAAAATGGGGATGACGTTCGGTAAGACCCTGGCGGCTGGCATCGAGCTTGTGACCGCACCGATCACGTTCCTGATTGATAAGATTCTGTGGGTGTCTGACAACATCGGCAACCTGACCAACAAGGCACTGGAGTTTAAAAACGCCGTGTCTGATGTTGCTGGTGGTGCGTGGCAGAAAACCAAAGATTTCTTTACCGCACCATTCCGCGACGATGTACAGCAGCCAGCAGCAACCACTGCCTCTGGTGCTGCCCTGCCGTCACCTGCACTGGCCAACCGCTCTGGTGGCACTACGGTGCATAGCAACGACCAGTACCACATCAGCGTGAAGGCAGAACCTGGTATGAATGAAGATGCATTAGCCCGGAAGGTGATACAGCAACTACGACAGCAACAAGCAGTAAGGCAGCGAAGCATGATGATAGATGGCGCGCAAACACCATAAGGGTTGTCAGTACGGTTGCAACAAAAAGTAAAGGGACTGAAATAGCCCCTTTAATTTCATGCCGTTACAGCTTGACTTTAGTTCATGCCGTATTTTTTCAGTTTTTTACGCAGCGTACCACGGTTGATGCCCATCATCAGGGCAGCACGGGTCTGGTTACCGCGGGTGTATTGCATCACCATGTCCAACAGGGGCTGTTCTACTTCAGCCAGTACCAGCTCATAGAGATCATTCACATCCTGACCATTCAATTGAGCAAAATAGTTCTTCAGTGCCTGTTTAACCGAGTCACGCAGGGGCTTTTGAGTTACCTGGTCCTGAGAGTTAACGGTAGAAACGGTCAGTACGTCAGAATTTACGCGTTGTTCGAACATAGTTCTGTCAGCTCTTTATTTCTGTTTACGCAAAATTTTCGAAGTATGCCTCCAACGCCGCCAGCTGTTCGCTGGAATCTTCAATGGCGTTGAATGTGCGCCGAAACTGGTCATCCGGAGCGTGTTCCTGGAGATACCAGGATACGTGTTTACGCGCAATTCGGTACCCTTTTGCCTGACCATAAAAGTCGTGCAGTTCCCGAATATGCGCACAAAGCAAGCGCTTCACCTCTGCCAGAGGCAGCGGGGGCAGCAGCTCCCCAGTGTCCAGATAATGCTGGATTTCCCGAAAGATCCAGGGTCTTCCCTGAGCTGCACGTCCTATCATCAGGGCATCCGCCCCCGTATAGTCGAGTACAGCTCTGGCTTTATGCGGGTCAGTAATGTCGCCATTCGCGATAATCGGAATGGAAACTTTCTGCTTAACTGCCCGAATACTGTCGTACTCAGCATCTCCATTGAACAAACAGGCGCGGGTGCGTCCATGAATGGTCAGAGCCTGAATGCCACAGTCTTCAGCCAGTTGGGCAATCTCTACGCAGTTACGGTGTTCCGGAGCCCAGCCGGTGCGAATCTTGAGTGTGACAGGAACGTCCACTGCATTGACGACCTCGGTTAGTATCGATTTCACTAAATCCGGGTACTGCAAGAGGGCTGAACCTGCGAGCTTGCGATTCACTTTTTTAGCCGGACACCCCATATTGATATCAATAATCTGGGCGCCGCTTTCCACGTTAATACGTGCGGCATCGGCCATCTCAACAGGGTCGCTACCGGCAATTTGCACCGTGCGAATTCCTGGCTCATCAACGTGCACCATCCGTAAACGAGACTTGTCACTTTCCCAAACCTGCGGGTTAGAAGACATCATCTCGGATACTGTCAATCCTGCTCCCATCTCATAGCACAGCGTCCTGAATGGTCTGTCAGTGATGCCAGCCATAGGTGCTGCGATCAGGCGATTTCTGAGCTGGTATTGTCCGATGCGCATGAGTTAAGAAATGACCATACTGTGACTGCAAGGCGGCGTATATTACGCATTTTTCGCACGAGATGAAAGGCCAAACTTTGACCAATCCACTGAGGTGGATCAATGAATTGCCGTAAATGTGAACGCATGAAAATATTTAATCATATAAATCATCGCATTATAAAAATGTGTCGATTTTATATACACATATAATTTTGCGTAACTTCTCATTTTTTCTTCAGCTGCAGACGGTACTGACAAGATATTCTGCTGAATTAATCAGCAAATTACCTCGTCATTGTGTGATCGCTACCTCATTTTAGTACAGGATCTCGGTATCCCCAGAATAGCTGTCCGTAATCTTGCGTTCATTCAACGGCTGCAGCGGGCGATTGTTTGCTGGCCCAACAATGTAGTGGAATTTATCCATCTGTTCGGCAGAAAGAGCAACAGGCGTTTTCAGGATAGTCCAGGTGACGCCTTCGGTGCAGGGAGGCGTTGTTAACGAACCACGGTAGCGCCAGTAGGTTTTATTGTCGGGTAAAAGCTGGTGGATATCGACCGGCGAGAAGATGGCCATGCTGCTGTCCTCCATGGTTGGAAAGGACTCCCACAAATTTTGAATCGCCTGGTTTGGTTCGCCGATATCAAACATAACCGCCACGATAGCGATGTCTCCGGATTGATTTTTGTGGACCAGCTGCAGCTCCAGCGGATAGGTTTTACCGTTGAGGGTATGTTCGCTCGGGGCATGAAAATCAAATTGTTTTAAATAATAAAGCGTTTCATCAATTTCAATAGAATTAGATGCGTAGCTACTCATCGTTGCTTGCAACGTATGGTTAATGCTCCGAAATCTAGTTGGGCCATCGACGTACTGCATGTTCAGCGCGGGGAGACCGAGTTTACTGGTTGTGGTGGTCTGGATGTCTATGGGGGATTGGTTTATGCCTGTCTGGCACGTTGCATACGCTTTGCTGATTTCTCCCCACCGTGCTGGGCCGTTTTCTTCGGTATATCCCCATGGTACGGCCAGCGTGGTCAGTGGCATCATGCATGCTGCCAGCAAAGTTGTTGTAAAACAGTTGAAACGCATACGTTTACTCAACGAGAATCAATATAAAAAATAACAAAATCAATTGATTATTATATCGCTGAGGAAAGTGTCGGTATGCTGGTCAATTGTCTGAAAATGGCGTGGTCAGATAACCACGCCGGAAGGGATTATTTTTTCTGGCCGGTAATGCGACACCACTCTTCTTTCTCGATAACCGGATCGAGCGTAAAGAGATCGGCATAGGCTTCACAGACGCTTTCCGCCTGGCTGGCAAGAATACCAGAAAGCCCCAGCAAACCGCCCTCAATGGGCAGTACGCTGATTAACGGAGCCAGTTCACGTAATGGGCCAGCAAGGATGTTGGCGACCACCACGTCGGCTTTCATCGCCTCTGGCTGGTCTTTCGGCAGATAAAGCTCCAGACGCTCAGAAACACCATTACGCTGGGCGTTATCACGGCTGGCCTGAATCGCTTGCGGGTCGATATCCACGCCAATGGCTTTCGCCGCACCCAGCTTCAGTGCCGCAATGGCAAGAATGCCGGAGCCGCAGCCAAAGTCGATAACCGTTTTGCCGTTAAGATCAAGACCGTCCAGCCATTGCAGGCACAGAGAGGTAGTGGGGTGCGTGCCTGTACCAAACGCCAGACCCGGGTCCAGCATCACGTTGACAGCATTCTCATCCGGGACATCGCGCCAGCTTGGGCAAATCCACAGACGTTCACCAAAGCGCATCGGGTGGAAGTTATCCATCCATTCGCGTTCCCAGTCTTTGTCTTCGAGCTGTTCGATTTTATGCGCGAAGCCTTCACCCAGCAGCGGATGCTGTTCCAGGATAGCAACTACTTCTTTCATGTCGGTTTCTGCATCAAACAAGCCGATAACGTCGGTATCACCCCACAGGCGAGTCTCGCCCGGCAGAGGTTCAAATACCGGCGTATCATGCGTATCCTGGAAAGTAATGGAAACGGAGCCCGCTTCCATCAGCGCATCGCTCAACTCTTCAGCGTTGGCACCGGTCGTGTTCAGTTTCAGTTGGATCCATGGCATGGCAAAACTCTTTATTTATCAGTAGTCAATATGGCGGCTTGCGGGACGGCGGAACCGAAACGGTTGCCTATCAGGAAAGCCAGCAAGCTTATCAGTAACGAGGGCACGATTGGGTGGAAGCCCAGGAACTGAACGTTAAAGGTGGCGAGTAGAGCATAAAGCACGCCGCCGACAATCATCGCGCTCAATGCGCCTGACGCGTTTGCCCGCTCCCAATAGAGGCCCAGCACCAGCGGCCACAGGAAGACGGCTTCCAGCCCGCCAAACGCCAGCAGATTCAGCCAGATAATCATCTCTGGCGGTTTCCAGGCGGCCAGCAACAGTAACGCGCCTAACAGTAGGGTAATCACTGCCGACATGCGTTTCAGCCGGGTTTCGTTTTCCAGCTGTTCCGGGCGAAGGTTCAGGTACAGATCCTTAATGATCGTAGCGGAACTTTGCAGCAATTGGGCATTGATCGTCGACATGATCGCGGCCATAGGTGCGGCGAGGAAAATCCCGGCAGCGACCGGCGGCAGGACTTTGACCATTAGCGTAGGGATTACCAGATCCGGTACCGTCAGGTCAGGGATTACCGCCCGTCCCAGGGCGCCCGCCAGATGCATACCAAACATCAGGATCGCCACCACGATGGTGCCGATGATAATGCCGCGGTGTACCGCTTTACTGTCTTTATAAGAGATACAGCGTACCGCCGTATGCGGCAGGCCAATCACGCCAAAGCATACCAGCACCCAGAATGAGGTCATAAACGTGGGTGACAAAATGTCATCAGCGCCCTGTGGCGAGACCAGTTTAGGATCGATAGTCTGCAGGGTTACCACCGCATTGCTGAGGCCACCGGCAGCATGAACAACGCCGACCAGCAAAACGATAGTACCAATCAGCATCACCATGCCCTGCATGGTGTCGTTCAACACGCTGGCGCGAAAGCCGCCGAACGCCGTGTATAACGCGATGCTGACGCCAAAAATCAGCAGACCGGTTTCGTAGGGGATACCCGCTGCGGTTTCCAGCAAACGTGCGCCGCCAATAAACTGTACGGTCATTGCCCCGACAAACGCGACCAACAGGCTGAGGCTCGCCAGCCATACCAGCAGGCGGCTCTGGTAGCGTGCAAATAGCATATCGTTGAGGGTAACCGCATTATAACGGCGTGCCAGAATGGCGAATTTCTTACCAAGAATCCCCAATGAGAGCCATACGGCCGGCAACTGGATCATCGCTAGCAGCACCCATCCCAGTCCGTATTTGTAAGCGGCACCAGGACCGCCAATAAACGAGCTGGCGCTAATGTAGGTTGCCGTTAGCGTCATCGCTAACACGACGCCGCCCATGGAGCGGCTGCCGAGGAAATATTCATTCAGGAAGGTACCGGTCGATCTCTTGCGCATGGCATAAACTGAGAGACCGAAGACCACCAGAAGATAGGCGACCAGCGGAAAAATAACTTCAAGCTGCATCGTCATCCTCCAACGGAATGTCGCGATAGATAAACTTCACCATCGCCCAGCACAGCACGATAAAAACCAGCGGCGTTAGCAGGCAGGCCATTTCGAACCAGTGCGGTAAGCCGGTAAAACCCAGCGTTGAATCTGGTAAGTAAGCGGCCACTAACCATGTGACCAGATATAAAAGGGTTAGCCACAGCGCCCAGCGCGCCTCTTTATGGGCCTGAACAAAACGAGCGTCCATTTTTTGTCCCTTGTGGATAAAGAAAGCGGGGATTGTACCTTATGGCACGTGCGGGAGGGGAGAAAAACAAAAGGCCGGAATTTCCGGCCTTTTCGGTTAACGCACGCTTACTTTTCCTGAAGTCCGAGTTTTTTCTCCAGGTAGTGGATATTGGTTCCACCGTGCTGGAAGTGCTCGTCATTCATGATACGGATCTGCAGGTCAACGTTGGTTTTGATACCGTCGATGATCAGTTCCTGCAATGCGTTTTTCATACGGGCGATAGCGACGTCGCGGTTTTCGCCATAGCAGATCAGCTTACCGATCATTGAGTCATAGTACGGAGGTACGGTGTAGCCTGCGTAAATATGAGACTCCCAACGCACACCAAAGCCACCCGGCGCGTGGAAACGCGTGATTTTACCCGGGCTTGGCAGGAAGGTGTTCGGGTCTTCGGCGTTGATACGGCATTCTACCGCATGGCCTTTAACCACAACTTCGTCCTGCTTGATGGACAGCGGTTGACCCGCTGCGATGCGCAGCTGCTCTTTGATCAGATCAACGCCGGTGATCATTTCGGTTACCGGGTGTTCAACCTGAATACGGGTGTTCATCTCAATGAAGTAGAACTCGCCGTTTTCGAACAGGAACTCGAAAGTACCCGCCCCGCGATAGCCGATATCAACACAGGCTTTGGCGCAACGCTCGCCGATGTAGCGACGCAGTTCCGGGGTAATGCCCGGCGCTGGTGCTTCTTCGACAACTTTCTGGTGACGACGCTGCATGGAGCAGTCACGTTCTGCCAGATAAATCGCGTTACCCTGACCGTCAGCCAGCACCTGAATTTCAATGTGGCGTGGGTTTTCCAGGTATTTCTCCATGTAGACCATGTCGTTATTGAAAGCGGCTTTTGCTTCCGCTTTGGTCATGGAGATGGATTGTGCCAGTTCGGCATCGCTGCGCACGACGCGCATACCGCGACCGCCGCCGCCGCCGGAGGCTTTGATGATAACCGGGTAGCCGATGCGTTTAGCATGAGCGCGGTTAGCGTCCATGTCATCGCCCAGCGGGCCGTCAGAGCCAGGAACGGTCGGTACGCCCGCTTTCTTCATCGCGGTGATTGCAGACACTTTGTCGCCCATCAGGCGGATGGTGTCAGCTTTCGGGCCGATGAAGATAAAGCCAGAACGCTCTACCTGCTCAGCAAAGTTGGCGTTCTCAGAGAGGAAGCCATAGCCCGGGTGAATTGCCACCGCGCCGGTGATTTCAGCGGCGCTGATGATAGCCGGGATGTTCAGATAGCTTTTTACGGACGGAGCCGGGCCGATACAGACCGTCTCATCCGCCAGCAATACGTGTTTTAAATCGCGATCCGCACTTGAATGCACAGCGACAGTCTTGATGCCCAGTTCTTTACAGGCACGAAGAATACGCAGGGCAATCTCGCCGCGGTTGGCGATAACAATTTTATCCAACATGTTCGCCTCGTTATTCGATGACGACCAGCGGCTCGTCAAATTCTACCGGTTGACCACTTTCTACCAGAATCGCTTTAACTACGCCGGATTTGTCGGCTTCGATCTGGTTCATCATTTTCATGGCTTCAACGATGCACAGGGTATCGCCCGCATTCACTTTCTGTCCGATTTCGATGAACGCTTTAGCATCCGGGCTCGGGGTGCGGTAGAACGTACCAACCATTGGGGAGCGTACGATGTGACCACTGATTTCCGCTGCTGCCGGAGCTTCCATACTTGGAGAGGCAGTTTGTGCGACAGCGTTAGACAGAGCTGGTTGCTGCATCACTGGTGCAGCATAAGCCTGTTGCATCATCGGAAAACTTGCAGCTGGCGCTGCACGGCTGATGCGTACAGATTCTTCGCCTTCAGAAATTTCCAGTTCGGAGATGCCTGATTCTTCAACCAGCTCGATCAGTTTTTTAATCTTACGAATATCCATGAGTGGGTTCCGTACTCTTTGTTTAGTGAGATTGTGACAGGCGTTTTACCGCCGTCTGTATAGCATTTTTATAACAGTGAGTGACAAGATGCCACGCATCTCAGGCGCTGCACTGGGTGCTGCTGCCATTAAGTGAGATTGCCAGACTTGTTAGTCATTGTGCGGCTATCTTCTGCCATTTTCGGGTAAAAGACAAAATATACCTTCAATATGCGATTGTCACCCTTTCAGCGCCTTAAAAACGCTACCGGGGATAGCAAAGTCGCACATTATAACTATTTCGTAGCAATTGGCAGCTAAATACTGGTCTTATCAGGGAAGATAATCAACCGTTAACATGTAAAGAAAATCGGATCGTCCGTGTTTTGCAACGCACTGCACATATCGTGAAACTACCGCCACCACTGGCGAAACTTCTTGTAACGGCACGCTAACAGCACCGCAGCGAGCGCTGCATAAATAATCGGTTGAGGGGAGATAATTTTTACCGACCACAGATAATGTATGGGTGCCAGGATCGCCACAAGATAGACGAAGTTATGCAAATACTGCCAGTTTTTACCCAGCTTTCGCTGTGCAGCCTGCGTGGACGTTAAGGTGAGGGCGAATAATATGACCCAACTGACAATGCCCAAGGTTAAATAAGGCCGCGTAATTAATTCCCGCCCTAACAACGACAGATTATTAATGCCCAGTTCCAGTAACGCGTAGCTGGTTAAATGCAGTGTTGCCCAGGCGAAACACCATAGCCCTAACAGACGACGTGTGCGTATCAATAATGGCTGTTTAGCGTAGCGCGCGAGTGGAGAGACCAGCAAGGTTGCCAGCAAGAATTTCAGAGCTGTCCTACCGGTAAAGTGCTGGATATCTTTGACCGGATCGGCGCTCAGACCGCCGTGATATATCGCCCAAAATAGCCAGATAAACGGCAAAAAACCGGCAAGATGCAGGCAAACTTTCAGCCCGGTAATGTGCTTTGCGGTCAGTCGCACTTAAAAATTCTCCTGCAAATTGAGTCCGCGATACAGTGACGCAACCTCTTCGGCATAGCCGTTAAACATCAGCGTGGGCTGACGCTGTACGTCCAGAATACCGCCAGCGCTAATAAAACGCTCTGTGGCCTGGGACCAGCGGGGATGATCGACATGCGGATTCACGTTGGCATAAAACCCGTATTCATTGGGCGCGGCCAGATTCCAGGTTGTCGGAGGGCGTTCGCGTGTGAGTTTGATACTCACGATCGACTTAATGCCTTTAAATCCATATTTCCACGGCACAATTAAGCGAATGGGCGCGCCATTTTGTGGCGGAAGGGCCTTACCATAAACCCCCACGGTAAGCAGTGTGAGTGGGTGCATCGCTTCATCCAGGCGCAACCCTTCTACATAGGGATACTTCAGCCCGCCGCCAATAAAGCGATCTTTTTGTCCTGGCATTTCTTCCGGAGCGTACAGCGTTTCGAACGCGACATACTTCGCATTGCTGGTGGGTTCTACCTGCGCCAACAGTTTATGTAACGGAAAGCCAATCCACGGCACGACCATTGACCAGGCTTCCACGCAGCGCATGCGGTAAATCCGTTGCTCCAGCGGGAAACGGGTGGTCAAGGTATCGTGATCGAGAGTGAGTGGTTTGGCGACCTCACCACTGATTTTTAATGTCCACGGATCGGTTTTCAGGCTACCTGCGTTGGCTGCCGGATCCGCTTTGTCGAGACCGAATTCATAGAAGTTGTTGTAGCCAGAAACTTTATCCGCTGGGGTTAAAGGAAGCGAATTTTGCCAGGCGGCGGGCTTGCTGAAATCAAGCGGCTTTCCCGCGGGCGCGGGCGGGCGGTCATTACCCTTAAACCAACTCAGAAGGTCAGCCTGCGCAGAGTGGGGTAAAGACAACGCGGCTGCGCTGATCCCTAATGCTTTCAGCACCTGGCGACGCTGCATAAAAAAAGCCGACTCGTCAGTGACGTCGGCTTCTGTAAATGGACGTAATTTCTTCATAACAGACTCCCGGCTTACGCGTCATAACTGACAGGGGACGCGTAGTTAATATGGCAGGGAGTCTGTAGATGTGCCGCGAAATTTCGTTAATTAAGTGTAAATTTCTGCGCCAGGGTCTGTTACTTCACCTTCACCAGCGTACGGCCTTGCACCTGGTTATTGATGATGGCATCGGCGAACTTCGGCGCATCCGCCAGCGTAATTTCCGTTGCCGCCTGAGCATAGAAAGATTCCGGCAGATCCTTAACCAGACGCGCCCAGGCTTCTGCACGGCGTGCCGGCGGGGTCATCACCGAGTCCACTCCTTGCAAACGAACGTTACGCAGAATGAATGGCATCACCGTGGTTGGCAGAGCGAAACCGCCCGCCAGACCGCAGGCGGCAACGCAGCCGCCGTAGTTCATCTGCGCGAGGACTTTCGCCAGAACTTTGTCGCCAACGGTATCCACCGCGCCAGCCCACAGCTGTTTTTCCAGCGGGCGAGATTCAGCAAATTCATCGCGGCCAAGAACACGATTAGCGCCCAGGCTTTTCAGGTAGTCGTGGGTGCTTTCACGACCCGAAACCGCCGCAACCTGATAACCCAGCTTATGCAGTAACGCAACGGCTGTGCTGCCCACGCCTCCGCTGGCACCAGTGACGACGATCTCACCGTCTTGCGGACGAATTCCTGCATCTTCAAGCGCCATGACGCAAAGCATGGCGGTAAAGCCAGCGGTACCGATGACCATGGCTTTACGTCCATCCAGCCCTTTTGGCAGCGCAACCAGCCAGTCGCCTTTCACGCGTGCGCGTTCTGCCAGTCCACCCCAATGATTTTCACCTACGCCCCAACCGGTCAGTAAAACCTCCTGACCCGCATGAAAACGGGGATCTTCGCTTGCACGCACGGTACCAGCGAAATCGATACCAGGAATCATCGGAAAATTACGAATGATTTTTCCCTTGCCGGTGATAGCCAGGGCGTCTTTATAGTTCAGGCTTGACCAGTGGACATCCACCGTTACATCGCCTTCCGGTAGCTGATTTTCGTCGAGGGGTTGAACGGATGCGAGGGTTTTTCCGTCCTGCTGTTCTAAGATCAAAGCCTGCATAACCTGTCCTCAATTCGTATAGTGGATTGGAAAATTAATAATGAAGACTATACTCGCTAATCAAAACATGATGCCGATTCTGCGCAATAAATTGCCAGATATACCTGATTTGGTAGTATGCCCTCACAGTTTGTATAAATTGGCGGATTTTGCGGTCAGTTTTGCATTTTAGAGTCGATTTATCACTTTCAGGCCTGTTTCATAACTGTCGGAGTTAACACAAGGATGCGATTAACGACGAAATTTTCAGCTTTTGTCACGCTGCTTACTGGGTTAACGATCTTCGTGACTCTGATCGGCTGTTCGCTGAGTTTCTACAACGCTATTCAATATAAGTTCACCACGCGCGTTCATGCGGTCGCGACGGCGATTGATACGCATCTGGTCTCCAGAGATGTCGTTGCGTTAACCCCGCAAATCGATGAACTGATGGTTTCTGTTGATATCGTGCGCATCGAACTGTTGCAGGGCGGAAACGTGGTGTATGACCACTCACGCACCAGCAGCTACCGACCGGCAGGGACAAACAATCTCTACCGCGAGATTACCGTACCGTTGGTCAAGCATCCGGGTATGTCATTGCGTCTGGTTTATCAGGATCCAATGGGTAACTATTTCCATTCGCTACTGACCACCGCACCGCTCACGATAGCCATTGCTTTCATTATTCTGATGCTCTTTTTGTCTGTGCGCTGGCTTCAGCGTCAGCTTTCGGGTCAGGAGCTGCTGGAGATCCGTTCTACGCGTATTCTGAACGGCGAACGTGGACCGAACGTGCGGGGAACGGTCTATGAATGGCCTGCGCGTACCAGCAGTGCGCTCGATATGCTGCTGACTGAAATTCAAAATGCCCGCGAGCAACGCAGCCGCCTGGATACGCTGATTCGTTCCTATGTCGCGCAGGATACAAAAACCGGGCTAAGCAACCGCTTGTTCTTTGATAACCAACTGGCCACGCTGCTGGAAGATCAGGAAAAAGTAGGCTCGCATGGCGTCGTGATGATGGTGCGCCTGCCGGACTTTACGCTGCTGCGCGATAGCTGGGGAATCACTCTCGCGGAAGAACAAATCTCGACGCTGATCAATTTGTTGTCGACTTTTATGACGCGCTATCCGGGCGCGTTGCTGGCGCGCTACCACCGTAGCGATTTTGCTATCCTGCTGCCGCACCGTACGCTGAAAGAGGCGGAAAGTATCGCCGGGCAATTATTAAAAGCGGTAGATGCACTTCCGGCTAATAAAATGATCGATCGTGCCGATATGGTTCATATTGGCATTTGCGTTTGCCGCAGCGGTCAGTCGCCGGAGCAAGTGATGGATCATGCTGAAGCCGCCACCCGGAATTCGGTATTGCAGGGCGGAAATAGCTGGTCGGTCTATGATGACTCGCTGCCGGAAAAAGGTCGGGGCAACGTACGCTGGCGAACGCTGATCGAACAGATGCTCAGCCGGGGCGGGCCGAGAATTTATCAAAAGCCTGCAGTAACGCGTGAAGGCCGGGTGCACCATCGGGAGTTGATGTGCCGAATTTTTGATGGCAACGAAGAGGTCATTTCGGCGGAATATATGCCGATGGTCCTGCAATTTGGTCTGGCAGAAGAATATGACCGTTTGCAGATAAGCCGTCTGATCCTGCTTTTGGGCTACTGGCCGCAGGAAAATCTGGCGATGCAGACAACGGTTGAATCGCTTATTCGTCCACGTTTTCAGCGCTGGCTGCGTGATACGCTGATGCAGTGCGAAAAATCATTACGCAAACGCATAATTATTGAACTTGCTGAGGCAGATGTCTGTCAACATATCAGCCGGTTACAGCCCGTCATCAGATTGATGAATGCGCTGGGCGTGCGTATTGCCGTTACGCAGGCGGGGTTAACGCTGGTGAGCACCAGTTGGATCAAAGAGCTTAACGTTGAGTTATTGAAGCTTCATCCAAGTCTGGTGAGGAACATTGATAAGCGAACGGAAAATCAGCTTCTGGTTCAAAGCCTGGTGGAGGCCTGTTCGGGAACACCCACGCAGGTTTACGCCACGGGCGTACGTTCGCGTAGTGAGTGGCATACGCTGACAGAACGCGGAGTTGCGGGTGGGCAAGGAGATTTTTTTGCCGCATCACAACCACTTGACACTAACGTGAAAAAATATTCGCAAAGATACTCGGTTTAACCTGCCGTTTAATTTGTTTTCACGTAGAATAACGCGCGCTGTGCCTTCTGGGGGTGTGCTTGCCTGCTCGCCAGGTTGTAACAGCAAACATGCAGGTGAATGACCTTTGACAGGTTGCAAACAAAAGCGAGGAGTGCTGCTGATTTATTCAGCCCTGATGGACTCAGGCCGGTTTTGTAACAAAGGAAACGAACTGCACTAATTTTCACCGTAGCAGATGATTTTTGCGCCTTGTCGCTGCTGCGTGTGGTTGGTAAAGTAAGCGGATTTTGTTTTCCGCCCCAGCTTTCAGGATTATCCCTTAGTATGTTGAAAAAATTTCGTGGCATGTTTTCCAATGACCTGTCCATTGACCTGGGTACCGCGAATACCCTTATTTATGTAAAAGGACAAGGCATCGTATTGAATGAGCCTTCTGTTGTGGCCATTCGTCAGGATCGTGCCGGTTCGCCGAAAAGCGTGGCTGCAGTAGGTCATGATGCGAAGCAGATGCTGGGTCGTACGCCGGGCAATATCGCTGCAATTCGCCCAATGAAAGACGGCGTTATTGCTGACTTCTTCGTGACTGAAAAAATGCTCCAGCACTTTATTAAGCAAGTGCACAGCAATAGCTTCATGCGCCCAAGCCCGCGCGTACTGGTGTGTGTACCGGTTGGAGCAACTCAGGTTGAACGCCGTGCGATCCGTGAATCCGCTCAGGGCGCAGGTGCTCGTGAAGTCTTCCTGATCGAAGAGCCGATGGCGGCCGCGATCGGTGCGGGTCTGCCAGTTTCTGAAGCAACCGGTTCAATGGTTGTGGATATCGGTGGTGGTACCACTGAAGTTGCCGTTATCTCCCTGAACGGCGTGGTTTACTCCTCTTCTGTCCGTATTGGCGGCGACCGCTTCGATGAAGCCATCATTAATTATGTTCGTCGTAACTACGGTTCACTGATCGGTGAAGCGACCGCAGAACGTATTAAACACGAGATCGGTTCCGCTTATCCGGGCGACGAAGTGCGCGAAATCGAAGTTCGCGGTCGTAACCTGGCTGAAGGCGTTCCGCGTGGCTTTACCCTGAACTCTAACGAGATTCTGGAAGCTCTGCAGGAACCACTGACCGGTATCGTAAGCGCAGTAATGGTTGCACTGGAACAGTGCCCGCCGGAACTGGCGTCTGACATCTCCGAACGCGGTATGGTGCTGACCGGTGGCGGTGCGCTGCTGCGTAACCTTGACCGTCTGTTAATGGAAGAAACCGGTATTCCAGTTGTTGTTGCTGAAGATCCGCTGACCTGCGTGGCGCGCGGCGGCGGCAAGGCGCTGGAAATGATCGACATGCACGGCGGCGACCTGTTCAGCGAAGAGTAATCGGATGCAGGTTGGGTAGCCCCCGCGGGTTGCCCTTCCGCTCTGATACGAGAATACGCATAGACTATGAAGCCAATTTTTAGCCGTGGCCCGTCGCTACAGATTCGCCTTATTCTGGCGGTGCTGGTGGCGCTCGGCGTTATTATTGCCGACAGCCGCCTGGGTACGTTTAGTCAAATCCGAACGTACATGGATACCGCCGTCAGTCCTTTCTACTTTATCTCAAATGGTCCTCGTGAATTACTCGACGGCGTGTCGCAAACGCTGGCTTCGCGTGACCAACTCGAACTTGAAAACCGGGCGTTGCGTCAGGAACTGCTGCTGAAAAACAGCGAACTGCTGATGCTGGGGCAATACAAACAGGAAAATGCGCGTTTGCGTGAGCTGCTGGGATCGCCATTGCGTCAGGACGAACAAAAGATGGTGACGCAGGTCATCTCAACGGTTAATGACCCTTACAGCGATCAGGTCGTGATCGACAAAGGGAGCGTTAACGGCGTCTACGAAGGCCAGCCGGTTATTAGCGACAAAGGCGTAGTAGGTCAGGTCGTGGCGGTGGCTAAATTGACCAGCCGCGTGCTGCTGATTTGCGATGCGACGCATGCGCTGCCCATTCAGGTACTGCGTAATGATATCCGCGTGATCGCTGCGGGTAACGGCTGCACCGACGATCTTCAGCTCGAACACCTGCCGGCTAACACCGACATTCGCGTTGGCGATGTGCTGGTCACCTCGGGTCTGGGTGGACGTTTCCCTGAAGGTTATCCGGTTGCTGTTGTTTCTTCCGTTAAGCTGGACACTCAGCGCGCATATACCGTGATTCAGGCTCGCCCGACTGCGGGTCTGCAGCGTCTGCGCTATCTGCTGCTGTTGTGGGGTGCCGATCGTAATGGCGCAAACCCGATGACGCCGGAAGAAGTACACCGCGTTGCGAATGAACGTCTGATGCAAATGATGCCGCAAGTTCTGCCTGCACCAGATACCATGGGACCGCCTGCGCCAATGCCTGCACCTGCAACAGGCGTGGCTCCAGCGCCCGCAGATACCACGCCGCCACAACCTGCTCCGCGTAAGCCGGGAGGACAGTAAGTGGCAAGCTATCGTAGCCAGGGACGTTGGGTGATTTGGCTCTCGTTCCTTATTGCACTGTTGCTGCAAGTCATGCCCTGGCCGGATGACATTCTGGTTTTCCGGCCAAACTGGGTGCTGCTCATCTTGTTGTATTGGATCCTGGCGCTGCCGCATCGCGTAAATGTGGGCACGGGATTTGTGGTGGGTGCCATACTGGATCTCATCAGCGGCTCCACGCTTGGCGTGCGCGCATTGTCGATGAGTATCATTGCTTATCTGGTCGCGCTGAAATTCCAGCTATTCCGAAACCTCGCGCTCTGGCAACAGGCGCTGGTGGTCATGTTGTTATCACTGGTCGTGGATATTATTGTTTTCTGGGCCGAGTTTTTAGTGATCAACGTCTCTTTCAGACCTGAAGTGTTCTGGAGTAGTGTAGTGAATGGTGTGCTTTGGCCATGGCTATTCTTACTGATGCGTAAAGTCCGTCAGCAGTTTGCGGTGCAATAAGGTTGATATGAATACTCTGTATCTTGCTTCAGGTTCTCCACGTCGTCAGGAGTTGCTCGCTCAGCTTGGTATTACGTTTGAACGACTGGTCCCTGGGATTGAAGAACAGCGGCACCCGCAGGAAAGCGCGCAGCAGTACGTTTCCCGTCTTGCGCGCGAAAAAGCGCAGGCTGGCGTAGCGCTGGCCCAGCGCGATTTGCCGGTATTGGGTGCGGATACCATCGTTATCCTTAATGGCGAAGTGTTGGAAAAACCGCACGACGCCGACCATGCCGCAGCAATGCTGCGCAAACTGTCGGGCAAAACGCATCAAGTTATGACGGCCGTGGCACTGGCCGATCGCCAGCACAGTCTGGACTGCCTGGTAGTGACGGAAGTGACATTCAGAGCACTAACCGATGAGGACATCGCGGGCTATGTTGCCAGCGGTGAACCAATGGATAAAGCAGGTGCATACGGTATTCAAGGGTTGGGTGGCTGTTTTGTCAGGAAGATAAATGGCAGCTATCACGCCGTAGTCGGCTTACCGCTGGTAGAAACGTATGAGTTGCTGACCAATTTTAACGCACTGCGTGAGAAAAGGGATAAACATGACGGCTGAATTGTTGGTAAACGTAACGCCATCGGAAACTCGGGTGGCTTACATCGATGGTGGTATTCTGCAGGAAATTCATATTGAACGTGAGGCGCGACGCGGAATCGTAGGCAATATCTACAAAGGTCGTGTAAGTCGTGTACTTCCGGGTATGCAGGCGGCTTTTGTAGATATTGGACTGGATAAAGCCGCATTTCTTCACGCTTCTGACATCATGCCGCACACCGAATGCGTGGCGGGTGAAGAACAAAAACAGTTCACCGTACGCGACATTTCTGAACTGGTGCGCCAGGGTCAGGATCTGATGGTGCAGGTGGTAAAAGATCCGTTGGGAACTAAAGGCGCACGCCTGACGACGGACATCACGCTGCCTTCCCGTTATCTCGTCTTTATGCCGGGTGCTTCGCACGTTGGCGTATCCCAACGTATTGAAAGCGAAACCGAACGCGAACGCCTGAAAAAAGTGGTGGCGGATTACTGCGATGAGCAGGGTGGATTTATCATTCGTACGGCGGCGGAAGGCGTATGCGAGGAGGATTTGGCCTCGGATGCTGCCTACCTGAAGCGCGTCTGGACGAAAGTCATGGAGCGTAAAAAGCGCCCACAAACGCGCTACCAGATGTACGGTGAGTTGGCACTGGCACAGCGCGTGTTGCGTGACTTTGCCGATGCGCAGCTTGACCGCATCCGCGTCGACTCCCGTCTGACCTATGAGGCGTTACTGGAATTTACGGCGGAATATATCCCCGAGATGACCAGCAAGCTGGAACATTACAGCGGGCGCCAGCCTATTTTTGATCTCTTTGACGTTGAGAATGAAATCCAGCGCGCGCTGGAACGCAAAGTTGAGCTGAAGTCCGGCGGCTATCTGATCATCGATCAAACCGAAGCGATGACCACCGTCGATATCAATACCGGCGCGTTTGTTGGGCATCGTAATCTCGACGACACTATCTTTAATACTAATATTGAAGCAACGCAGGCCATTGCTCGTCAGCTGCGTCTGCGTAACCTCGGCGGTATTATCATTATCGATTTTATCGACATGAATAATGAAGATCACCGTCGCCGGGTGCTGCACTCCCTGGAGCAGGCTCTGAGCAAGGATCGCGTAAAAACCAGCATTAACGGTTTTTCACAGCTGGGCCTGGTGGAGATGACGCGTAAACGCACACGTGAAAGCGTGGAACATGTACTGTGCAACGAGTGTCCGACCTGCCATGGGCGTGGTACGGTGAAAACGGTGGAAACCGTATGCTATGAAATCATGCGCGAAATCGTGCGCGTACACCATGCATATGACTCCGATCGTTTCCTGGTTTATGCCTCTCCGGCAGTGGCTGAAACCCTGAAAGGTGAAGAGTCACATGCGCTGGCGGAAGTTGAGATCTTTGTCGGCAAACAGGTCAAAGTACAAATCGAACCGCTGTATAACCAGGAGCAGTTCGACGTCGTCATGATGTAAATCGTGTAGTGGCACCCGCGCATGTAAGCCGGATAAGGCGCAAGCGCCGTTATCCGGCAATATTCACTCAAGGGGTGTGAGTCATATTTTTTGGTAGACAAGGAGAGGCGCGTGAGGCGATTGCCGGGGATTTTACTGCTCACTGGAGCCGCATTCGTTGTCATCGCAGCGCTGCTGGTCAGTGGACTGCGCCTTGCGTTACCTCATCTTGATAGCTGGCGTCCGGCCATTCTTGGCAAGATTGAATCCGCCACAGGTCTGCCTGTTTCCGCTAGCCAGCTTTCTGCCAGCTGGCAAAATTTCGGTCCTACGCTTGAAGCGCGCAATATCCATGCGCAGCTGAAAGATGGGGGAGAATTTTCGGTAAAACGCGTCACGCTGGCGCTGGATGTCTGGCAAAGTTTGCTGCACATGCGCTGGCAGTTTCGCGATCTCACCTTCTGGCAACTGCAGTTGCGCACCAATACGCCTATCCAGCGCAGCGAAGGCGGAGATGGGATTGAAACCGGCCATCTCAGCGATCTCTTCCTGCGTCAGTTTGATCATTTCGATCTACGCGACAGCCATATCAGCTTTATAACCCTCTCAGGTCAACGTGCTGAACTGGCGATCCCCCAGCTTACCTGGTTGAATGGTAAAAATCGCCATCGCGCCGAGGGTCAGGTCAGCCTCTCCAGCCTGACCGGACAGCACGGCATTATGCAGGTGCGTATGGATCTGCGTGATGACGAAGGGCTGTTGAATAACGGTCGAGTTTGGCTGCAGGCAGACGACATCGACGTCAAACCATGGCTGGGCAAATGGATGCAGGATAATGTCGCGCTACAAACCGCGCGTTTTAGCCTGGAAGCATGGATGACGATCAGCAAAGGCGTCGTTTCTGGTGGTGATGTCTGGCTGAAAAAAGGCGGGGCAAGTTGGCTGGGTGAAAATCGTACGCATACGCTTTCCGTCGATAATCTGACGGCGCACATCAGCCGTGAAGAGCCGGGCTGGCAATTCTCTATTCCCGATACGCGTATCACCATGGATGATAAGCCCTGGCCGAGCGGGGCATTAACGCTGGCCTGGATCCCTGAGCAGGAAGTCGGTGGCGAGAATAACAAACGCAGTGATGAGCTACGCATTCGCGCCAGTAATCTGGAACTGGCCGGGTTAGAAGGACTGCGTCCGATGGCGTCCAGGCTATCGCCTGCGCTGGGTGATATCTGGCGGGCCACGCAACCCAGCGGCAAAATAGATGTGCTTGCGCTGGATATCCCGTTACAGGCGACAGAAAAAACCCGATTCCTGTCCTCGTGGACCGATTTGGCCTGGAAACAGTGGAAGCTGCTGCCGGGGGCAGAACATTTCTCCGGTACGCTTGCGGGAAGCGTTGAAAATGGGGAGCTCACCGCCTCCATGAAACAAGCAAAAATGCCGTATGAAACCGTCTTCCGTGCGCCGCTGGAAATAGAGAACGGCGTGGCGACGCTAAGCTGGCTGAAGAATGATAAAGGCTTCCAGTTAGACGGGCGCAACATTGATGTTAAAGCGAAAGCGGTACATGCGCGCGGTGGTTTTCGCTATCTGCAACCGGCTGATGATGAGCCATGGTTGGGCATTCTGGCCGGTATCAGTACCGACGATGGCTCCCAGGCCTGGCGTTATTTCCCGGAAAACCTGATGGGTAAGGATCTGGTTGACTACCTCAGCGGCGCTATTCAAGGCGGCGAGGCGGATAACGCCACGCTGGTGTATGGCGGTAACCCGAATCTGTTCCCGTATCTGCACAATGAAGGGCAGTTTCAGGTCCTGGTGCCGCTACGCAATGCGAAATTTGCTTTCCAGCCCGACTGGCCTGCGCTAACCGATCTTAATATCGAACTAAACTTCATTAACGATGGCCTGTGGATGAAGACGGATAGTGTCAATTTAGGCGGTGTGAAGGCCAGTAACCTGACGGCCAATATTCCCGACTATGCAAAAGAAAAGCTACTGATTGATGCCGATATCAACGGGCCAGGCAAGGCGGTTGGACCTTATTTTGATGAGACTCCGTTGAAGGATTCTCTCGGTGCCACGCTGGAACAGTTGCAAATTGACGGCGATGTGAATGCTCGCTTACATCTTGATATTCCGCTAGACGGCTCGCTGGTTACCGCCAAAGGCGACGTCAACCTGCGTAATAACAGTCTGTTTATTAAACCACTCGACAGCACGCTGAAGAATTTGAATGGTAAATTCAGCTTTATCAACGGCGATCTGAAGAGCGAGCCGATGACGGCGAACTGGTTTAATCAGCCGCTGAACGTCGACTTCTCTACCACCGAAGGGGCGAAAGCCTATCAGGTAGCCGTGAACCTGCAAGGCGACTGGCAGCCAACCCGCATGGGGATTTTACCGGCGCAGGTCAACGATGCGTTAAGTGGCAGCATGGCGTGGAATGGCAAAGTGGGTATCGATCTTCCGTATCATGCCGGGCCGACCTACGACATTGAGCTAAAAGGTGATCTGAAGAATGTAAGTAGTCACTTACCTGCTCCGCTGAATAAGGCGCCCGGTGAAGCGTTGCCGGTGAATGTTAAGGCCAGCGGCAATCTGCGCAGCTTTGAACTGACCGGTAATGCTGGCAGTAAGAACCACTTTAACAGCCGCTGGCTGCTGAATCAGAAACTGACGCTTGACCGCGCTATCTGGACGTCGGAAAGCCGTACCGTGCCCGCGTTACCCGATCAGCAAGGCATTGAGCTTAATCTTCCCCCTATGGATGGCGCGCAATGGCTGGCGTTGTTCCAAAAAGGCGCAGCGGATAACGTTGGCACTAATGCCAACTTCCCACAACGCATCACCGTGCGTACGCCATCGTTATCCCTGGGCGGTCAGCAGTGGAATAATTTGAGTATTGTGTCTGAGCCTGCGAGCAATGGCTCCATCGTACAGGCGCAGGGTCGTGAAATTAACGCCACGCTGGCGATGCGCAATAATGCGCCATGGCTGGCCAATATTAAGTATCTTTATTACAACCCCAGCGCGGCGAAAGCGTCACCGGGCAACACATCAGCCTCGCCGTTTTCCGCCGTGGACAACTTCAGCTTCCGCGGCTGGCCGGACCTTCAGTTACGCTGTGCCGAGTGCTGGATGTGGGGACAGAAATATGGGCGCATTGATGCCGATGTAGCAATTAAAGGCGACACGCTAACGTTGAGCAACGGTCTGTTGGATACGGGCTTTGCCAGACTGACCACCGATGGCGTTTGGGTGAATGCGCCGGGCAAAGAGCGAACGTCACTGAAGGGTAAACTGAGCGGCAGTAAAATTGACTCCGCTGCCAGTTTCTTTGGCGTATCGACCCCGATTCGTAATTCTTCGTTCAACGTGGAGTATGACCTGCACTGGCGTAACCCGCCGTGGGATCCGGACGAAGCATCGCTGAATGGGATTTTGCGTACCCGGTTGGGCAAAGGTGAGCTTACCGAACTCAGTACCGGGCATGCGGGGCAACTGTTGCGACTGCTGAGCTTTGATGCGTTGCTACGTAAACTGCGTTTTGATTTTAGCGATACCTTCAGTGAAGGTTTCTATTTCGACTCGATTCGCAGCACGGCGTGGATCAAAGATGGTGTGATGCATACCGACGACACGCTGGTGGATGGTCTGGAGGCAGACATTGCGATGAAAGGCTCAGTGAACCTGGTCCGTCGGGAGCTGGATATGGAAGCCATTGTCGCGCCTGAAATTTCTGCCACCGTAGGGGTTGCCGCTGCGTTTGCTGTCAACCCGATTGTCGGCGCGGCGGTGTTTGCTGCCAGTAAGGTTCTGGGGCCATTGTGGAGCAAAGTTTCGATTCTGCGCTATCGCATCACCGGTCCGGTCGATAAACCGCAGATTAACGAAGTTCTGCGTCAGCCGCGCAAAGAAAGCCAGCAATGATTTGACGGGGGCGAGTAATTGCCCCAATCTCAGTACATAGTATTGCCGGATGGAGCAGCGCTTATCCGGCCTACAGTAGCCTAACAACGTAGGCCGGATAAGGCGTTTTTGCCGCCATCCGGCAGAATTAAATGAGTAACCAAAACGATGAGTCTGAACCTGGTAAGTGAACAATTGCTAGCGGCGAATGGCCTGAAACATCAGGATCTGTTTGCCATTCTGGGCCAACTGGCCGAACGCCGTCTTGACTACGGCGATCTCTATTTTCAGTCGAGCTATCACGAATCCTGGGTTTTAGAAGACCGCATCATTAAAGACGGCTCTTACAATATCGATCAGGGTGTTGGCGTGCGCGCCATCAGCGGCGAAAAAACAGGGTTTGCCTATGCAGACCAGATCAGCCTGCTGGCGCTGGAGCAAAGTGCTCATGCTGCTCGTACTATCGTGCGTGACAGCGGTGACGGCAAAGTAAAAACGCTGGGAGCGGTTGAGCATCAGGCGCTTTACACTTCGGTTGATCCGTTACAGAGCATGAGCCGCGAAGAGAAACTGGATATTCTGCGTCGCGTTGATAGCGTGGCCCGTGCCGCCGACAAACGCGTCCAGGAAGTAACCGCCAGCCTGACCGGTGTTTATGAACTGATCCTGGTAGCAGCGACCGACGGTACGTTGGCCGCTGACGTTCGTCCGCTGGTACGCCTGTCCGTAAGCGTACAGGTCGAAGAGGACGGTAAGCGCGAGCGCGGTGCCAGCGGTGGTGGCGGTCGTTTTGGCTATGACTATTTCCTTGGCGACCTTGATGGTGAAGTCCGTGCTGACGCGTGGGCGAAAGAAGCCGTACGCATGGCGTTAGTTAATTTGTCCGCGGTAGCAGCGCCTGCTGGTACGCTGCCGGTAGTACTCGGCGCTGGCTGGCCTGGCGTTCTGCTGCATGAAGCGGTCGGTCATGGTCTGGAAGGTGACTTTAACCGCCGTGGTACCTCGGTATTCAGCGGTCACATGGGTGAGCTGGTGGCGTCGGAACTGTGTACCGTTGTGGATGATGGCACAATGGCGGACCGTCGTGGCTCTGTGGCTATTGATGATGAAGGCACACCGGGTCAGTACAACGTGCTGATCGAAAACGGTATTCTGAAAGGCTACATGCAGGACAAACTGAACGCGCGCCTGATGGGCGTCGCGCCAACGGGTAACGGTCGCCGTGAATCTTACGCGCACCTGCCGATGCCACGCATGACCAACACCTACATGCTGCCGGGGAAATCCACGCCGCAGGAAATCATCGAATCCGTTGAATACGGCATTTATGCGCCTAACTTCGGCGGCGGCCAGGTGGATATCACCTCCGGGAAATTCGTGTTCTCGACGTCTGAAGCGTATCTGATTGAAAACGGTAAAGTAACCAAACCGGTGAAAGGCGCGACGCTGATTGGGTCTGGTATCGAAGCGATGCAGCAGATTTCAATGGTAGGTAACGACCTGAAGCTGGATAACGGGGTTGGTGTGTGCGGTAAAGAAGGGCAGAGCCTGCCGGTGGGCGTGGGCCAGCCGACGCTGAAGGTGGATAACCTGACGGTGGGTGGTACTGCATAACATCATGATGTATGCCCGATAAGCACCAGTGCAATCGGGCATCTTTCCGGACGCGGCGTCAACGCCTTATCCGGCCAATACTCTTTTTATTTCTCTTTTCCCCGGCCGTACATCCCCTGAAAAAGCTGCGCTACATCGACAAAATACTCCGTCAGATAGTTAATCACCACCTGGACCTTGAGCGGCAGTTTGTCTTTTTCGGTATACAGCGCATAGACCGGACGCGGATCCGACTGGTAGCGGGGGAGCAGGATCTCCACTTCGCCACGATTGATCTCATTGATCACCCACATTAGCGGCACATAGGCAATGCCTGCACCCGCAGCCAGCCAGCGCACCAATGTCATCGGATCGTTAGTCACAAAACGACCCTCTGGGATCAGGCGGGTGGAAATTCCTTCCGGAGCGATAAGCTCGAATTCATTATCCGGGCGCACGCTGTATTCCAGCCACGAGTGGTTGCTGAGATCGGCGGGTTTCTCCGGGGCACCAAACTGTGCGAGATAGCTTTTAGCCGCGCAGACTACCATCGGCATGGCACCCAGGCGACGCGAGAACAGACTGGAGTCCTGCAACGCACCGACGCGGATAACCACGTCCAGACCATCGGCGATTAAATCCGGGGCCGGGATGCCTGTTACCAGATTTACCGTCAGACCGGGGTATTCCTTCAGCATTGTCGCGGTCAATCCGGCGAGGACATTTTGTGCCATGGTTGAAGAACAACCAATGCGCAGTGTGCCGATGGGCGTGTTGTTAAAGGCATAAAGCTGCTCGTGAACATCCTGCGCTTCGTGCAGCATTCTCCGGCAGCCCTGGTAGTAAATTTTACCGGCTTCGGTCAGCCCAATGCTGCGTGTACTGCGGTTTAGCAGCTTAACCTGTAGCTCATCTTCCAGTTTGGAGACCGTCTGGCTTATCGATGAAACGCTCATTTGTAGCTGTCTTGCGGCGGCGGTGAAGGAGCCCAGTTCGACGACTTTGGCGAACACCGACATACGTTTTAATCGTTCCATTGTTCACTCTGGCTTAAAAGTGATTTAGATCACATAATATAGATAACAGCATAACAGTTACGTTAATATATTATTATTCAAATAACAGCTATGTCGCTCTCGCCTGGCTCATCCTTGCCCTTCTCTGCGGTGACATACGCTAGAAAATCTATCACCTGCACTCTCTTAAGTTACCAAGGTCAACATGAGTCTGTTTCCCGTTATCGTGGTGTTTGGTTTGTCCTTCCCACCGATTTTTTTCGAATTACTTTTGTCACTGGCGATTTTCTGGCTGGTGCGCCGGATGCTGGTTCCAACCGGCATCTATGATTTTGTCTGGCATCCGGCTCTGTTTAACACCGCGCTGTATTGCTGCCTGTTCTATTTAATAACGCGCCTGTTCGTTTGAGGTTGAAGTGAAAACACTAACAAAAAAACTCTCCCGTACGGCCACGACTCTCGTACTGGTCATTCTGGCCTTCATCGCTATTTTTCGCGCATGGGTGTATTACACCGAGTCGCCATGGACACGTGATGCGCGTTTCAGCGCGGAAGTTGTCGCTATTGCGCCGGATGTTGCGGGTCTTATTTCCAACGTTAACGTCCATGATAACCAACTGGTGAAAAAGGATCAGATTCTGTTCACCATCGATCAGCCACGCTATAAGAAAGCCCTTGAGCAGGCCGAAGCTGATGTTTCTTATTATCAGGTTCTGGCCCAGGAAAAACGCCAGGAGGCTGGTCGTCGTAACCGCCTGGGCGTGCAGGCCATGTCTCGTGAAGAGATTGACCAGTCAAACAACGTCCTGCAAACCGTATTACACCAGCTTGCGAAAGCACAAGCGACCCGCGACCTGGCAAAATTAGATCTGGAACGTACCGTCATTCGCGCACCAGCAGACGGTTGGGTCACTAACCTGAACGTTTATAGCGGCGAATTTATTACGCGTGGTTCCACAGCGGTGGCACTGGTCAAACAGCATTCTTTCTATGTGCTGGCTTATATGGAAGAAACCAAACTGGAAGGCGTTCGCCCTGGTTATCGCGCTGAGATCACCCCGTTGGGCAGTAATAATGTCTTAAAAGGCACCGTTGATAGCGTGGCGGCGGGGGTAACAAATGCCAGCAGTACGCAGGATGCAAAAGGTATGGCGACCATTGATTCAAATCTGGAATGGGTGCGCCTGGCGCAGCGTGTACCGGTGCGAATCCGCCTTGATGAACAGCAGGGAACTCTGTGGCCTGCCGGGACAACGGCTACCGTTGTCATTACCGGTAAGCAGGACCGTGATGCAAGCCAGGAGTCCTTCTTCCGTAAAATGGCGCACCGCCTGCGCGAGTTTGGTTAATCGCGATGGGTATTTTCTCCATTGCCAATCAGCATATCCGCTTTGCGGTAAAACTGGCGTGCGCGATTGTACTGGCGCTGTTCGTTGGTTTTCACTTCCAACTTGAGACTCCGCGTTGGGCGGTGCTGACTGCAGCCATTGTGGCGGCAGGCCCGGCCTTTGCTGCCGGTGGGGAACCCTATTCAGGGGCTATTCGCTATCGCGGCATGCTGCGTATTGTCGGGACATTTATCGGTTGTATTGCCGGACTGATCATTATCATCAGTATGATCTGCGCTCCGTTATTGATGATCCTGGTGTGCTGTATCTGGGCCGGATTTTGTACCTGGATCTCGTCACTGGTGAAGATCGAGAACTCCTATGCCTGGGGGCTTTCGGGCTATACGGCGCTGATCATCGTCATTACCATTCAGGCCGAACCGCTGCTGACGCCGCAATTTGCGCTCGAACGTTGCAGTGAAATTGTGATGGGGATTGTCTGTGCCATTGTGGCCGATCTACTTTTCTCTCCCCGTTCGATAAAACAAGAGATTGATGTTGAGCTGGACAGCCTGCTGGTGGCGCAATATCAACTGATGCAGTTGTGCATTAAGCACGGCGACAGCGAGGTTGTGGATAAAGCCTGGGGCGATTTAGTCCGTCGAACGGCAGCGCTGGAAGGCATGCGCAGCAACCTGAATATGGAGTCTTCACGCTGGGTGCGTGCTAATCGCAGACTCAAAGCATTAAACACGCTGTCGCTCACGCTCATTACTCAGTCCTGTGAAACTTACCTTATTCAAAATACCCGCCCGGAACTTATCACCGACACCTTCCGCGAGTTGTTCGATACGCCGGTTGAAACGGTGCAGGATGTCCACAAACAGTTGAAGCGGATGCGTCGGGTTATTGTCTGGACTGGCGAACGTGAAACACCGGTAACGATTTATAGCTGGGCAGGTGCGGCGACGCGCTACCTGCTGCTCAAACGTGGTGTGGTGAGTAATACCAAGATTAGCGCTACGGAAGAAGAGATCCTGCAAGGTGAGCCGGTGGTGAAAGTGGAGTCTGCCGAGCGTCATCATGCGATGGTTAACTTCTGGCGCACCACGCTTTCTTGTGTGCTGGGGACCTTATTCTGGCTATGGACCGGATGGACCTCCGGCAGCGGTGCAATGGTGATGATTGCGGTCGTCACCTCGCTGGCAATGCGTTTGCCAAATCCTCGCATGGTGGCGATAGACTTTATCTATGGGACGTTGGCAGCGTTACCGCTCGGAGCGCTCTATTTCCTGGTGATTATCCCTAATACGCAACAAAGCATGCTGTTACTGTGCCTGAGCCTGGCGGTGCTGGGATTCTTTCTGGGGATTGAGGTACAGAAACGACGGTTGGGATCGATGGGGGCGCTGGCCAGCACCATTAATATCATTGTGCTGGATAACCCGATGACCTTCCACTTTAGCCAGTTCCTTGATAGTGCGCTGGGGCAGATTGTTGGCTGCGTGTTGGCGTTTATCGTCATTCTGCTGGTGCGTGATAACTCTCGTGACAGAACAGGCCGCGTATTGCTCAACCAGTTTGTTTCGGCGGCGGTTTCAGCAATGACCACCAATGTAGTCCGTCGTAAAGAAAATCATCTTCCGGCACTTTATCAGCAGCTGTTTTTGCTGATGAACAAGTTTCCCGGTGATCTGGCGAAGTTTCGCCTGGCGCTGACGATGATCATCGCGCACCAGCGCCTGCGTGATGCACCGGTACCGGTAAACGAGGATCTATCCGCATTCCATCGTCAGCTTCGTCGTACTGCCGATCACGTAATTTCAGCAGGAAATGACGACAAGCGCCGACGCTACTTTAGCCAGTTACTGGAGGAGCTTGAGGTCTACCAGGAGAAATTAATTATCTGGCAAGCACCGCCGCAGGTGACCGAGCCGGTAAAACGACTCAGTGGGATGCTGCACAAATACCAGCATGCGCTGGTCAGTAATTAAGAGTTGTAAACCGACGCTAAAAGCGTCGGTTTTTTTATGGCTATACTTACCTGAAAATGCGAGAGACCCCTGGATATTGGCGGTCTGTAGAGTAGCTGGCGTCGGGATGGTGGCTATAGATGAACATCTATACATTTGATTTTGACGAGATAGAAGATCAGGGCGATTTCTACCGCGAGTTCACGCGCACATTCGGTCTGGCCCGGGAAAAGGTTGTTGATTTGGATTCTCTGTGGGAGGTGGTGATCGGGGAAGTCTTGCCGCTGCCGCTGGAGATTGAATTTGTCCATTTACCGGACAAGCTGCGCAGGCGATACGGCGCGTTGATTTTACTGTTCGATGAAGCGGAAGAAGAGCTGGAAGGGCAGTTGCGTTTTAACGTTCGTCACTCAATGTAAGACATAAAAAAGCCCCCGGCAGGCGGGGGCAAGTCGTCGGACTTAGACGACGAGGGTTTATTTGTAGAGTTCTGCAGTAGCGTGCCAGTGAGCACCTTCACGGAGTTCGGTGACGCGATAGCTGCTGGCGCCTGCTTTTTCAGCTTTAGCGGCGATGGCCTGACGCATGTCCATTGGTGAACTACCGATCTGAGAGACGGAGACGCTACCGATGGATTGCAGATTCTGTGCTTCTTGTGAGTTCACCTGAGTAACCGCGGCGCTTGCACCGAAGGAGAGAACAGAAAGAAGGCTTAAGGTTGCAATAGTAGTTTTGATTTTCATGATATTTACCTCGTCGAATTCTTTTATTGGGGTCTGTGTTTCGTGACCCTCATCACAAAATCAAGTATACACTAATCACCCGATAAATTAATACCACGCTAATTGTTTCATTGGGTTTTGAGTGTTAAGAAAATGATTTTTTATAACTCAATGGAATTAAAAAGAGCATTTCAAACAGCTTACACAAAATAAATTTAATTAAATCATGTAGATACTTTATTTTGCAAAATGTGCGTTTTTAAGGCTGCACATTCACCATGTGAATGTATTTTGATGGTTAAACGCACCATTTGTTAAATCAATAGCAGTGGAAAAGAGAAGGAGGGGGATGAAAAGAGAGTGTTTTCCCCCGCCGCGAGGCGACGGGGAGGTGGTATTACAGTTCTTGTTCGAACAGTTCCAGAATGGCTTCGTACAGATCTTTTACCGTAAAACCCTTAGCTGGGGTGGTGAAGATGGTATCGTCACCGGCAATCGTACCCAGGATACCTTCCGCTTTCCCCAATGAGTCCAGCAGACGTGCAATCAACTGAGCAGCGCCAGGGCTGGTATGAATAACCACGACCGCATCGTTATAGTCGATATCCAGCACCAGATTTTTCAGCGGACTGGAGGTCGTGGGTACGCCCAGTTCCGCCGGAAGGCAGTACACCATTTCCATTTTCGCATTGCGGGTACGCACGGCGCCAAATTTGGTCAGCATGCGTGAAACCTTGGACTGATTGATATTATCAAAGCCCTGATCCTGCAACGCGAGGACGATTTCGCCTTGAGAGCTGAACTTTTCTTCTTTAAGTAGCGCTTTAAACGCCTTTACTAATTCTTCTTGTTTTGCCGAGCTTCGCATAAGTCACCCGTAATATGGCGGTAGAAACAACATTATTGTGCATACAGATGAATTTTTATGCAAACAGTCTGCCTTGTTCAAGGCTGAAATAATGTTATGAAAGAGCGGAATTTTATCAAATTTCGTTATCAAGAAACATGCCTGTGTCACGGCTCGCAAATAAGGTTAAAAGTAAATTAAATGTTATCAAATTGATGTTGTTTTGAGAGGCGGGTAGGGTATATTGTCAGCACCTGTTGGAAAGTTGCTCTACTGTGTGGGTGGTTTTGAATTACGTAACTTAGGTTTTATTTTACGTAAGTTAAATGCATAAAAGCCAAATTTGCGTGACTACGCATTCTTGACGCGTGGTTGTTGTATTCATTGGATTTGTGAATTAAGGTCGCCGCCGCGGAGCAATAGACATTTTGCTTATCAATATAATAAGGAGTTTAGGATGAAAGTTGCAGTCCTCGGCGCTGCTGGTGGTATCGGTCAGGCGCTAGCATTACTGTTAAAAACCCAACTGCCTTCAGGTTCAGAACTCTCCCTGTACGACATCGCTCCAGTAACACCTGGTGTGGCCGTTGATTTGAGCCATATCCCTACTGCTGTGAAAATCAAAGGCTTCAGCGGTGAAGATGCTACCCCTGCACTGGAAGGTGCTGATGTGGTACTGATCTCTGCGGGTGTCGCACGTAAACCGGGTATGGATCGTTCCGACCTGTTCAACGTCAACGCCGGAATCGTGAAGAACCTGGTGCAGCAAGTTGCTAAAACCTGCCCGAAAGCGTGTATCGGTATCATCACCAACCCGGTGAATACTACCGTTGCCATCGCTGCAGAAGTGCTGAAAAAAGCAGGCGTATACGATAAGAACAAACTGTTTGGCGTGACCACGCTGGACATCATCCGCTCCAACACCTTTGTTGCGGAACTGAAAGGCAAACAACCAGGCGACGTTGAAGTTCCGGTTATTGGCGGCCATTCTGGCGTGACCATCCTGCCACTGCTGTCACAAATTCCTGGCGTAAGCTTCACCGAACAAGAAGCAGCTGACCTGACTAAACGTATCCAGAATGCGGGTACTGAAGTTGTGGAAGCCAAAGCCGGTGGCGGTTCTGCAACCCTGTCTATGGGTCAGGCTGCTGCACGTTTCGGCCTGTCCCTGGTTCGCGCATTGAGCGGCGAAAAAGGTGTGGTTGAATGTGCTTACGTTGAAGGCGACGGCCAGTATGCTCGTTTCTTCTCTCAGCCGCTGCTGCTGGGTAAAAACGGCGTAGAAGAGCGTCAGTCTATCGGCAAGCTGAGCGCGTTTGAACAAAGCTCGCTGGAAGGCATGCTGGATACGCTGAAAAAAGATATTACTCTGGGCGAAGAGTTCGTTAAGTAACGCGAAGAAAGGCCTGCGTGTATTTGTAGGCCTGATAAGCGTAGCGCCATCAGGCATTACGTACTAACTTTCTACGATATCGCCTAATAAAAACCGGAGCCAACATGCTCCGGTTTTTTTATGGTCAGTAGGCCGCCAGACGTGACGTTAATTGGTGGCCGGGTATTCCTGGATCGTTACCTGCAGCGTCAACTGTTTGTCATCACGCATCACGACAACGGAGATAACTGAACCTGGTCGAATCTCTGCCACCTGGTCCATCGTTTCCAGCGCAGACACCGCCGGTTTGTTATTGACCGAGATAATCAGATCGTTAACCTGAATGCCCGCCTGCGCTGCCGGACCATCCGGGGAAACTTCGTTAACCACAATCCCCTGAATTTGATCCATCCCGCCGCCCTGAGCGTGCAGTGGTGCAATTTCGCGACCGCTGATGCCGATGTAGCCACGAATCACGCGCCCGTCACGAATCAGCTTATCCATGATTTTGGTCGCCAACTGAAACGGAATGGCAAAGCCGATCCCTTCCGGGGTTTCGCCATCGTTGCTCTTATCAAATGACAGCGTGTTAATCCCCATCAATTCACCCAGTGAGTTGACCAGCGCACCGCCGGAGTTTCCGTGGTTGATGGAAGCATCTGTTTGCAGGAAGTTTTGCCGTCCTGTCGGGTTCAGGCCAATTCGACCGGTGGCGCTGATAATCCCCTGAGTGATGGTTTGCCCAAGGTTGTACGGGTTACCGATGGCGAGTACCACGTCACCAATGTGCGGCACGCGTTTGTTATTAATTGGGATTGTTGGCAGCCCGCCAGTGGCGTTGATTTTCAGCACCGCAAGGTCGGTTAACGTATCAGACCCCACAAGCAGCGCTTCAAATACGCGGCCGTCCTGCAATGCGACGATGATTTGGTCGGCATCGTTAATGACGTGCTTATTGGTAATGATATAGCCGCGCTGATCCATGATAACGCCTGAGCCGAGCGTGCGGATCTCAAGCTGGTTGTGCGCGGTACTGTTCATACTGCGGTTATAAACGTTCACAACGGCAGGCGCTGCGCGGCGAACCGCCGAGTTATAGCTGGCAGGCGTTTCATCTGCACTGTCGAACTGTGGTGCGGTAAGCGTATTAATTTTTCGCAGAGAGGGCATCGCGGCCAGCAGGATGGCGCCGACGATTAAACCAATCGCGACCGAACGTAAAAGCTTCACAAACATGATGGCGGCGTCATTAATAGAGGGAACGGCAGCAGCATATCACGAGTTTGCCGGACATCACACGAGGGGCTGATGTCCGGTTGCATGCGTTAACGCAGGAGCAGGTAAATACTCTCGTTACCGCGCACCACCTGCAGAGCAATGATCGACGGTTTCGCTTCCAGCACTTTTCGCATTTCGGCGATTGAGTTTACGCGATCGCGGTTAACGCCAATGATAACGTCATCTTTATGCAGACCGGCCTGTGCGGCAGGGCTGCTTTTTTCTACGTTATCAATTCTGATGCCTTTGGTGCCGTCTTTTAACTGACCGTCGCTGAGCGTAGCCCCTTGCAACGCAGGCGCAATCATCTCTGCGCTGGCGGACGATGATGTGCTGGTATCGAGGGTGACTTCAACCTCCAGCGGTTTACCGTTACGCAGCAGGCCCAGTTTGACCTTGGTCCCAGGTTCAGTTGTTGCAATGCGTGAACGCAGTTCGGCGAAGCTGTTGAGCGGTTTACCGTTGAGGCTGGTAATGACGTCACCAGATTTCACTCCCGCTTTTGCGGAGCCGGAGTTAGGTAGAACCTCACTGACAAACGCGCCACGCTGTACGTCCAGTTTGAACGCTTTGGCGATATCCGAGGTCATTTCGGTGCCTTTGATACCCAACAGACCGCGTTTGATTTCACCAAATTGCATCAGCTGCTGTGCCAGCGTGCGCGCCATGTTGCTCGGTATTGCAAAACCAATCCCGATGCTGCCGCCGCCGGGGGCCAGAATCGCGGTGTTAATACCGATCAGCTCACCGTTCAGGTTGAGCAATGCGCCGCCGGAGTTACCGCGGTTGATAGAGGCATCAGTCTGAATAAAGTTTTCCAGACCTTCCAGGTTCAACCCACTGCGACCCAAGGCAGATACAATGCCGGAGGTGGCTGTTTGACCCAAACCGAACGGGTTACCCACAGCCACCGCGAAATCACCCACGCGGAGTTTGTCGGAGTCAGCAATGGCAATTTGCGTCAGGTTGCTGGGGTGCTGAATTTGTAGCAGTGCGATATCGCTCTGATCGTCGCTGCCGATAAGCTTAGCGTCGAACTCACGGCCATCATTAAGCTGAACGCTGATTTTTTGCGCCTGATTAATAACGTGGTTATTGGTCAGAACGTAGCCTTTGGCTGCGTCAATGATGACCCCTGAGCCCAGCCCTTCAAAGGGTTGTGACGGTTGATCGGGAAGTTCGTCACCAAAAAACTTTTTGAACTCTTCCGGGACTTTCTGCCCCTGAGTGGCGGTGCCTTCAACCCTTACGCTCACCACGGCAGGTAACACTTTCTCCAGCATCGGAGCGAGGCTGGGAAGCGCAGCCTGACCGGGAACCTGGCCGGGGATAGACGCTGCGGCCGGGAATGGCGCCGAGAGAGTTAACCCGACACTTAACGCTAATGCACTCAACAGCTGGGTTTGTTTTTTCATGGATCCTGCTCTCGTACCTTGAGTAAACGGAAGATGATTCAAAACAGGTTGATGTTATTGAATTTTCGGTTAGGTCACAATGCGGCTAACGACTAAATAATAGCTGGGACAGGAAGAGAAGCGGAGGGCGCAATTGCTGCGCCCAATAAATTTCTTAACGATGTGCGGTTAGTCGCGCTTTGCGCCGCTACGCAGCAGGCCGGATGCCCCTTCAGAATAGTCGCGTGGCATCTGAACCGGCGCCTGATCGTTGCCTGCTTCAGACTCTGCCAGACGGTTACGGAACGGGTTGTTTTCCGGAGACATACCCGGCAGCAGGTTGCTGGAGCTTTTCGCCATGTGCTGGTAAATCTGACGATAATCGTCCGCCATGTTATCCAGCAATTCAGCGCTGCGGGCAAAGTGGCTCACAAGCTCTTCGCGGTACTCTTCCAGCTCAGCTTTATTTTTTTCCAGTTCGTACTGCAATGCCTGCTGTTGGCGTAATTTACGATTACCAAAACGCATGGCTACAGCACCAATAATGATACCGACGACTAACCCAATTAGCGCATATTCCCAGGTCATGAACATCTCCCGTTGTCTTGTGTTTCCGTAGGGTGTTGGCTTTAGGCTCCATGCCTGCGCCTGATTATGCCACTATAACCGCTAATCCCGTAGAAGTGGAATCCCGTGTTTATATCACGTAATGTAGAACGGCCTTTTTTTCGTCAACCGTGAGCGACGGCACATCGATTCTCAAGGAATAACAATAACATCATGCAAAGCTTTTCCCCTACATCGCGTTACCAGCAAGCCCTCAACGACGGCAGTCATCAACCCGACAACGTACAACTCGAAGCCGTGAATCGACTGGAAACCATTTTCCAGGCGCTTACGACGCCAGCACGTCCTGCGCCGCAGGAGAGTGGACTGATGGCGCGTTTTGGTAAGTTGCTGGGCAAGCGTGAGTCACCGATCAACGCGCCGGTGCGTGGTTTATATATGTGGGGCGGAGTTGGGCGCGGAAAAACCTGGCTGATGGATCTGTTCTACCATAGCCTGCCGGGCGAACGTAAACAGCGTTTGCACTTTCACCGTTTTATGCTGCGCGTGCATGAAGAGCTTACTGCCTTACAGGGGCAGAGCGATCCGCTGGAAATCATCGCCGACCGCTTTAAGGCCGAAACCGACGTGCTGTGCTTCGACGAATTTTTTGTTTCTGATATCACCGACGCCATGCTGCTCGGCGGCCTGATGAAAGCGCTGTTTGCCCGCGGTATTACGCTGGTGGCGACCTCCAATATTCCGCCAGATGAGCTATATCGCAACGGTTTGCAACGCACGCGTTTTCTTCCTGCCATTGATGCGATCAAACAGCATTGCGACATCATGAATGTCGATGCCGGCGTCGATTATCGTCTGCGCACCTTAACGCAGGCGCATTTGTGGTTGTCGCCATTGAATGAGGAAACCCGCCAGCAGATGGATAAGCTTTGGCTGGCATTAGCGGGAACCAAAGGTGAACATGCGCCAACGCTGGAGATCAATCATCGTCCGATGCAGACGCTGGCCGTCGAAAACCAAACGCTGGCGGTGTCGTTTACCACGCTCTGCGTCGATGCCCGGAGTCAGCATGACTACATTGTGCTGTCGCGTCTGTTTCACACGGTGCTGTTGTCTGATGTGCCGGTCATGACCCCGCTGATGGAGAGTGAAGCGCGACGCTTTATCGCATTGGTGGATGAGTTCTACGAACGCCACGTCAAGCTGGTGGTCAGTGCGGCATCACCCCTCTATGAAATTTATCAGGGCGAGCGTCTGAAGTTTGAATTTCAGCGTTGTTTGTCGCGTTTGCAGGAGATGCAAAGCGAAGAGTATCTGAAGCGGGAACATTTAGCCGGTTAAACCTGCCGCAAATCACATAAAGGGGTCGATCTTTGACCCTGACTTCTCTATAATCTTGCGACCCCACGTTACGAGAGAGTTTTTTTCCCAAAACTTTCTATGCGCCGGCATAGGCTATTCGAAGGGGTAGGTTTGCTGGACAATGTCGTGTGAACCTCAACTGACAAAACGTTTGGGTGTTCACCAACGTGTAACTTATTTATTTGGGTAAGCTTTTAATGAAAACTTTTACAGCTAAACCAGAAACCGTAAAACGCGACTGGTATGTTGTTGACGCGACCGGTAAAACTCTGGGCCGTCTGGCTTCCGAACTGGCTCTGCGCCTGCGCGGTAAGCACAAAGCGGAATACACTCCGCACGTAGATACCGGTGATTACATCATCGTTCTGAACGCTGACAAAGTTGCTGTAACCGGCAACAAGCGTACTGACAAAGTGTACTATCACCACACCGGCCACATCGGTGGTATCAAACAAGCGACCTTTGAAGAGATGATTGCTCGCCGTCCTGAGCGTGTGCTTGAAATCGCGGTTAAAGGCATGCTGCCAAAAGGCCCGCTGGGTCGTGCTATGTTCCGTAAACTGAAAGTTTACGCTGGCAACGAGCACAACCACGCGGCACAGCAACCGCAAGTTCTTGACATCTAATCGGGATTATAGGCAATGGCTGAAAATCAATACTACGGCACTGGTCGCCGCAAAAGTTCCGCAGCTCGCGTTTTCATCAAACCGGGCAGTGGTAAAATCGTAATCAACCAACGTTCTCTGGAACAGTACTTCGGTCGTGAAACTGCCCGCATGGTAGTTCGTCAGCCGCTGGAACTGGTCGACATGGTTGAGAAACTGGATCTGTACATCACTGTTAAAGGTGGTGGTATCTCTGGTCAGGCTGGTGCGATCCGTCACGGTATCACCCGCGCTCTGATGGAGTACGACGAATCCCTGCGTGGCGAACTGCGTAAAGCTGGCTTCGTTACCCGTGATGCTCGTCAGGTTGAACGTAAGAAAGTCGGTCTGCGTAAAGCACGTCGTCGTCCTCAGTTCTCCAAACGTTAATTGTACTCTGCTTCGGCAGACGACAATTTGCGAAAAAACCCGCTTCGGCGGGTTTTTTTATCGTTATTTCTCGCCTCAGATCCACGGTAATCCGCTGATTGCCACCTCTTTTTCCCCATTTCAAGAATCGACTCACCACAAAGGTCACAAAATCTGGTAAACTATCATCCAATTTTCTGCCCAAATGTCCGGTATCGTTCATTTTTTGTTTGTATTTTGAACAGTAATGACTTTCCCGAGTCTGGGTGACATCACTTCTGGCTGGCCACTGAGTGGCTGGTAGCAGTAAAAATTCTGAATATACCTGGAGGTTTTCATGGCTGTCGCTGCCAACAAACGTTCGGTAATGACGCTGTTTTCTGGTCCTACTGACATCTATAGCCATCAGGTCCGCATTGTGCTGGCTGAGAAAGGTGTTAGTTTCGAGATTGAGCATGTGGAGAAGGACAATCCACCTCAGGATCTGATCGACCTCAACCCGAATCAGAGCGTACCGACACTGGTGGATCGTGAGCTGACCCTGTGGGAATCTCGCATCATTATGGAATACCTGGATGAGCGCTTCCCGCATCCGCCGCTGATGCCGGTTTACCCGGTTGCGCGTGGTGAAAGCCGCCTGTACATGCAGCGTATTGAAAAAGACTGGTACACGCTGATGAACGTCATCGTGAACGGTTCTGCATCTGAAGCCGAAGTCGCGCGTAAGCGTCTGCGCGAAGAACTGCTGGCAATCGCGCCAGTATTTGGCCAGAAACCTTACTTCCTGAGCGATGAGTTCAGCCTGGTAGACTGCTACCTGGCGCCGCTGCTGTGGCGTTTACCGCAGCTGGGGATTGAATTCAACGGTGCAGGTTCGAAAGAACTGAAAGGGTACATGACTCGCGTCTTCGAACGTGACTCTTTCCTGGCTTCTCTGACTGAGCCTGAACGTGAAATGCGTCTGGGCCGGGGTTAACCTGTATGGATTTGCCACAGCTAACACCACGCCGTCCGTATCTGCTGCGCGCGTTCTATGAGTGGTTGCTGGACAACCAGCTCACGCCGCATCTGGTGGTGGATGTGACGCTCCAGGACGTGCAGGTTCCAATGGAATATGCGCGTGACGGGCAAATTGTTCTGAATATTGCACCGCGTGCGGTGGGCAACCTGGAACTGGCTAACGATGAAGTGCGCTTTAACGCGCGCTTCGGTGGTGTGCCGCGTCAGGTGTCTGTGCCGTTGGCTGCCGTTCTGGCAATTTATGCACGTGAAAATGGCGCCGGTACGATGTTTGAACCGGAAGCCGCCTACGACGAAGATGTTGCCAGCTTAAATGATGACGACAACGACGCGTCTGGTTTTGAGAGTGAAACGGTCATGTCGGTCATTGATGGCGATAAACCTGATAATGGCGACGACAACGATCCGGATGATACTCCGCCACCGCCTCGCGGTGGGCGTCCAGCGCTGCGCGTAGTGAAATAAGTAGTGAAATAAAAAACAGGCCCTTTGGGGCCTGTTCTGTTTTCTGGCTTTGGTATCAATAAAACAGCGCGATGGTGGCTACCATATTCACCACAAATCCTACTGCCATCGGGATTGCTGTACGTTTTACCACTTCAAAGGGCGATACGCCGGCAATACCCGATGTCACGACAATTACAGCGGTTATGGGTGACACCGCGCGGGCAAGCGTAGTGGCAAAATGCATCGGCATAATCATTACTACCGCAGGAATATGCAGCCCGGCGGCAATATCCGGAATGAGGCTGGCAAAAGACATAAACGGCGCGTTGCCTGACCCCATGACGATTGCGCAGGCGGCGATGACCACCGCCATGATGATCATCACGCCGATACCGCCAAGACCGGAATGCTCTGCGCCTTTTATTACGGCATCGACAGTCCCGATAGTCGTCAACCCTTTCGCAAAGATTTCACCGGCGACCACCAGGGTGACAACGTTGGCAAACTGCGTCCCCATGCCGTCAAAAAAAGCCTGCACATCATCCATCGTTTCGCGCAGATTATGTTTATGCAGGAATTCAACAAACATAGTCAGCGTCATGCTCATTAACATCACCACCACCAGATTCAACTCTGCTTTCATTAGCCCCATTTGTGCAAGGGCAAGCGAGCCCAGCATCAGGATCAGCGGCATCACCGGCAAAATGGCGTAATAGAGCGGGGGTACGTTTTCCAGCGCCTTTTGTTCCGCAAATCCGTTACTTTCCGGTGCGGCTTTTTTATCAAATTGACGCTGAACGAAAAAATGCGCAATGGCGACGGCGACAATGACACACGACGCGACGGGCAACTGGTATTGAAAGAAATAGGTGGCGATTTTCATGCCCGCGACCTGCGCGGCAAAAATAGAGTTGGTTTCCAGAATGCCCCACTCAATCGACATCGAAGTGGCAATGACCGCAACAGCGGATAAACGGCTTACGCCAAGACTAACCAGCGTTGGGAACAGCGTCACCATCAGCAACATACCTAACCCGGATGCGCTGGTAATGAACTGCGCCATGATCTGACCAATCACATAGGTGGCGGCAAGCACTACATAGGGTGAACGGATTAGCTTGAGCGGGCGGCTTAACAGGCTAACCATCGCTCTGCTGGCCCCCATTCTGTCCATATAACGGGCATAACCGCCCACTGCCATGATTGATAACCCCAGTCCGGCCGCGCGGTTGGAGAGCATACGCAAAATTTCGTTGTAAATATCGACCAGTAGATAGCCACTGCTTTTGTCGTCAGCGACCAACGCGCCGTAGCCCAGCCAGACGCCGCAGATCATCAGGAAGATCCCGGCGGCGGCCAGCACGACCTGCGGTTTGTAGTTTTTGAGGATCAGGTAACCCATCGTTAATAAAACGATGACAGAGATAATGATGCCGAACATTGTTTCACTCCATGCCAGAGAAGAAGATAAATCCGGTAATAACGCTGTTGTCAAAACGGATGTTATATTTTTCTGGGCATTTTTTATGGAGTGAATATCTTATTTTTAATTCGATGATGTAATTATTTATCGTTATAAAATAGAAGGTTATGACAAATTATCACGTTCATATTCATAATTTTCATGAAGCTATTTAACTCCATTCAATTAAAATGAGGCAGAAGATACTCGCTTAAAATAATATTGCTGTTACGTATATTATCAATAAGCCAGCCGGATCAGATCGTCCATCATTTCACCCTGCTTTCGATCCTGTGTTAGGATAAACCCGCTGTTGTTTGTCACCACGACTTAGCTGAATGGACCCTATGAACGCATTTGATTCGCAAGCTGAAGACTCTCCATCCACCATTGGCCGTAGCTTACGCAATCGCCCGTTGGCGCGTAAAAAACTGTCTGAAATGGTTGAAGAAGAACTGGAGCAGATGATTCGTCGTCGGGAATTTGGCGAGGGCGAACAGTTGCCGTCTGAGCGGGAGCTGATGGCCTTCTTTAACGTGGGCCGTCCTTCTGTACGAGAAGCGCTGGCCGCGTTAAAACGCAAAGGTCTGGTACAAATCAACAACGGCGAGCGCGCCCGCGTTTCGCGTCCTTCAGCTGATACCATCATCAGCGAGCTGTCTGGTATGGCGAAAGATTTCCTCGCACATCCCGGCGGCATTGCCCACTTCGAGCAGTTGCGACTGTTCTTTGAATCCAGCCTGGTACGATACGCCGCCGAACATGCGACAGATGAGCAAATCGACAGACTGGCTAAAGCACTGGAGATCAACAGCCAGTCGCTCGATGACAATGCGTTGTTCATCCGCTCGGACGTTGATTTTCACCGTGTACTGGCTGAGATCCCGGGCAATCCTATCTTTATGGCTATCCATGTTGCGCTGTTAGACTGGCTGATTGCCGCCCGTCCGACCGTCGCCGATCAAGAGTTGTATGAGCACAACAACGTGAGTTATCAGCAGCATATCGCTATTGTCGACGCAATTCGCCAGCGCGATCCTGAAGAAGCTGACCGCGCACTGCAAGAACACCTCAATAGCGTTTCCGCGACCTGGCATGCCTTCAGCAAAAGTAAAAAGTTGCGTAAGTGATCGCGATCCCGACGATCGTTTAAACACAAAATCATTCAAGTTGCATCAAGGCGGCAAGAGAGCGAGTTCCCTGGAGCATAGATAACTATGTGACAGGGGTGAGCGAACGCAGCTAACGCAGAGGCGGCTCGAAGGATGAAGTGTTTAGTGAAGTAGATCGCACTATAAGCGTTCTGTATTGTATTGCTGCTTATTTGATCTGGTATAACAGGTATAAAGGTATGCAGTTAGATAACACTAATCATCGTCAGAGGTCGTTATGGCAAGAGATTTAAAAGGCGTAATGCCAGCGTTGTTAACCCCATTCGATAACCAACAGAGACTGGACATCGAGAGTCTGCGCCGCCTGGTGCGTTTCAACATTGGTCAGGGTGTCGATGGGCTCTATGTCGGTGGCTCAACGGGTGAGGCCTTTGTCCAAAACCGCGTTGAAAGAGAGCAGGTGCTGGAAATTGTGGCTGAAGAAGCGAAAGGCAAGGTGACGCTGATCGCTCATGTTGGCACGGTGAGCACCGAAGAAAGCCAACAGCTGGCGAGCGCCGCGCATCGTTACGGCTTTGATGCCGTTTCGGCCGTCACGCCGTTTTACTATCCGTTCAGCTTTGAAGAGCATTGCGACCACTACCGCGCAATTATTGATTCAGCTAATGGATTGCCGATGGTGGTCTATAACATCCCGGCGCTGAGCGGTGTAAAACTGACGCTGGATCAGATCAACACGCTGGTGACGCTACCTGGCGTTGGCGCGCTGAAACAAACTTCCGGCGATCTCTATCAGATGGAACAGATCCGCCGCGCTCATCCCGATCTGGTGCTTTATAACGGCTATGACGAGATCTTCGCTTCCGGACTGCTCGCGGGCGCAGATGGCGGTATCGGTAGCACTTACAACATCATGGGGTGGCGCTATCAGGGAATTGTGAAAGCGCTCAAAGAAGGCGACATCCGCACGGCGCAAAAGCTGCAAACTGAGTGCAATAAGGTTATCGATCTGCTCATTAAGGTTGGCGTGTTCCGCGGCCTGAAAACGGTACTGCACTATATGGATGTGGTTTCTGTCCCACTGTGCCGTAAACCCTTTGCCCCGGTAGATGAACACTATCTGCCGGAACTGAAAGCGCTGGCAAACCAACTGCTGGCGGAAAAGGCGTAATCACGGGTCGCCGGGGACGCTTCGCTTGCCCGGCCTGGATTTTCGACCGTAGGCCGGGTAGGGCAAAGCCACTACCCGGCACAACAACAAAAATCGTCGGGAGAGTAAAATGAGTACTTCTACCCAGAGCATCCCGTGGTATCGCCATCTCAATCGGGCACAATGGCGGGCATTTTCCGCCGCCTGGCTGGGATATTTGCTTGATGGTTTCGATTTTGTGTTAATCGCCCTGGTGCTGACAGAAGTGCAGGGCGAATTCGGACTGACGACGGTGCAGGCTGCCAGCCTGATCTCGGCCGCCTTTATCTCCCGTTGGTTTGGCGGATTAATGCTGGGGGCAATGGGCGACCGTTACGGACGCCGCCTGGCAATGGTCACCAGCATCATTCTGTTCTCTGTGGGAACGCTGGCCTGCGGCTTTGCGCCGGGCTACACCACCATGTTTATCGCCCGCCTGGTTATCGGTATGGGAATGGCCGGTGAGTATGGTTCCAGCGCAACCTATGTTATTGAAAGTTGGCCTAAACATCTGCGAAACAAAGCCAGTGGTTTCCTGATTTCCGGCTTTTCCGTTGGTGCCGTGATCGCCGCCCAGGTCTACAGTCTGGTGGTCCCGGTCTGGGGATGGCGCGCGCTGTTCTTCATCGGCATCCTGCCAATTATCTTCGCCCTCTGGCTGCGTAAAAATATTCCGGAAGCGGAAGACTGGAAAGAGAAACACGAAGGCAAAGCGCCGGTACGCACGATGGTGGACATTCTCTACCGGGGCGAGCATCGGGTAATTAATATTCTGATGACGCTCGCCGCTGCAACTGCGCTGTGGTTCTGCTTTGCTGGCAACCTGCAAAATGCGGCTATCGTGGCGGTTCTTGGACTGATATGCGCGTTTATCTTCATTAGCTTTATGGTGCAAAGCAGCGGGAAACGCTGGCCGACGGGCGTGATGCTGATGGTGGTCGTGCTATTCGCCTTCCTGTACTCGTGGCCGATTCAGGCGCTGTTGCCAACCTATCTGAAAACCGAACTGCTGTACGATCCTTCCACGGTGGCCAGAGTGCTCTTCTTTAGCGGCTTTGGTGCGGCGGTCGGTTGTTGCGTCGGCGGTTTTCTTGGTGACTGGCTGGGCACGCGTAAAGCCTATGTCTGCAGTCTGCTGGCCTCGCAGTTGCTGATTATTCCGGTGTTTGCGATAGGCGGTTCAAACGTCTGGGTACTGGGTTTGCTGCTGTTTTTCCAACAAATGCTCGGCCAGGGGATCTCCGGGATCTTACCAAAACTGATTGGCGGCTATTTCGATACCGATCAGCGTGCGGCGGGACTGGGCTTCACCTATAACGTAGGCGCACTGGGCGGGGCTCTGGCACCGATCATCGGCGCGCTGATTGCCCAACGTCTGGATCTGGGTACCGCGCTGGGATCGCTCTCTTTCGGCCTGACATTTGTAGTGATCCTGCTGATTGGTCTTGATATGCCGTCCCGTGTACAGCGCTGGCTGCGTCCTGAAGCGTTGCGTACGCATGATGCCATTGATGGTCGACCGTTTAGCGGTGCCGTGCCGTTCGGCGGTGACAAAAGCACTATGGTGAAATCCAAAAGTTAATCCAGTTGCCCGGTGCTGAACCGGGCAATAGCTGTAAGGGAAGGAATATGTCGTTCTTCGAGCTACAGAGCGCCACTACGATGCATGAGGCGGCGTCATGACCACACTGGCGATTGATATTGGCGGCACCAAATTGGCTGCCGCGCTGATAGACAACAATCTGCAAGTCCGCGAGCGGCGTGAACTGCCGACGCCTGTCAGTAAAACGCCGCAAGCGCTGCGCGCCGCGTTACAAACACTGGTTGCCCCGCTACAGGGGCGTGCTAATCGGGTGGCGATCGCCTCGACGGGGATTATCCGTGAGGGGGCTTTACTGGCGCTGAATCCGAATAACCTCGGCGGATTGATGCATTTTCCGCTGACACAAACGCTGGAACAAATCACCGGCCTGCCGACGCTGGCCGTCAATGACGCACAGGCAGCGGCGTGGGCTGAGTACCATGCGCTTGGTGGTGAGTACCGCGATCTGGTGTTTATTACCGTCTCCACAGGCGTTGGCGGGGGAGTCGTCAGCGGTGGGAAACTGCTGACTGGAGTCGGCGGTTTGGCTGGGCATCTGGGACATACGCTGGCCGATCCGCATGGGCCTGTTTGCGGCTGCGGGCGTGTGGGCTGCGTTGAGGCGATCGCATCCGGTCGTGGAATAGCGGCGGCTGCCGAAGGCGCGCTTGCCGGATGCGACGCCAAAACTATTTTTAGCCGTGCCGGGCAGGGGGATGAGCAGGCAAGCCGGTTGATCCATCGCTCAGCGCGTACTTTGGCAAGGCTTGTTGCCGATGTGAAGGCCACGACCGATTGTCAGTGCGTGGTCATTGGCGGTAGCGTTGGGCTGGCTGAAGGGTATCTGGCGCTGGTGGAACATTATCTGGCACAAGAGCCTTTGGCCTATCACGTGGAATTGCTGGCGGCGCATTACCGTCATGACGCTGGATTACTGGGGGCCGCGCTGTTGGCCCAGGGAGAATGATGATGATATCAGATGCGTTGAATTCACTGCCTTCTGCCGGATTACATCCGGTCTTGCAGCAGGCGTTAACGCTTGCCATTGCGGCGAATCCGCAGGAGAAGACGCCTGGGCGCTACACGTTGCAGGGCGAGAATATTTTTATGAATGTCATGCAATTTACAACGCAGAGCCCAGAGCATAAGAAAGCGGAGCTGCATCAGCAGTACATTGATATTCAGATGCTGTTGTCCGGCGAAGAACGGATTCTGTTCGGGATGACCGATTCTGCTCGTCACTGCGAAGAGATGCACATCGAGGATGATTATCAGCTGTGCAGCCAGATTGCCGATGAACAGGCTATGGTACTGAAGCCGGGAAAATTTGTGATTTTTATGCCGGGCGAGCCGCATAAACCGGGTTGTGTGGTGCAGACCCCGATGGACATCAAAAAGGTGGTGATCAAAGTCCGCGCCAGCTTATTACAAGCTTGAGAATGAGAGACTGTGTCGGATGGCAGGGCTAACGCCATCCGACATGGAATGTAACGACCTAGCGCTTAAACGTCACCGTTTCTGGCTGCGTCAGATGCAGAGTGGTTTGGCTTGGGACCGTCTCGGCAATGACTCGACCATGACGAATGGAATAACGGGCAGGCGTCTGGCGACGAACCGCGTCAAACCCATTTTCTGCAGGCAAAATCACCAGATTCGCAGAATTCCCCACGTTCAGACCGTAGTCCTGCAGGTGCAGGGTTTTCGCGCTGTGGGTGGTGACCAGGTTCAACCCATCGTTAATTTGTCCGTATCCCATCAGCTGGCACACGTGTAATCCCATATGCAGCACCTGCAGCATATTCGCAGTGCCCAGCGGATACCACGGATCGAAGACGTCATCATGACCGAAGCAGACGTTGATCTCCGCTTCCAGCATCTCTTTGACGCGCGTAACACCACGACGCTTAGGATAAGTGTCAAAGCGCCCTTGCAGGTGAATATTCACCAGTGGATTTGCGACAAAGTTAATGCCGGACATTTTCAACAGGCGGAAAAGACGGGAAGCATACGCGCCGTTGTAGGAATGCATCGCCGTGGTATGGCTGGCGGTCACGCGCTCGCCCATATTGTAGCGATGCGCCAGCGCCGCAACGGTTTCAACAAAGCGGGATTGCTCATCATCGATTTCGTCACAGTGCACGTCGATAAGTTTGTCGTATTTTTGCGCCAGAGCGAAAATCTTATGCAGCGACTCTACGCCATATTCACGCGTGAATTCAAAGTGCGGGATCGCGCCAATGACGTCGGCGCCCAGACGCACGGCTTCCTCCAGGAGCGCTTCACCGTTGGGATAAGAAAGAATGCCTTCTTGCGGGAACGCGACAATCTGTAGCTCTACCCACGGAGCGACTTCTTGCTTCACCTCCAGCATGGCTTTTAGCGCCGTCAACGTAGGGTCGGAAACGTCAACGTGAGTACGGACATACTGGATGCCGTTGGCCATCTGCCACTTCAGGGTCTGCATGGCGCGCGCTTTGACGTCTTCGTGAGTGAGCATTGCCTTACGTTCAGCCCAGCGTTCAATGCCCTCAAACAGCGTACCAGACTGATTCCAGCTCGGCTCGCCCGCGGTTTGCGTAGTGTCCAGATGGATATGTGGCTCAACGAACGGTGGGATAGCCAGACCGCCTTCAGCATCAAGCACTTCACCCTGTGGTAACGTCGCTGCGTCTTGAGGCTCAATACGGCTAAAGCGCCCGTTTTCAATCGTGATTTGCCATAACCCTTCACGTCCCTGTAAACGCGCCTGATGAATGGTGATGTTATTATTCTGCATGGCTGACCTCCGGGGATTTAGCAAGGCTGCGATTGAAAAGTGGATTCAGCAGGATATAGCTGAATACGCCGCCGAGTACGGCATTGACGGGCACGATGCCGGGAATATAGTGGCCTGCGGCAATGCCCAGTGCAACGGACAGGATCGCTATCCAGTTTACGGAAATAAATTGCGCTTTGCTGAAGTCGGCATAGCGGCGATGGTTCAGCAGATAGTCGGCGATGATCACCCCGCCAATCGGGGGAATCGCTGCCGACAGAAATGTCAGCCAGCCGACAAAGTTATTGTAAAGCCACAGCGCGCACAGTGTGCCAATAATACCGTTAGCCACCGACAGCGTACGGCTGGAAAGGCCGGTAATATTGGCAAATCCCAGGCCCGATGCGTACAGCGCATTATCGTTGGTGGTCCAGATATTCAGGCCGAGAACGATGATCGCGGGCAGCAGCAGTCCCTGGGCAATCATCACGTCAGAGATATCCGCCTGTCCAACCGCAGCCGCGCCCGCAGCGCCGAAGATGAACATCAAGGAGTTGCCAAGGAAAAACGCCACCATGGCGATCAGCACCGCGCCTTTGGCGTTGCGGCCAAAACGGACGAAGTCAGCGGTTAATGTCCCTGCGCTGACAAACGAGCCGACTACCAGCGCCAGTGCGGTGGAGAAATCCAGCGGCGTTTGCGGCACTATCGCTTTTAAATGCTCCAAACCGCCGACATCACTCACCGCCAGCCAGACGGAGTAGCTGCCAAGAACAACGATGGCAGGTACGGCGATGATTGATAAAACGGTCAGCGCTGAGATGCCAAAAAAGATGGTCAGGGTCATCAACAGACCGGAAACCGCAATCAGGATATTGACGTCAATTCCCGTCGCTTTGCCAACCGGGATAGCAAACATGGCCACACCAACGCCAAACCAGCCTACCTGTGTGCCGCCTAACAGCAGAGAGGGAAGCCATGAACCTTTCACACCAAATGAGTAACGCGCCAGAAGGTGGGTTGAGAGCCCTGTTTTTGCGCCGATAAAACCGAGAAATGCAGTGTAAATACCGAGGAGAAGATTACCGAAGAGAACTGCCAGGAAGAAATCATTATAAGAAAGACCGGTACCGAGTGTGCCACCGGTCCACATACTGGCGGAAAAGAATGTGAGTCCCAACATGACAAATGTTAGTGGAACTACGCCTTTTCGCGCCGCCAGAGGGACGGGGCCCTGGCTATAATTGTTGTCTTGCGACACAACGCCTCCATGAATTTTGCCCAAAAAATCCGCCGCATAATATACAGTTCTCAACGTAAAGCAAACGTTTTCGTCTGGTTTTTACATGGTTATTATTCATGATGTTGATCTGTTTGGGGTGTTAAGGTTATTTGCCCTGTTTACTAAACGTGTTGTCAGACTGGCTTAATCGGCAGGTTTGGCGGTATTGCGGCAGGAATTTGGCATCTCACCCACCAGGGCAGATGAGATGCCTTAAGAGGCTGTATTACACTTCCAGGTAGTTCAGGATACCGTCTGCCGCTTTACGACCTTCGGCAATCGCGGTGACTACCAGATCCGAACCGCGCACGATGTCGCCACCGGCGAAGATTTTCGGGTTGCTGGTCTGGAAGGCGTTGTCGCTGCGCTCTGGAGCAATAATGCGGCCCTGAGAATCCAGTTCGACGCTGTGTTTTGCCAGCCACTCCATACTGTGCGGACGGAAGCCAAATGCCAGTACCACCGCATCTGCCGGAACAACGTGTTCGGAACCGGCGACGATCTCCGCACGGCGACGGCCCTTCGCATCCGGTTCACCCATTTCGGTACGCGCCATTTTCACACCGCATACCTTACCGTTGGCGTTCACTTCCACGCCTAAAGGCTGGACGTTGAACTGGAATTCGACGCCTTCTTCACGCGCATTTTTCACTTCGCGTTTGGAACCCGGCATGTTCTCTTCGTCACGACGATAAGCGCAGATGACATGTGCTGCGTTCTGGCGAACCGAGGTCCGCACGCAGTCCATCGCGGTATCGCCACCGCCGAGAACGACGACGCGTTTGCCTTCCATGCTGATGTACGGCTCGTCGCTGCTTTCGCCAAAGCCCATCAACTGTTTGGTATTGGCGATCAGGAACGGCAGGGCATCAAACACACCGGAAGCGTCTTCGTTTTCCAGCCCACCGCGCATCGACTGATAGGTACCTACGCCAAGGAACACGGCGTCATAATCTTTCAGCAGATCGTCAAGCTGTACATCGCGGCCCACTTCCACGTTCAATTTGAACTCAATGCCCATATCGGTGAAGATTTCACGACGGCGGGTCATCACCTCTTTTTCCAGTTTGAAGGCTGGAATACCGAAGGTCAGCAGACCGCCGATTTCCGGGTGGCGGTCAAATACCACCGCCTTCACGCCGTTGCGGGTCAGCACATCAGCACAGGCCAGGCCTGCCGGACCGGCACCGATGATCGCCACGCGCTTGTCGGTTTGACGCACGCCGGTCATATCCGGGCGCCAGCCCATTTCGAATGCTTTATCGTTGATATAGCGCTCGATGTTACCGATAGTCACCGCGCCGAACTCATCGTTCAGCGTACAGGATCCTTCACACAGACGATCCTGCGGGCACACGCGGCCACAGACTTCCGGCAGAGTGTTGGTCTGGTGCGACAGTTCTGCTGCTTCAAAAATACGCCCCTCGTTCGCCAGTTTCAGCCAGTTCGGGATGTAGTTATGCACCGGACACTTCCACTCGCAGTACGGGTTACCGCAGGACAGGCAGCGGTCTGCCTGTGCTTTGGCCTGGCCTTCGGAAAACGGCTCGTAGATCTCGATAAACTCGATCTTACGGATCTTCAGCGGCTTCTTAGGCGGATCAACGCGCTGCAGGTCGATAAATTGGTATACGTTCTGACTCATTGCTGCTACCCCTTACTGCGCCTGCACACGCAGCTCTGCTGCGCTACGACTACGGTGACCCAACAGTGCTTTCACATCACTGGATTTTGGTTTTACCAGCGCGAATTTCGCCGAGAATGCTGGCCAGTTAGCCAGGATCTCTTCGCCGTGTGAAGAGCCGGTATGCTGTACGTGCTCGGTAATCAAACCGCGCAGGTGTTCCTCGTGGATAGCCAGCGAGTCCACGTTCAGCACTTCTACCAGTTCCGGGTTCACGCGTTTGCGGAACTCACCGTCTTCGTCGAGCACGTAGGCGAATCCACCCGTCATACCCGCTCCGAAGTTGACGCCCGTTTTTCCGAGAATACAGACGATGCCGCCGGTCATATATTCGCAGCCGTTGTCGCCAATACCTTCAACCACGGTGATTGCGCCGGAGTTACGTACTGCAAAGCGCTCACCCGCACGACCCGCGGCAAACAGGCGGCCACCGGTGGCGCCATACAGACAGGTGTTACCAATGATGCTCGCCTCATGGCTACGGAAAGCAGAGCCAACCGGAGGACGCACTGCCAGCAGACCGCCCGCCATACCTTTACCGACATAGTCGTTGGCATCACCGGTCAGATACAACTCCACGCCGCCCGCGTTCCACACGCCGAAGCTCTGGCCTGCGGTACCGCTGAAGTGCGCTTTGATTGGGTCAGACGCCAGCCCCTGATCGCCATGCGTTTGCGCGATATAGCCCGACAGCGACGCGCCAACAGAACGGTCGGTGTTGCGGATATCGAACCAGAAGGTTTTGCTCTGGCGCTCGTCGACAAACGGTTTCGCTTGCTGTAACAACTGAGCGTTCAGCACGCCGTTATCAAACGGCGGGTTGTTCTCGGTGCAATGCAGCGCTTTACCCGGATGCGGTTCTGCGATTTCCAGCAGACGAGACAGTTCCAGTTTCTGTTGCTTGGCGGTAAACCCTTCCAGCTCTTTGAGCAGGTCGGTACGACCAATCAGATCCACCAGACGCTTCACACCCAGTTGCGCCATCAGCTCACGGACTTCGCGGGCGATAAATTCAAAGTAGTTAGTCACTTTGAACGGCAGGCCGTGATAGTGGTTCTTACGCAGTTTGTCATCCTGAGTCGCCACGCCGGTTGCGCAGTTGTTCAGGTGGCAAATACGCAGGTATTTACAGCCCAGCGCCACCATTGGACCGGTACCGAAGCCGAAGCTTTCCGCACCCAGAATCGCCGCTTTAATGATATCGACACCGGTTTTCAGACCGCCATCAACCTGCAGACGAATCTTGTGACGCAGACCGTTAGCGACCAGCGCCTGCTGGGTTTCCACCAGACCAAGTTCCCACGGGCAGCCCGCATATTTCACCGAGGAGAGCGGGCTTGCGCCGGTACCGCCATCGTAGCCAGCAATGGTGATCAGATCCGCATAGGCTTTCGCCACGCCTGTGGCGATGGTGCCAACGCCTGGTTCGGAAACCAGCTTCACGGAGATCATCGCTTTCGGGTTGACCTGTTTGAGGTCGAAAATCAGCTGCGCTAAGTCTTCGATAGAGTAAATATCGTGGTGCGGCGGCGGGGAGATCAGCGTCACGCCCGGCACCGAATAGCGCAGTTTGGCGATGTACGGGGTGACTTTATCACCCGGTAACTGACCGCCTTCGCCAGGTTTCGCGCCCTGAGCGACTTTAATCTGGATGACATCGGCGTTGACCAGATACGCCGGGGTTACGCCAAAGCGACCGGAAGCAACCTGCTTAATGCGCGACACTTTATTGGTGCCATAGCGCGCCGGGTCTTCACCGCCTTCACCGGAGTTCGAGTTGCCGCCGATGCTGTTCATGGCTTCGGCCAGCGCTTCGTGTGCTTCGGGGCTTAATGCGCCGATGGACATAGCTGCGGTATCAAAGCGTTTAAACAGTTCGGTCGCGGGTTCTACTTCGCTAATGCTTACGGCTTCATCGCCAGGCGTAATCGCCAGCAGATCGCGCAGCGTGGCCGCCGGACGCTCATTGACCAGCTTGGCATATTCCTGATAGTCGCTGTACTCGCCGCTTTGTACCGCCTGTTGCAGCGTGCGCACCACGTCCGGGTTGTAGGCATGGTATTCGCCGCCGTGGACGTATTTGAGCAAACCGCCCTGGCTGATAGGTTTACGTGCCAGCCATGCATGTTTGGAGAGGTTCAGCAGATCCTGCTGGAAGTCGCTAAACCCTGCGCCGCTGATGCGGCTGACCACGCCCTGGAAGCACAGCGCCACGACATCATCGTGCAGACCAACCGCTTCAAACAGCTTCGAGCAGCGGTAAGAGGCGATGGTCGAAATGCCCATTTTGGACATGATTTTGTACAGACCTTTGTTGATGCCGTTACGGTAGTTCAGCATCACGGTCCGGTAATCTTTGGCAATCGCCTGAGTGTCGATCAGCCGTCCCAGCGTTTCATACGCGAGATACGGGTAAATGGCCGTCGCGCCAAAGCCGAGCAGGACAGCAAAATGGTGCGGGTCGCGGGCGCTGGCGGTTTCAACGATGATGTTGGCGTCGCAACGCAGACTTTGTTCTACCAGACGCGTTTGCACTGCGCCCACGGCCATCGGTGCCGGAACCGGCAGGCGGTTTTTCGCGATGTTACGGTCAGAGAGCACCAGCAGCACCGTACCGTTACGCACCATCTGTTCCGCCTTATCGCACAATGCTTTGACGGTCTCTTCGAGCGTGGTTTCGGTCACGTCGAAGGTGATATCCAGGCGGTCGGCGCGGTAATGCTCCTCTTTCATGGTGGTGAGCTGGGTAAAATCGGAGTACAGCAGGATCGGCGATTTAAAGCTCAGGCGGTGTGCCTGACCTTCGGCTTCGCAGAAGACGTTCATCTCACGACCGATGCTGGTGGCCAGCGACATAACGTGCGCTTCACGCAGCGGGTCGATCGGCGGGTTAGTCACCTGCGCGAACTGCTGGCGGAAGTAGTCATAAATGATGCGTGGCTGGCTTGAGAGCACCGCAAACGGGGTATCATCACCCATTGAGCCGACCGCTTCCTGACCGTTTTCACCGAGCACGCGGATCACGGAATCCAGCTCTTCGGCGCTGTAGTTAAACTGTTTCTGATAGCTGGCGAGCGTGTCATCGTCCAGTTCGCGGCTGCCGACCTGATCGTCTGCGAGGTCTTCGAACGGCACCAGACGGCGGACGTTCTTCTCCATCCACTCTTTGTACGGATGGCGGCTTTTCAGATCGTCATCGGTTTCGACGGAGTGCAGAATGCGCCCGCTGCGGGTATCGATAACCATCAGCTCGCCAGGGCCGACGCGACCTTTCTCGACGACTTCATCCGGCTGATAATCCCAGATCCCAACTTCAGAAGCGCAGGTAATCAGCTTGTCTTTGGTGATGACGTAGCGCGCCGGACGCAGGCCGTTACGGTCAAGGTTACAGGCGGCAAAGCGGCCGTCGGACATAACAATGCCCGCTGGGCCATCCCACGGCTCCATGTGCATGGAGTTAAAGTCAAAGAACGCGCGCAGCTCCGGGTCCATATCCGGGTTGTTCTGCCAGGCCGGCGGCACCAGTAAACGCATGGCGCGGATAATGTCCATCCCGCCAGCCAGCAGCAGTTCCAGCATGTTATCCATTGAGCTGGAGTCGGAGCCGGTTTCGTTAACGAACGGTGCGGCGTCGTGCAGGTCAGGGATCAGCGGTGTCTGGAATTTATAGGTACGTGCGCGTGCCCACTGGCGGTTGCCGGTGATGGTGTTGATTTCACCGTTATGCGCCAGGTAGCGGAACGGTTGGGCCAGCGGCCAGCGCGGTACGGTATTGGTGGAGAAGCGCTGGTGGAACAGGCAGATGGCCGATTCCAGACGCAGGTCCGCCAGGTCCAGGTAAAAGCGCGGCAGATCCGCCGGCATACACAGACCTTTATAGATATTGACCAGGTTCGACAAGCTACACACGTAGAAGTCTTTATCGTCCTGGAGGCGTTTTTCGATGCGACGGCGCGCGATGAACAGGCGGCGCTCCATATCACGCGGACGCCAGCCCGCAGGGGCGTTGACAAAAATTTGCTCGATACGAGGCAGGGAGGAGAGGGCGATTTCACCGAGAACACCTTCGTTGGTCGGCACGTCGCGCCAGCCGACAATCGACAGGGTCTCCTGCTGTAATTCTTCTTCGACAATGCGACGAGAAGCCGCAGCCAGTTCAGCGTCTTTATTTAAAAAGATCATGCCGACGGCATAGTTTTTAGCTAAACGCCAGCCGCGCTCTTGCGCCACGATGCGGAAAAAGCGGTCAGGTTTTTGTAACAGCAAACCGCAACCATCGCCGGTTTTACCATCGGCTAGAATTGCGCCACGGTGCTGCATGCGGGCCAGTGCGTGTATGGCGGTACGCACTACCTTGTGGCTAGGTTCGCCTTCTATGTGGGCGATCAGGCCGAAACCACAGTTATCCCTCTCAAGGGATTTATCGTACAACATATCAGTGAACCTCCCCAGGCTCTGCGGGATTCCCATCTGGACCGTTGCGCACGGGCACACCAAGAGCATGGCGACGGGGTTTGCGTGTCATACGCTTACCTCGCATTCGCCCTCTTTATCCTTTTCGCATAGGTCAAACAAGTTTGAGGACTTGCTTCAGAGGGAATCTCAATTACTGCATAAATATGATGAGCAGGCTGCTCATCCAGAAAGCTTCCAGCGGATTTCCACGTTATCGGGAATCCACACACAGGTCAAATGGCAATCTTATTTATGCAAAAATGTGCTATAGGGCGATTAACTTTATGAATATGTTGAAATTTAAGGCTTTTTTACATTGATTTAACGCAAGGGGGATGGGGAGCGAAGTGTGATCTGTCTCACTGTCAGAAAGGCTGTATATCCCCCGTCCTCCCTTTGTTTATCGCTATGCTTGGCATTTTATGCTGGTTTTTAGAGTTTTGGCGTCTTAAAGATACTGTTTTTATGCTGAGAGTATAAGAAGATAAAAAAAACAGTCGGATATAAGGAAAAGTAATTTCATTTTGAATGAATGAAATTTCGATTATTTTGATTTGTTATGCAATAAATAAAGGCACGCCAGGGCGATTGATCCAGGTCATCGCCGACTGGGGCAAAAAATGGCAGGCTTTGGCCTCTTTTCAAGGCGCGGTCTACCAGATTATGCAGTTACAGAAATTAGTCAATATGTTTGGTGGGGATCTTTCTCGCCGTTACGGGCAAAAGGTTCATAAACTCACGCTTCACGGCGGCTTTAGCTGTCCAAATCGTGATGGCACCATCGGACGTGGCGGGTGTACTTTCTGCAATGTCGCCTCGTTTGCCGATGAAGCACAGCAGCACCATTCTATTGCCGAGCAGCTTGAGCATCAGGCGCATCTGGTCAATCGCGCGAAACGCTATCTGGCCTATTTCCAGGCCTATACCAGCACCTTTGCTGAAGTGCAGGTGCTGCGTTCGATGTATCAGCAGGCGGTTAGCCAGGCCAGTATCGTCGGGTTATGCGTTGGGACGCGCCCCGACTGCGTGCCGGATGCGGTACTCGATCTGCTTTGCGAGTATAAAGACCTCGGCTATGAGGTATGGCTGGAACTCGGTTTGCAAACCGCGCATGACAAAACCCTGCATCGTATTAACCGCGGCCATGATTTTGCCTGCTACCAACGCACTACGCGACTGGCACGCGAGCGTGGGCTGAAAGTGTGCTCGCACCTGATTGTCGGTCTGCCGGGAGAAGGGCAGGCAGAATGCCTGCAAACCATGGAACGTGTAGTGGAGACGGGTGTTGACGGTATTAAGCTGCACCCGCTGCATATTGTGAAAGGCAGTACGATGGCGAAAGCCTGGGAAGCCGGGCGGCTGAACGGAATTGAACTGGACGACTATACGGTTACCGCCGGGGAGATGATCCGTCATACGCCGCCAGAGGTGATTTATCATCGAATTTCCGCCAGCGCGCGCCGCCCAACGCTGTTGGCACCGCTATGGTGTGAAAACCGCTGGACCGGGATGGTCGAACTGGATAAGTACCTTAACAAGTACGGTGTGCAAGGCTCGGCGCTCGGTACGCCATGGATTCAGCCGGGGAGCTAACTCTCCGTAGGCCGGATAAGCAAAGCGACATCCGGCAATCTGCGCCTGCTTGCCTGATGGCGCTTTGCTTATCAGGCCTACGATGGCCTCTCCGCGGTCATTTCACCGATAACCTCCGCATTTCTTGCACAATCTTCAACGTCACGCTGAGAATTGAGTATTATTGTGCCAAGTTGTCGTGAAGGAACCCTCTATGAAGCAAATCCGTATGCTGGCGCAATATTACGTCGACCTGATGATGAAGTTAGGTCTGGTGCGCTTTTCGCTGCTGTTGGCGCTGGCTCTGGTCGTGTTGGCAATTGTGGTGCAGATGGCTGTCACCATGGTGCTGCATGGCCAGGTAGAAAGCATTGATGTCATCCGTTCTATCTTTTTTGGTCTGTTAATTACCCCCTGGGCCGTCTATTTCTTGTCTGTGGTGGTGGAGCAACTTGAGGAGTCCCGGCAACGCCTGTCACGACTGGTACAAAAGCTGGAAGAGATGCGCGAGCGCGATCTCAAGCTCAATGTGCAGCTGAAAGATAATATTGCCCAGCTCAATCAGGAAATTGTTGAGCGTGAAAAAGCCGAAGCAGAGCGCCAGGAAACATTCGAGCAACTGAAGGTTGAAATCAAAGAGCGCGAAGAGGCGCAGATCCAGCTTGAGCAACAGTCTTCCTTTTTACGCTCTTTCCTTGATGCCTCGCCGGATCTGGTTTTTTATCGCAATGAAGATAAGGAGTTTTCCGGCTGTAACCGTGCCATGGAGCTGCTGACTGGCAAAAGCGAAAAGCAGCTGGTGAACTTAAAACCGGCTGACGTTTACTCTCCTGAAGCGGCTGAAAAGGTGATTGAGACCGACGAGAAGGTGTTCCGCCATAATGTTTCGCTCACCTACGAACAGTGGCTGGACTACCCGGACGGGCGCAAAGCCTGCTTTGAAATTCGCAAAGTGCCTTACTATGACCGCGTAGGTAAACGACATGGTCTGATGGGCTTTGGGCGCGATATTACCGAGCGTAAGCGTTATCAGGACGCGCTTGAGCGCGCCAGCCGCGATAAGACCACCTTTATTTCTACCATCAGCCACGAGCTGCGCACCCCGCTTAACGGCATTGTCGGCTTAAGCCGGATCCTGCTGGATACGGATCTAACCGCGGAGCAGGAAAAATACCTGAAAACAATCCACGTCTCTGCTGTGACGCTGGGGAATATATTCAACGATATTATCGATATGGATAAGATGGAGCGACGTAAAGTCCAGCTCGATAACCAGCCAATCGATTTCACCAGCTTTATGGCGGATCTGGAAAACCTCTCTGGCCTACAGGCGCAGCAAAAAGGGCTGCGCTTTGTGCTTGAGCCGACGTTACCGCTGCCGCATAAGGTCATTACCGACGGAACGCGTCTGCGTCAGATCCTGTGGAATCTGATCAGCAACGCCGTGAAGTTTACCCAGCAGGGGCAGGTGACCGTGCGGGCGCGCTATGACCAGGGGAATATGCTGCATTTCGAAGTTGAAGATTCCGGCATCGGCATTCCGCAGGATGAGCAGGATAAAATCTTCGCTATGTATTATCAGGTGAAGGACAGCAACGGCGGTAAACCGGCAACGGGGACAGGGATTGGTTTGGCCGTGTCGAAGCGTCTGGCGAAAAACATGGGCGGTGATATTACGGTTTCCAGCCAGGCAGGAAAAGGGTCCATCTTTACGCTAACCGTGCATGCCCCCGCGGTAGCGGAAGAGATTGAAGATGCTTTTGAAGACGATGAAATGCCGCTGCCAGCCCTGAATGTGCTGCTGGTAGAAGACATTGAGCTGAACGTTATTGTTGCGCGCTCCGTGCTGGAAAAATTAGGCAACAGCGTGGATGTCGCGATGACCGGGAAAGCCGCGCTGGAAATGTTTACGCCGGGTGAATATGACCTGGTGCTGCTGGATATTCAGCTACCGGATATGACCGGTCTGGATATCTCGCGGGAGCTCACGCAAAAATACGCCCGTGAAGATCTGCCACCGCTGGTTGCACTCACCGCCAACGTACTGAAAGATAAAAAAGAGTATCTGGACGCAGGCATGGACGACGTGCTGAGTAAGCCGCTGTCGGTTCCGGCGCTAACCGCCATGATCAAAAAATACTGGGATACCCGAAACGAAGAGGAGAGCACTGTGACATCTGAAGAAAGCAGTAAATCGCAAGCGCTGTTAGATATTCCTATGTTGGAACAATACCTCGAGCTGGTGGGACCGAAGTTAATTACCGACGGGCTGGCGGTATTTGAGAAGATGATGCCGGGATATTTGAGCGTGCTGGAGTCCAACCTGACGGCACGGGATAAAAAAGGTGTTGTTGAGGAAGGCCATAAAATTAAAGGCGCAGCAGGTTCAGTGGGGCTGCGTCACCTGCAACAGCTAGGTCAGCAAATCCAGTCGCCGGATCTTCCTGCCTGGGAAGATAACGTTGCTGAATGGATTGAAGAGATGAAGCAGGAGTGGCAGCACGACGTGGCAGTATTAAAAGCCTGGGTGGCGAGCGTGGAAAAAAAATGACCCCGGCTTGACCGGGGTGCGCGAATACTGCGCCAACACCAGGGAAATCGTGGCTGCGCCGTAAATTATTATCATTGTTTACAAGGGCGCAGCCCTAATTTTCAGGCCGCACGCAGTTAAGATAGCAAATCTTAAATAATTTGTTACATGAATCAGTTAAATGTGTGAAGCGTAGCATTTAAATCATAATAACTAATATGTTTCAGCCAGTTGAGAAAGGAGTATTGCGATGAAAAAAGTGGGTGTAGTGCTCAGCGGATGCGGCGTGTATGACGGTGCAGAGATCCATGAAACTGTTCTCACGCTTCTGGCGATTGCCCGCAACGGCGCTCAGGCTGTCTGTTTCGCACCAGATAAACAACAAGCGGATGTGATTAATCATCTGACCGGCGAGCCGATGCTGGAAACTCGCAATGTGCTGATTGAAGCCGCGCGTATCACACGTGGTGATATTCGCCCACTTGCGCAGGCAGTCTCATCGGAACTGGATGCGTTGATCGTGCCGGGTGGGTTTGGTGCGGCCAAAAATCTGAGCAATTTTGCCAGTCAGGGCAGCGAATGCCGGGTTGACAGCGATTTAGCCGCGCTGGCGGTGGCCATTCATCAGGCGGGTAAGCCGTTGGGGTTTATGTGCATTGCGCCTGCCATGTTACCTAAAATTTTTGACTTCCCGCTGCGTCTGACCATCGGCACTGATATCGACACGGCAGAGTTGCTGGAAGAGATGGGCGCTGAGCATGTGCCTTGTCCGGTTGATGATATTGTCGTCGATGAAGACAACAAAATCGTCACCACGCCTGCCTATATGCTGGCGCAGGACATCGCTCAGGCTGCGAGTGGCATCGATAAACTGGTATCGCGTGTGCTGGTGCTGACTGAATGAGAAAAGGAGTAACCGCCTTTCTGCGACGTATTTTTCTGCGGGTGGTGGTTGTCCTCGCCGTATTCTGGGGCGGGGGCATCGCACTTTTCAGCGTGATGCCTGTGCCTTTCTCGGCGGTAATGGTCGAGCGACAGCTGGGCGCATGGCTGTCCGGTGATTTCGGCTATGTGGCGCACTCGGACTGGGTGAGCATGGATGAGATCTCACCGTGGATGGGACTGGCGGTGATTGCTGCGGAGGACCAGAAGTTTCCAGACCACTGGGGGTTTGACGTCACCGCCATAGAGAAAGCGCTGGCGCACAATGAACGCAATGAAAACCGCATTCGCGGGGCGTCAACGTTATCGCAACAGACGGCGAAAAACCTCTTTCTGTGGGATGGACGTAGCTGGGTGCGTAAGGGCCTTGAAGCCGGGCTAACGCTGGGTATGGAAACCGTCTGGAGTAAAAAACGTATTCTGACCGTCTATTTGAATATCGCCGAGTTTGGCGATGGGATATTTGGCGTGGAGGCGGCGGCGCAACGGTATTTTCATAAACCGGCCAGTCGGTTGAGCCTGTCTGAAGCGGCCTTGCTGGCAGCAGTATTGCCCAATCCTTTGCGTTTTAAGGCGAATGCGCCTTCTGGTTATGTGCGTAACCGCCAGGCCTGGATTATGCGCCAAATGCGCCAGTTAGGTGGTGAGTCGTTTATGCGGGAAAATAAGCTGTATTAGCGTAGTTATTGCCGGATGCGGTGTAAACGCCTTATCCGGCCTACTGGCTACGTTCTGTGTACTCGATTAATCTTCATCAAACCCTGAATTAAACAGGGCAATCACTGCGGCCAGGGCTTCTACTTCCTGTGGTCCCGTGGCTTCGACTTCTATCTGACGCCCTTTGGCTGAATCCAGCATCAGCAGAGCGATAACGCTGTTGGCCTCGGCTTCCGTTCCTTCATCATTACGCAGCAAAACTTCTGCTTCGAAACCCTGCATCAATTCAAACAGTTTCATCGCTGGGCGGGCATGCATGCCCAGCTTATTGGTGATTTCAACGGTTTGCTTCACGGTCATGATTTACGTTTTTCCAGCGTACGATGGCGTGACTGCACGTTTTTACCGCGTGAGCGGAAGTAGTCTGCCAACTGCTCAGCAATATACACCGAACGGTGTTTCCCGCCGGTACAGCCGATGGCTACGGTAAGGTAGCTACGGTTGTTGGTCTCCAGCATGGGTAACCATAGCTCAAGATAGCTGCGAGTCTGGTAAATAAAATTGTGTACTTCTGTGTGCCTGTCGAGGAATGCGGCGACAGGGCGGTCAAGACCGGTCATTGGGCGCAGCTTCGGATCCCAGTGTGGGTTAGGCAGGAAGCGCACGTCAAAGACGTAATCCGCATCAATCGGGATACCGTGTTTGAAACCAAAGGATTCGAATACCATCGTCAATTCACGTTCACGTTTACCCAGCAGTCGGGTACGTAACATTTCTGCCAGTTCGTGTACGGACATTTCGGAGGTATCAACGATCAGGTCAGCGCGAGAGCGCAGAGGCTCCAGCAAATCGCTTTCCTTATCGATAGCGCTTTCCAGAGACAAGTTCTTGCTGGAGAGCGGGTGTAAACGGCGCGTGTCGCTGTAGCGACGAATCAGCGTGTTACGGTCTGCATCAAGGAACAGCAGCTGTGGTGAGAAACCCTCGGGCAGATTATTCATTGCCTGCTCAAAAATTTCCGGGGACTCAGGCATGTTGCGCACATCAATGCTGACGGCCGCAGAAATCTGGCGATCGGCCAGTGTACGAGCCAGATCGGGCAACAGCACTACGGGAAGGTTATCCACGCAGTAAAAACCCATATCTTCCAGCGCACGCAGGGCGACAGATTTACCTGACCCTGAACGGCCGCTGACGATCATCAGTACCATGTACTGTTTCTCCTCACAACGACAAAAAAGGATGCCATTGGGTTGTTATGCTTCATCCTGTCCACCTTCGGTGTCCGTGATGATTTGATACAACTCCTGGTCACTCTGCGCGGCGCGCAGACGACGACAGATGGTTTTATCTGCCAGACGTTTTGCGACCAGTGACAACGTATGCAAATGCGTCTTGGTTTGGTCTGCCGGGACCAGCAGGGCGAAAAGCAGATCGACAGGTTGATTATCAATGGCGTCGAAGGCGATAGGTGTTTCGAGTTGAACAAACACACCAACCGCGCGCATCGTGTCTTCTTCCAGCTTTCCGTGCGGGATAGCAATACCATTACCGATGCCGGTACTGCCCATTTTTTCACGCGTCAGAATGGCTTCAAATACCACCTGAGAAGGCAAGCTAAGCTGTTTTGCCGCAAGTTCGCTGATGATTTCCAGTGCGCGTTTCTTGCTTTGGCAATGAACGCCTGCGCGTGTACATTCCTGGTTAAGAACAGTGCTCAGTTGTAGAGTCGTATCGTTATTTGTCATAATTTCACCTAAGCGCTAACTGTACAAATGGCCCGTTGTGCTACACAACAGGCCGTCCTGCACCCGCTAACTGCCCGGACAAGTTAGTGCTGTTTCAGTTTATCTTTATGTTTTGTTAACTGCCGAGCCAGTTTATCAATTAAACCGTCAATGGCGGCGTACATATCCTGACCTTCCGCGCTGGCATGAATTTCGCCACCGTTCACATGCAGTGTTGCATCCGAGATATGTGTAACCTTCTCCACTTTCAACACAATATAGACCTGATTAATCCGGTCGAAATATTGTTCGAGCTTGGCAAATTTTGTATTCACAAAATCGCGCAGGGCTTCGGTGATTTCGACGTTGTTTCCAGTGATGTTGAGCTGCATAGTGTCTTCCTTATCGGTTGGGTCACACCAGCTGTTTGCGCTGGTTAGACGGCGGAATGGATAAAGACTCTCGGTACTTCGCAACGGTGCGGCGCGCCACCATGATACCCTGTTCTGACAGCATAGAGGTTAACTTGCTGTCACTCAGCGGTTTCGCGGGGTTTTCCGCAGCAATTAATTTCTTCACCAGCGCACGGATAGCTGTGGATGAGGCTTCACCTCCGCCTTCAGTGTTAACGTGACTGGAAAAGAAATACTTCAATTCAAAAATGCCGCGCGGACTGTGCAGATACTTTTGCGTGGTCACACGGGAAATGGTCGATTCGTGCATCTCGACGGCCTGGGCGATATCCGCCAGCACCATCGGTTTCATAAACTCTTCGCCTTGCTCAAAGAAAGCTTGCTGCTGCTCAACGATGCAGCGGCTGACGCGCAGCAACGTATCATTGCGGCTTTCCAGGCTTTTAATCAGCCACTTCGCATCTTGCAGATTGCTACGAATAAACTGGCTGTCGGCATCGTTACGCGCGCTATTGCACATGGCGGCGTAGTGCTGGTTAATCTGTAAGCGCGGAATGCTGTCGCCGTTGAGTTCGACCACCCAGCGATCGTTATGCTTACGCACCAGCACATCCGGAATGACGTACTCCGGCTCGCCGGTCTGGATCGATTGCCCAGGTCTTGGATCCAGCGACTGAATAAGATTGACGGCTTCTTTCAGCACGTCTTCTTTCAGCCGGGTCACGCGCATCAGGGAGCGGAAGTCATGGTTGGCTAACAGATCGAGGTGATCGCTGATGATCAGGCGCGCTTCTTCCAGCCACGGCGTGGCTTTATCAAACTGCGAAAGTTGGATCAGTAAGCAGTCACGGAGATCTTTGGCGGCTACGCCAACGGGATCAAAGCGCTGAACGCGTTTAAGCACGGCTTCGATTTCGTCCATACCGACGTCGTCATCGCCCATGCTTTCGAGAATATCGTCCAGGGTCACGGTGAGATAACCGGTTTCGTCTACCGCATCTACAATGGATGTCGCAATGGCGCGATCGGTATCCGAGAACGGGGTCAGTTCCACTTGCCACATCAGGTAATCCTGTAGTGATTGCGTGGTCTCACCCTGATACACAGGCAGTTCGTCGTCGATGTAATCTCCGCTGGTGCCCGAAGGCGTCCCGGCGGTGTAAATTTCATCCCAACTGGCGTCAAGCGGCAACTCCTCAGGCATCTCTTTTTGTTCGAGAGCATCTGCGGTGTCGAGGGTTTCGCTGTCCTGTTTTTCCTGGGTATCAATTTCGTCGTGAAGATCGGTTTGCTCGAGCAGTGGGTTACTTTCCAGCGCTTGCTGAAGTTCTTGCTGAAGTTCCAGCGTGGACAGCTGCAACAGACGGATAGCCTGTTGTAGCTGAGGCGTCATCGCCAGTTGTTGGCTAAGCCTGAGTTGCAAACCTTGCTTCATGTTCAGAGTTGTTTTCTCCTGCAGTGACGTGAAGTCTTCTACCCTATCAGAGTCTGAAGTCTTCCCCAAGGTATACGCGCTTAACGTGCTCATCCTGCAGTATTTCTGTTGGCGTGCCGTGCGCGATCAGGTGCCCCTGACTTACGATATAGGCGCGCTCACACACTGCCAGCGTTTCGCGGACGTTATGGTCGGTAATCAGCACGCCAAGGCCGCTGTCGCGCAGGTGTTCGATGATCCGTTTAATATCAATAACAGAAATCGGGTCAACACCGGCAAACGGTTCATCCAGCAGGATAAATTTCGGATTAGCGGCCAGTGCGCGAGCGATCTCCACGCGGCGTCGTTCACCACCGGAGAGCGACTGACCTAAGCTGTCACGCAGGTGCTCGATGTGGAATTCTTCCATCAGCTCGTTGGCGCGATCTTCCCGCTGCTCGCTGGTCAGATCGTCACGAATTTGCAGCACCGCCATCAGGTTATCAAACACGCTCAGGCGACGGAAAATAGACGCTTCCTGCGGTAAGTAGCCGATGCCGCGACGCGCGCGCGCATGCAGAGGCAGCAGACTGATGTCTTCGTCATCAATGATAATGTTGCCCGCATCGCGCGGGACAATGCCGACTACCATGTAAAAGGTTGTTGTCTTGCCTGCACCGTTAGGACCGAGCAGACCGACGATCTCCCCGGAGTTGACGGTCAGACTGACATCTTCAACCACACGACGGCCTTTATAGGCTTTTGCAAGGTTCTTTGCAGTTAATGTTGCCATAACGAATCAGTTACCTTTTTTCTCTGCCGGAGCCTTGTTTTTGTCCTGCAACTGCGACGGAACCAGAACGGTGGTGACGCGTTTGCCTTTATCGCTGAAGGCCTGCATTTTCTGCTCTTTTACCAGATAAGTGATCTTATCGCCCGTGATGTTGCTATCGAGCTGTTCCAGATACGCCTTGCCGGTGAGAACGACAAAGTCTTTCGCCAGTTCATAGTGCATCTGAGAGGCGTGGCCTTTAACCGGTTTACCGTTGTCCTGCATCTGGTAAAACGTCGCTGGATTGCCATAGCCATCAATCACTTCTTTGCCGTCTTCACCGCCAGGACGGGTCACGACGACTTTATCGGCGTTAATTTTGATGGTGCCCTGAGTCACAATCACGTTGCCAGTAAACGTCACCACGTTGCCCTGCATATCCAGGGACTGCTGGTCCGATTCAATGTGAATCGGCTGCTCGGTATCGCCGGTGACGGCAAATGCCGGAATGCTGGCGGCCAGAAGTGAGCTGGCAAGTACAAGATTAAGGCTGAGTTTGTTTGTTTTGGATTTCATATGAGGTTCTAACCTTTTCAATCAGCTCGGCGTTCTTGCTGCGTAAGTTGCCGCGCATCTTCAGTCCGCTGGAGTTAAATGTTGTGCCATACAACGTCACCAGATCATCGGAAGTGACGTCTTGTGTCACCAGGTTAATCTGCGCGTTATCGGTCGTAATTCTGCGTAGTTGAGAGTCAGGCACCAGGGCGTTAACCTCAACATGGCCGTACAGATACAGCATCCGATCGTTGGTCAATTTGGCTTTATCGGCCTTGATCGTCCAGGTCGGTACTTTATCCTTATCAAACGTGGTTAATACCGGTTGAGTAAACCACGAAACCGCTTGTTCCGAATAATATTCAACGTGTTGTGCGATCAAGTGATAGCTCAGCGCGCCTTCCGGACTATACACGACGGTATCAGTATGTTCGCTCTTATAGGTTGGCTCGTTGTTATTGACGACGACCTGAGTGGTGTCATCTTTGTCTGCCAGATTAATACCAATCATCACAAGGACAGCCAGCGACAGTAGAATGATAACCCAACGTCTGGTTTTGCTCATATCGATTGCCCTTTGGCCTCGTCCAGTTTGCCCTGCGCCAGGAGTAATAAATCGCAGACTTCACGCACAGCGCCACGTCCACCATCAATGCGGGTGACATAATCGGCTCGCGGGATCAGCAAAGGGTGGGCATCTGCCACCGCGACGCTTAATCCCACTTTAGCCATCACCGGCCAGTCGATCAGGTCATCGCCAACGTAGGCGACATTCTCCGGCGCGATCGACAGTTTGCTAAGGAGATCGCCAAAGGCAACCAGTTTGTCTGACTGCCCCTGATACAGGTGGGTGATCCCCAAAGTGGCACAGCGATCTTCTACAAGTTTAGCCTTTCGTCCGGTAATAATGGCAACCTCAATACCGGAAGTGAGCGCACAGCGAATTCCGTAACCATCACGGACGTTAAAAGCCTTCAGCTCTTCACCGTTGTTGCCCATATAAATCAGACCATCAGACAGTACGCCATCCACATCCAGGATCAGCAAACGGATGTTTTCTGCCCGGGTGATAACGTCTGCGCTGACGGGTCCATAACAGGTCGCAAGCGACGCACCTGCTTTACTCATTTTCGTTATCCTTGAGTTTCTTACACTACACCTGCACGCAGCAGATCATGCATATGTAACACACCGAGTAACTGGTCGCCATCAGCAACCATTACCGAGGTGATATGGCGGGACTGCATTAAGTTCAGGGCATCGACGGCAAGAATACCCGGACGCACGCGAATGCCTCCAGGGGTCATCACATCGGCAATGCCTAACTGGCGTACATCAACGCCCATATCGAAGACACGACGTAAATCGCCATCGGTGAAAATACCGTCAATCTTCATGGCATCATCGCAAATGACGGTCATGCCGAGATTTTTACGCGTGATCTCAATTAAGGCGTCACGCAGGCTGGCGTTTTTGGTCACATGCGGGATCTCGTCGCCCGTATGCATAATATCGTTAACGCGCAGTAAAAGCTTACGGCCCAGTGCGCCACCGGGATGAGACAACGCAAAATCTTCCGCGGTAAAGCCGCGCGCTTTTAATAATGCCACCGCTAGGGCATCGCCCATCACCAGTGTTGCTGTCGTACTGCTGGTCGGCGCCAGGCCTAACGGACAAGCTTCCTTGGGCACTTTAACACACAGATGCACATCTGCCGCACGCGCCATACTGCTTTCAGGACGACCGGTCATGCAGATAAGCGGTACATGAAGACGTTTTAATACCGGGATCAGCGCCGCTATCTCATTGGATTCACCGGAGTTAGAGATGGCGATGACCACATCCTGCGGCGAGACCATACCCAGATCGCCATGTGCGGCTTCGCCTGGGTGTACAAAAAATGAGGGGGTGCCGGTGCTGGCAAATGTGGCTGCCATTTTCCGCCCAATATGGCCGGATTTCCCCATTCCCATCACCACCACTTTGCCCGGGCAGCTGAATATTTTCTCGCATGCGAGGGTAAAATTTTGGTTGATGTACTGATCAAGCTCCGCCAGGCCTTCACGTTCAATTGCCAGGACTTCCTTGCCTGCTTGCTGAAAGTCAAAACCCGGTTGCAACTCTAAGTGCGACATAATGCGTTTCCAGTTATCCAACGAGAAGTGGCGATAACCAATACAGCATCGCCAGCCATATGATAAAACCGCCGGTCAGCAGCGCACCTGCGCCGCGACCAATCTGGCGCGGACGTCGCCAGCAGAGTAGTGCAAAAATCACGCTCACCAGCAGCATGACGCTATAGTCACGGGTGAAGGCCATCGGATTGACTTCACCCGGCGTAATCAGCGCCGGTAGCCCGAGGACGATAACGATATTAAAAATGTTTGCGCCGATAATGTTACCGACGGCAATATCATTTTCACCTTTACGCAGACCCGCAATCGCTGTTGCCAGCTCCGGCAGGCTGGTACCAATGGCGACCACTGTCAGCCCGATAGTAAGTTCGCTCATGGCGAAATAGTTCGCCAGTACGGTCGCGTTGTCCACCACCATACGTGTTGCCATTGGCATGATAATCAGCGCAATGCCCAACCACAAAAATGCGACCGGTAATCCGCCTTCGCGCGGCAGCTCAGCTATCTGCTCACGTGTCAGGCTGTCATTGCCTTGTCGCTCGGCCAGACGGGCGATTTTAACAATGAATAGCAGCCATAGCACGGCCAGAAGCAGAAGAAAGAAACCGTCGCTGCGGCTTAACTGCCCGTCATACAGGACGGATGCAGCTAAAATACTTACCAGCAACATTAGCGGTAATTCACGACGCAGAACATCAGAATGCACGGTAAAAGGATGAATCAGCGCCGACAGGCCTAAAATAAGCAGAATGTTGGTGATGTTAGAACCTATAGCGGTCCCGACAGCCAGATCGAGTTGCCCATTCATCGATGCGGCAACGGAGACAATTATCTCGGGTAACGACGTACCCATGCTGACCACGGTCATTCCGATGATAATGGGAGGAATACCGAAGTTTCGACATAAAATGGATGCAGCAAATACCAGACGGTCGGCACCGTAGACCACCAGAAGTAAACCAATTATTAACAGCGCCGTCGCTAAAAGCATCTAAAGTCCTTTCTTCAGGTATACTCGCCGGTCCACTTGAAGGATCTTCTGGAAGCCGTAACGAAGTCTTAATTTTGACTTTATGCGGCTAAAAAGTAAAACAAATGCCAGCTTTCGCTAACCAGGACAGGCAATAATCTGTAAATATGTTGAGTTCATGGCTAAATTGAGCGCCAAACTCTTCGATCAACGAGGCAATAGTAAAGGATGAATCAATGGGGCAGTCTGTGGCGAATCTAGTCGATATGCGCGATGTCAGCTTTTCCCGGGGTGACCGCTGCATCTTTGATAATATTTCCCTGACGGTACCGCGCGGTAAGGTGACGGCGATCATGGGGCCATCAGGCATCGGCAAAACGACGCTGTTGCGTCTGATTGGCGGACAGATCCCCCCGGATAAGGGCGAGATCCTGTTTGACGGTGAGAACGTCCCGGCCATGTCTCGTTCGCGTTTATTTACCGTGCGTAAGCGCATGAGTATGCTGTTTCAGTCTGGTGCGCTATTTACCGACATGAATGTGTTTGACAACGTCGCGTACCCTCTGCGCGAGCATACGACGTTGCCAGCGCCGTTGCTGAAGAGCACGGTGATGATGAAGCTCGAGGCCGTCGGCCTGCGGGGTGCGGCCAAATTAATGCCTTCTGAATTATCCGGTGGGATGGCGCGTCGCGCCGCGTTAGCACGTGCTATCGCGCTGGAGCCAGACCTCATCATGTTTGATGAGCCGTTCGTCGGCCAGGATCCCATCACCATGGGCGTTCTGGTGAAGCTGATTTCAGAACTGAACAGCGCGCTGGGCGTCACCTGTGTGGTGGTATCCCATGATGTGCCTGAGGTACTGAGTATTGCGGATTACGCCTATATAATGGCGGACAAAAAAATAGTGGCCTACGGTAGTGCTCAGGCACTACAAGAAAATGCCGATCCGCGCGTACGCCAGTTCCTGGACGGCATTGCCGATGGACCGGTTCCGTTCCGTTACCCGGCGGGCGACTACCACATCGATTTACTCAAAACAGGGAGTTAAGCCACCCATGTTGTTAAATGCGCTGGCATCACTCGGACATCGGGGAATAAAAACCCTCAGGACGTTCGGGCGAGCCGGATTAATGTTGTTCAATGCGGTTGTCGGCAAGCCGGAGTTTCGCAAACATGCGCCGCTGCTGATCCGCCAGCTCTATAATGTCGGTGTCTTATCGATGCTGATCATTATTGTTTCTGGCGTGTTCATCGGTATGGTGCTGGGGTTGCAGGGATACCTGGTGCTGACGACCTACAGCGCGGAAACCAGCCTCGGTATGCTGGTGGCACTGTCATTGTTACGTGAGTTGGGACCGGTTGTTGCGGCGCTGCTGTTTGCCGGGCGGGCCGGGTCGGCCTTAACCGCAGAAATTGGCCTGATGCGGGCGACCGAACAGCTTTCCAGTCTGGAGATGATGGCCGTCGATCCACTGCGCCGGGTGATTTCCCCACGTTTTTGGGCTGGCGTCATTTCATTGCCGCTGCTGACGATTATTTTTGTCGCAGTGGGTATCTGGGGTGGTTCACTGGTTGGCGTAAGCTGGAAGGGTATTGATGCAGGCTTCTTCTGGTCGGCTATGCAAAATGCCGTCGACTGGCGTCTGGACCTGGTTAACTGTCTGATTAAGAGCGTGGTGTTCGCCATTACGGTCACCTGGATTGCATTGTTCAATGGTTATGATGCGATCCCGACCTCTGCCGGGATTAGCCGGGCAACGACACGCACCGTTGTGCACGCCTCTCTTGCCGTTCTGGGGCTGGATTTTGTGCTGACCGCACTGATGTTTGGGAATTGAGTTCATGCAAACGAAAAAAAATGAAATTTGGGTCGGGTTATTCCTGCTGGTTGCGCTGCTGGCAGCGCTGTTTGTTTGCCTGAAGGCGGCGAACGTTACCTCAATGCGTACTGAGCCGACTTACACGATTTATGCGACCTTTGATAATATCGGCGGCCTGAGAGAGCGTTCTCCGGTGCGGATTGGCGGGGTGGTAGTTGGACGCGTATCGGACATCTCGTTAGATCCGAAAACGTACCTGCCGCGTGTGACGCTGGAAATCGAATCGCGTTTTAACCATATTCCTGACACCAGTTCTCTGAGCATCCGTACTTCCGGTCTGCTGGGCGAACAGTATCTGGCATTGAATGTGGGTTTTGAAGATCCTGAGCTGGGAACGTCTATCCTCAAAGATGGCGGTACGATTCAGGACACGAAATCCGCGATGGTGCTGGAAGATATGATTGGTCAGTTCCTTTACAACAGCAACAGTAAAGGTGATGACAATAAGAATTCTGGCGATGCGCCAGCCGCAACTGACGGCAATAATGAAGCCACTACGCCTGCGGGCGCAACGAAATAATCTCAGGAGAATCGACGTATGTTTAAACGATTGATGATGGTGGCTATGCTGGTGATTGCCCCGCTTAGCGCAGCAACTGCAGCCGACCAAACGAACCCGTACAAACAGATGAATGAGGCGGCGCAGAAAACATTTGACCGTCTGAAGAATGAACAGCCTAAAATCCGCGCAAACCCGGATTACCTGCGTCAGGTTGTCGATCAGGAACTGTTGCCATACGTGCAGGTTAAATATGCGGGTGCGCTGGTACTGGGGCGCTACTACAAAGATGCGACCCCTGCTCAGCGTGAAGCCTATTTTGCCGCATTTCGTGAATATCTGAAGCAGGCCTACGGCCAGGCTCTGGCGATGTACCATGGCCAGACTTATGAAATTGCACCAGAGCAACCGCTGGGTGATGCGACCATCGTGCCTATCCGCGTAACCATCATCGATCCAAACGGTCGTCCTCCGGTACGTTTGGATTTCCAGTGGCGTAAAAACTCCCAGACCGGTAACTGGCAGGCTTATGACATGATTGCTGAAGGCGTAAGTATGATCACCACCAAACAAAATGAGTGGAGCGATCTGCTGCGTACCAAAGGTATTGATGGCCTGACGGCGCAGCTGAAATCTATTGCTCAGCAGAAAATCACTCTGGAAGAGAAAAAATAATGACGCAGTCACTCACCTGGTCGCGTGAAGGTGACAAGCTGGTGCTGGTGGGGGAGCTGGATCAGGACGTGTTAAACCCATTATGGGATGCACGAGTTGAGGCGATGAAAGGAGTATCCTGCATCGACCTGAACCAGGTATCCCGGGTAGATACCGGCGGTCTGGCGTTACTGTTGCATCTGATTAATCAGGGCAAGCAGCAGGGAAACAGCGTTTCGCTCACTGGTGTTAACGATAAAGTGTACACGCTGGCGCAGCTTTACAATCTGCCTGACGACGTCCTTCCGCGTTAATTTTTCCAGGCCGGATAAGGTCTTGTGCCGCTATCCGGCAAAACCCCTGAGGGGGATCTGCCACTAAAGCCTTGTCTGATTTATCAGCGAGGCTTTTTGCTTATTTATGACAGCGCCACTTTGCTCTAAGATGTTGGGCTGTTTTCACTATCTGACGAATGAAGAGCCCATGGAAAATAATGAAATTCAGAGCGTGCTGATGAATGCACTCTCCCTCCAGGAAGTCCACGTTTCTGGCGACGGCAGTCACTTTCAGGTTATTGCCGTGGGTGAGATGTTTGAAGGCATGAGCCGGGTCAAGAAGCAGCAATCGGTCTATGGCCCGTTGATGGAGTACATTGCGGACAACCGCATTCATGCCGTGTCGATTAAGGCGTTTACCCCAGCGGAATGGGCGCGCGATCGCAAACTTAACGGTTTTTGAGCTACGGGTGATGTGCCGGTAGCGAAGATAAATTCTTAACAGAGAACAGAATAATGGATAAATTTCGTGTTCAGGGGCCAACTAAGCTCCAGGGCGAAGTCACAATTTCAGGCGCTAAAAACGCCGCACTGCCGATCCTGTTTGCGGCGCTGCTGGCTGAAGAACCTGTAGAGATCCAAAACGTCCCGAAACTGAAGGACGTCGACACATCAATGAAGCTGCTGAGCCAGCTGGGTGCGAAAGTTGAGCGTAATGGTTCTGTGCACATCGATGCGCGTGATGTGAACGTCTTCTGTGCGCCGTACGATTTGGTGAAAACCATGCGTGCATCCATTTGGGCGCTCGGGCCGCTGGTTGCCCGCTTTGGTCAGGGCCAGGTTTCACTGCCGGGTGGCTGTACCATTGGCGCGCGTCCGGTTGACCTGCACATTACCGGTCTGGAGCAGTTAGGCGCGACAATTAAGCTGGAAGAAGGCTATGTGAAGGCGTCCGTTGATGGCCGTCTGAAAGGCGCGCATATCGTCATGGACAAAGTGAGCGTCGGCGCGACGGTCACCATCATGTGCGCAGCAACGCTTGCCGAAGGCACCACCATCATCGAAAACGCTGCGCGCGAGCCGGAGATTGTGGATACCGCGAACTTCCTGATTGCGCTGGGCGCGAAGATCACGGGTCAGGGCACCGATCGTATTACCATCGAAGGCGTTGAGCGTCTTGGCGGTGGTGTTTATCGCGTTCTGCCAGATCGTATCGAAACCGGTACCTTCCTGGTGGCGGCGGCAATTTCTCGCGGCAAGATTATCTGCCGTAATGCACAGCCGGACACGCTGGATGCCGTTCTGGCGAAGCTGCGTGATGCGGGTGCGGATATTGAAGTGGGTGATGATTGGATCAGCCTTGATATGCACGGTAAACGTCCGAAAGCGGTCAATGTGCGTACTGCACCGCATCCGGCATTCCCTACCGACATGCAGGCCCAGTTTACATTGCTGAACCTGGTGGCAGAAGGGACCGGCTTCATCACGGAAACCGTGTTTGAGAACCGCTTTATGCACGTGCCTGAGCTGAGCCGTATGGGCGCTCACGCAGAAATCGAAAGCAATACCGTGATTTGCCACGGCGTGGAAACGCTCTCTGGCGCACAGGTTATGGCGACCGATCTGCGCGCATCTGCAAGCCTGGTGCTGGCAGGGTGTATTGCTGAAGGTACGACGGTAGTCGACCGTATTTATCACATCGATCGCGGCTATGAGCGCATCGAAGATAAACTGCGTGCGCTGGGCGCAAACATTGAGCGCGTGAAAGGCGAATAATCGTCAACGTCTCTTGTAACCCCCAGTTCAGTTGGCCGGGGGTTACAGCTCAATGTTCATTCCGGATTCTTTTTCTCTCTGCGACTCCTCATCATCCGCGTTCTGTCGATGAACTCATGCGTTTTGGCATCGTGATAGCGTGACGGCCAAATCACCCAGGGGTCAGTTCCCAGTGCCCGGGCGATAATCAACTCACCTTTTGGCCATGGTCTCGTTAACGCATTGGCCAGCGTTGATGAACTCAATCCATTTTTACGTGATTCAGCGGCCATTGAGGTCCCTTTCTTGCGCAGTCCGGCGATGATGTCGGCCGGATGCCAGTCAATCAGCTTGCTTTCCATCAATTCATCTCTCCTTTGGTTAACGGCTTACGGTTTCACGATCGGTTGTGCCGACACTATAACGCCCGAAGAACGAATGTTCTAAAATGTTCATGTAAAGTGTGTGTATATTCAGAATATGCCAAGGTTCTGCGTGATTATCTGGAGGGGGTAAATTCTTACTGGAACTTATAAGAAAATCCCGTGCAGGGCACGGGATGAGGGAGGATGCTGTAGGGAATTAACGGTCGCGCTGCACGGCGATATGTGCCAGACCAATCAGCGCTTCTCTCCACGGCGTATCGGGCAGCACCTGAAGCGCAGCGATGGCTTTATCAGCCTCTTCTTCTGCCCGCTGACGGGTCCATTCCAGAGACCCACAGGCGTTCATCGCTTCCAGAACCGGTTCCAGAAGGTGACGACCATTACCTTGCTCAATGGCCTGGCGGATCATTAGCGCTTGTTCTGGGGTGCCGTGGCGCATGGCATGCAACAGTGGCAGCGTTGGTTTACCCTCGTTGAGGTCATCACCGACGTTTTTACCCAGCTGCTCGCCATCTGCGCTGTAATCCAGCAAATCGTCAATTAACTGGAAAGCGGTACCGAGATAACGGCCATAATCCTGCAACCCTTTTTCTTGTTCTTCGCTACAGCCAGCCAGAATACCTGAACATTGGGCTGCCGCTTCAAACAAACGCGCGGTCTTACTGTAGATGACGCGCATATAGTTTTCTTCGGTGATGTCCGGGTCGTTGACGTTCATCAACTGCAAGACTTCGCCTTCGGCAATGACGTTGACTGCTTTCGACATGACTTCCAGCACTTTCAACGAGCCAAGGCTGGTCATCATCTGAAATGCACGGGTATAGATAAAATCGCCAACCAGCACGCTGGCCGCATTACCAAACGCCGCATTTGCCGTAGCTTTCCCACGGCGCATGTCTGACTCATCCACAACATCGTCGTGCAGCAGGGTCGCTGTGTGGATAAACTCGATGAGGGCCGCAATCGTAACGTGCGCATTTTCCTGGTAACCAACGGCCCGCGCGGCGAGGACGGCGATCATTGGGCGAATGCGTTTTCCGCCGCCGCTAACGATGTAGTACCCCAGTTGATTGATCAACTGAACGTCGGAATTGAGCTGTTCAAGGATTGTCGCATTGACCCCCGCCATATCTTGCGCGGTTAACTCATTGATTTTTTCTAAATTCATCGCAAAAGCCGGGCTTCTCGCCCCGATTACCTTACTGTGTGGGAAGGTAACGTCGGGTTTAGGGTTATAAATATATGCTGATTGTACTGAAAAAACGCCGTAGATAAACGTTACCGTACGTGTTGTGTTTTTTTTCTTCATGTATTGACGGTAGCACTTGTCAAAGGCTCGCGTTTTGCGTAATATTCGCGCCCTATTGTGAATATTTATAGCGCACTCTGAATCATCAAAAAGGTGTGCGCGGAAGCGGAGTTTTTTATGTACGCGGTTTTCCAAAGTGGTGGTAAACAACACCGAGTAAGCGAAGGTCAGACCGTTCGCCTGGAAAAGCTGGACATCGCAACTGGCGAATCTGTTGAATTCGCAGAAGTTCTGATGATCGCAAACGGTGAAGAAGTCAAAATCGGCGTTCCTTTCGTTGATGGCGGCGTTATCAAAGCTGAAGTCGTTGCTCACGGTCGTGGCGAGAAAGTTAAAATTGTTAAGTTTCGTCGTCGTAAACACTACCGTAAGCAGCAGGGCCATCGTCAGTGGTTCACTGATGTGAAAATCACTGGCATCAGCGCTTAAGTTAAGGGGAGCAGATTAAATGGCACATAAAAAGGCTGGCGGCTCGACTCGTAACGGTCGCGATTCAGAAGCTAAACGTCTGGGCGTAAAACGCTTCGGCGGTGAAACAGTTCTGGCTGGTAGCATCATCGTTCGTCAACGTGGTACTAAATTCCACGCTGGCTCTAACGTTGGTTGCGGCAAAGACCACACTCTGTTTGCTAAAGCAGACGGTAAAGTGAAATTTGAAGTGAAAGGCCCGAAAAACCGTAAATTCATCAGCATCGTTGCTGAATAAGTTTTTCGCGTCCCGGTAACGGATAAAAGCCCCGCAACACGTTGCGGGGCTTTTTACATTCGACGGCCGGTAAATACGCTCGTCGCGCCGTGACAACCCGGAAACGAGCCCTTGCAGGGAATACGGCATGAAGCAGCAGGCAGGCATTGGTATTCTGTTAGCACTCACAACGGCAGTATGTTGGGGCGCTTTGCCAATAGCAATGAAGCAAGTGCTGGAGGTGATGGAGCCTCCTACCGTGGTGTTCTACCGTTTTTTAATGGCAAGCGTTGGCCTTGGCGCTATTCTTGCGGTTAAAAAAAAGCTCCCTCCGTTGCGTATTTTTCGCAAAGCGCGTTGGCTGGTGTTGCTGGCTATCGCAACCGGTGGGTTGTTCGGTAACTTCATTCTGTTTAGTTCATCCTTGCAGTATTTGAGCCCAACGGCTTCGCAGGTTATCGGTCAGCTGTCACCGGTTGGTATGATGATCGCCAGCGTCTTTATCCTGAAAGAAAAGATGCGCGGTACGCAGGTGATTGGCGCCATTATGCTTCTGAGCGGACTGGTCCTGTTTTTTAATACCAGCCTGATCGAAATTTTTACCCGACTCACCGATTACACCTGGGGCGTTATCTTTGGTGTCGGTGCGGCGATGGTCTGGGTGAGCTATGGGGTCGCGCAAAAGGTGTTATTGCGCCGCCTGGCATCACCGCAGATCCTGTTTTTACTGTACACTTTATGTACGATCGCGTTGTTGCCGCTGGCTAAACCCGGTGTCATCACGCAGCTCAGCGACTGGCAGCTGGCATGCCTGATATTCTGCGGCCTGAATACGCTGGTAGGATATGGCGCTCTCGCGGAAGCAATGGCGCGTTGGCAGGCGGCGCAGGTGAGCGCTCTTATCACGCTCACACCGCTGTTTACGTTGTTATTTTCAGATTTATTATCACTGGCCTGGCCCGATTTCTTCGCCAGACCGATGCTAAACCTATTAGGTTATCTCGGTGCGTTTATCGTGGTTGCGGGCGCGATGTATTCCGCCATTGGTCATCGAATTTGGGGCGGTTTACGTAAGCATGAAACGGTGGTTTCGCAACCCCGCTCAGGCGAATGATTTACGGAGAGTAAAATGAAGTTTGTTGATGAAGCATCGATTCTGGTCGTTGCAGGTGATGGCGGTAATGGTTGCGTCAGCTTCCGCCGCGAAAAGTACATCCCAAAAGGCGGTCCGGACGGTGGTGATGGTGGTGACGGTGGTGACGTTTGGCTGGAAGCCGACGAAAACCTGAACACGCTGATCGATTACCGTTTTGAAAAATCATTCCGTGCGGAACGTGGTCAGAATGGCGCGAGCCGTGATTGCACCGGTAAGCGTGGCAAAGACGTTACCATTAAAGTACCTGTTGGTACGCGTGTTATCGATCAGGGCACGGGCGAAACCATGGGCGACATGACCAAACACGGTCAGCGTCTGATGGTCGCTAAAGGTGGCTGGCACGGTCTGGGCAACACCCGTTTCAAATCCTCGGTTAACCGTACTCCGCGTCAGAAAACAATGGGTACGCCGGGTGATAAGCGCGATCTGATGCTGGAGCTGATGCTGCTGGCGGACGTGGGTATGCTGGGCATGCCAAACGCTGGGAAATCGACCTTTATCCGTGCGGTGTCCGCGGCGAAGCCGAAAGTCGCTGATTATCCGTTTACCACCCTGGTGCCGAGCCTGGGCGTGGTGCGTATGGACAACGAAAAGAGCTTCGTGGTTGCCGACATTCCGGGACTGATTGAAGGCGCGGCTGAAGGCGCAGGCCTGGGCATCCGCTTCCTGAAACACCTGGAACGTTGCCGTGTACTGCTTCACCTCATCGATATCGATCCGATTGATGGCTCTGATCCAGTTGAAAACGCCCGTATCATTATTGGCGAACTGGAAAAATACAGTCAGGATTTGGCATCTAAACCGCGCTGGTTAGTGTTCAACAAAATTGATTTGATGGACAAGGCTGAAGCGGAAGAGAAAGCGAAAGCGATCGCCGAAGCGTTGGGTTGGGAAGGTAAATATTACCTGATCTCTGCCGCCAGCCAGCTGGGCGTGAAAGATCTCTGCTGGGATGTGATGACCTTTATCATCGAGAACCCGATTGTTCAGGCTGAAGAAGCGAAACAGCCAGAGAAAGTTGAGTTCATGTGGGATGATTATCACCGCCAGCAGCTCGCTGAAGTCGAAGACGAAGCGGAAGATGACTGGGATGACGATTGGGACGAAGACGACGAAGAAGGCGTTGAGTTCATCTACAAGCGTTAATCTCGTCGCCGGATGGCGCTAGCGCTTATCCGGCCTACGGACGGCATCATATCGTAGGCCGGATAAGACGCGTTAGCGTCGACATCCGGCAATAATGCACTCAGTTGTTCTGATAAATATCCTTGTACAACCGGCTCTCGAAGCGCACCAACGGAATACGGCGATTACGCTGGTCAGCTGGCTCTACCGCATAACCAGATAAATACTGCACGAATGCCATGCGTTGGCCGCTTGCCGTGGTGATGAAACCTGCGAGGTTATAAACCCCCTGCAGCGAGCCTGTCTTCGCCGATACTTTGCCATCCACACCAGCCTGATGCAGACCCGCACGGTATTGCAGAGAGCCGTCGTGGCCCGCCAGTGGCAGCATAGTGATAAAGTTCAGCTCGTTATCGTGTTGAGCGATATATTGCAGCACCTGCATCATGGTCGCTGGGGCAATCAGGTTATGGCGGGAGAGGCCAGAACCGTCGGCAATAATAGTGTTGCCGATATCGACGCCTGCCTGCTGACGCAAAATCTGGCGCACGGCGTCAGAACCCGCCCGCCAGGTGCCCGGCACGTTAAATCGGGCATGACCAATCATACGGAAAACGGTATCGGCAATCATGTTGTCCGATTTTTTCAGCATAATCTTAAGCAGGTCATGTAGCGGCGCAGACTGTTTACTGGCGACCACCGTTCCTGGTTCGTTGACCAACGTCTGGCGCAGCAGTGTACCGCTGTAGGTGATACCTGCTTGTTTTAGCTCATCTTTGATAATTGCCCCGGCATAGCTGGCACCGTCCTGAATGGCGAACGCCAGCGGCAGCGGATCGGCACGTTGTGGCAGGCATCCGGTCAGCGTATAGCGGTTGAGATCGCCGGGAACTACATCCAGTTCACAATATTGCGCTTCCGCAGAACCTCGGGCGAGAGTTCGCACCTGACTGAACATGGTGACCGGGTAATAAGATGCCACGCGAATAAAGGCGAGATCGTTGGGTTTTTGCGCGCTGTAGAGTGAAACCGAGAAACAGTTTCTATCGACAATAGCCGCTGCGGGCGGTGCACTAAAACACTGCGTCATGTCGTTCCAGGGCCAGCCGGGCGCTTTATCATGACTGGCAAAAATAGAGGTGTCGATCAGGATATTCCCGGCAATTTGCGTCACACCTGATTTTTTCAGGGTTGCCACCATATTGCGAATATCCTGGCGTTTTAGCGTCGGATCGGCACCAAATCGTGCCACTAAGTCACCTTTCAATACGCCGCCTTCCACGCTGCCTTTGGTCTCGAGCGTGGTGGTAAAACGAAAGTCAGGCCCGAGCTGAATCAATGCCGCCAGCGCGGTGATTACTTTCTGGGTACTGGCGGGCAGCGCCATCTGCTGGCTATGAAAATCAATAGCGGGTGCAGGTGCGCCAACCTTCTGTACCATAAGGGCGAGGTTGGCCCCGGCAGGGAGCTGATTGATATACTCGTCGACGTTCGCAGCCTGAACGCTGAACGCTATACTGGCAGTCAATCCGATGGTAAATCTGGAAAATCGCATAATCTCGCGCTAACAACCTGGAAACAGGCCGTCATACTACGGCGCAACGCCCCAAAAAGTAAACGATGACCCATAAGGAACTCCAGGGTAAAATGATCATCAAATAGAGAATTGTAGCTGACCTGGGACCTTGAGCCCCGGGTCGGTATTTTTTTGCTTCTGACTCTGGCATGACACACGCCAGGGTGGGCTTAGCAGCCGGGGTGAGAGCAACTACCCCCTACAGGAATGTTCAAGAGGTATAACAAATGCAAGCTATCCCGATGACCTTACGTGGTGCTGAAAAACTGCGCGAAGAGCTGGATTTTCTGAAATCTGTGCGCCGTCCTGAAATTATTGCCGCTATCGCTGAAGCGCGTGAGCACGGTGACCTGAAAGAGAACGCGGAGTATCACGCGGCGCGCGAACAGCAGGGTTTCTGCGAAGGACGCATTAAAGATATCGAAGCTAAACTGTCCAACGCGCAGGTAATCGACGTTACTAAAATGCCGAACAATGGCCGCGTTGTTTTCGGTGCGACGGTTACCGTTCTGAATCTCGATAACGATGAAGAGCAGACCTGGCGTATTGTCGGCGATGATGAAGCCGATTTTAAACAGAACCTGATTTCAGTGAACTCGCCTATCGCTCGTGGCCTGATCGGTAAAGAGCAGGATGACGTCGTAGTTATCAAAACGCCGGGCGGCGAAGTGGAATATGAAGTGACGAAGGTAGAATACCTGTAATTCGCATCTTGGTTAAGATGTTGATACATTGTAAAGAAAGGAAAAAGGCCGCATAGCGGCCTTTTATCAACGAAGAGAGCGTGGCATTTTGCTCTCCTGCTAGCGGAAAACCCCGCGTTTTACACAAACTTCGTGTGCAACTTTGGGATATTCTTAGCGTGGCAGCGAGATTTTACGTTCTTTAGTCGGGCGATACAGTACCAGCGTTTTGCCGATGACCTGTACATTGCAGGCGCCGGTTTCGCGTACGATAGCTTCCACGATCAAGGTTTTAGTATCGCGATCTTCCGAGGCGATTTTCACCTTGATAAGTTCATGGTGCTCTAACGCTTGTTCAATCTCGGCCAGTACCCCTTCGGTCAAACCATTATTGCCAAGCATAACTACAGGCTTGAGCGGATGTGCCAGACCTTTCAGGTGCTGTTTTTGTTTAGTACTCAGATTCATCGTATATTTTTGCTTACGTTGGGATTGAAAACGGGTCATTCTACCGCCATCTCCCATATATCACCAAATAGCTGTGTAGAAATTTACACCATTGGTTACGATGAACTGCCCTTTGGGAATGTGAAATGACAGGTAAAAAGCGTTCTGCCAGCTCGAGTCGCTGGCTTCAGGAACACTTTAGCGATAAATATGTTCAACAGGCGCAGAAAAAGGGGTTACGTTCCCGTGCCTGGTTTAAACTTGATGAAATACAGCAAAGTGACAAAATTTTTAAACCGGGGATGACGATAGTTGATCTCGGTGCTGCACCCGGTGGCTGGTCGCAATATGCAGTTACGCAGATCGGCAACACCGGCCGCATTATCGCTTGCGATCTTTTACCTATGGATCCAATCGTTGGTGTGGACTTCCTTCAGGGCGACTTTCGTGATGAATTAGTCCTGAAAGCGTTACTTGAACGCGTAGGTGACAGTAAAGTACAAGTTGTCATGTCTGATATGGCGCCAAATATGTGTGGAACACCGGCGGTGGATATTCCCCGGGCCATGTATCTGGTAGAGCTGGCGCTTGGAATGGCTCGTGATGTATTAGCGCCAGGTGGTAGTTTTGTAGTGAAGGTGTTCCAGGGCGAAGGCTTCGATGAGTATCTAAGAGAGATTCGCTCCCTGTTTACGAAGGTCAAAGTTCGTAAGCCGGACTCTTCTCGCGCCCGTTCGCGTGAAGTGTATATTGTAGCGACCGGGCGTAAACCATAACCGGCAGATTTCAAACGAAAGTTTGAAAGAAACTGGATATAGAGTATCCTGACGCTGTTTTTAACACAGTTGTAATATGAGGTTAATCCCTTGAGTGACATGGCGAAAAACCTAATTCTCTGGCTGGTCATTGCCGTTGTGCTGATGTCAGTATTCCAGAGCTTTGGGCCCAGCGAGTCTAATGGCCGTAAGGTTGATTACTCTACCTTCCTGCAAGAGGTCAATCAGGACCAGGTTCGTGAAGCGAAGATCAACGGACGTGAGATTAACGTTACCAAGAAAGATAGTAACCGTTACACGACCTACATCCCGGTTAACGATCCGAAGCTGCTTGATAACCTGCTGACCAAAAACGTCAAGGTTGTTGGCGAACCACCTGAAGAGCCGAGCCTGCTGGCTTCTATCTTCATTTCCTGGTTCCCAATGCTGCTGCTGATTGGTGTCTGGATCTTCTTCATGCGTCAGATGCAGGGCGGTGGTGGCAAAGGTGCCATGTCGTTCGGCAAGAGCAAAGCGCGCATGCTGACGGAAGATCAGATCAAAACGACTTTTGCTGACGTTGCGGGTTGTGACGAAGCAAAAGAAGAAGTCGCTGAGCTGGTTGAGTATCTGCGCGAACCGAGCCGTTTCCAGAAACTGGGCGGTAAAATCCCGAAAGGCGTCCTGATGGTTGGTCCTCCGGGTACGGGTAAAACCCTGCTGGCGAAAGCTATCGCAGGTGAAGCGAAGGTTCCATTCTTCACAATTTCCGGTTCTGATTTCGTGGAAATGTTCGTGGGTGTCGGTGCATCTCGTGTGCGTGACATGTTCGAACAAGCCAAGAAAGCGGCACCGTGCATCATCTTCATCGATGAAATCGACGCCGTAGGTCGCCAGCGTGGCGCAGGTCTGGGCGGTGGTCACGATGAACGTGAACAGACTCTGAACCAGATGCTGGTTGAGATGGACGGCTTCGAAGGTAACGAAGGTATTATCGTTATCGCGGCAACTAACCGTCCGGACGTTCTTGACCCTGCGCTGCTGCGTCCAGGCCGTTTCGACCGTCAGGTTGTGGTTGGTCTGCCAGACGTTCGCGGTCGTGAACAGATCCTGAAAGTGCATATGCGTCGCGTACCGCTGTCTCCGGATATCGATGCGGCAATCATTGCACGTGGCACACCTGGCTTCTCCGGTGCGGACCTCGCGAACCTGGTGAACGAAGCGGCGCTGTTTGCTGCTCGTGGCAACAAGCGCGTAGTGTCGATGGTTGAGTTCGAAAAAGCGAAAGACAAAATCATGATGGGTGCGGAACGTCGCTCCATGGTGATGACGGAAGCGCAGAAAGAATCTACCGCGTATCACGAAGCTGGCCACGCGATTATCGGTCGCCTGGTACCGGAACACGATCCGGTGCACAAAGTAACGATTATCCCGCGCGGTCGTGCGCTGGGTGTGACCTTCTTCCTGCCTGAAGGCGACGCAATCAGCGCCAGCCGTCAGAAACTGGAAAGTCAGATCTCCACACTGTACGGTGGCCGTCTGGCGGAAGAGATCATCTACGGTGCTGAACATGTTTCTACCGGTGCGTCGAACGACATTAAAGTCGCGACTAATCTGGCGCGTAACATGGTTACTCAGTGGGGCTTCTCCGATAAACTCGGTCCGTTGCTGTACGCTGAAGAAGAAGGCGAAGTGTTCCTGGGACGTTCTGTGGCGAAAGCGAAACACATGTCCGATGAAACCGCTCGCATTATCGATCAGGAAGTTAAGCTGCTGATTGAGCGTAACTATGACCGTGCACGTCGTTTGCTGAACGAAAACATGGACATTCTGCACTCAATGAAAGATGCGCTCATGAAATATGAGACCATCGATGCGCCGCAGATTGACGATCTAATGGCTCGCCGCGACGTACGTCCGCCAGCGGGTTGGGAAGAACCGGGTTCTTCTAACAACAACTCTGGTAGCACCGGTAAGCCGAGTGCACCGCGTCCGGTTGATGAACCGCGTGCGCCGGACTCTGGCACTATGTCAGAGCAACTGGGCGACAAATAAGTTATCGTTGATGATGACCGTGTTTTAATTGAAAACCCTGGGGCTTGCTCCGGGGTTTTTCTTATCTGCATATTCAAGATTTTACCAGGGATAAAACTATGAAACTCTTTGCTCAGGGTTCTTCACTGGATCTCAGCCATCCGCACGTCATGGGGATTTTGAACGTCACGCCAGACTCATTTTCCGATGGTGGAGCGCACAACTCTCTGGTTGAGGCGGTAAAACACGCAAACCTGATGATTAACGCCGGGGCGACTATCATTGATGTGGGCGGTGAGTCCACGCGTCCGGGCGCGGCTGATGTGAGTGTGGAAGAAGAGTTGCAGCGAGTGATCCCAGTGGTCGAGGCGATTGCCCAGCGTTTTGAAGTGTGGATTTCGGTCGATACCTCAAAACCCGAAGTGATTCGCGAATGCGCCAGAGTTGGCGCGCATATCATCAATGATATTCGCTCACTCTCGGAGCCTGGAGCGCTGGAAGCCGCAGCGGAGACCGGATTACCGGTTTGCCTGATGCATATGCAGGGGCAGCCGAAAACCATGCAGGAAGCACCAAAGTATGAGGATGTTTTTGCTGAGGTAAACCGTTACTTTGTTGAGCAAATAGCACGTTGCGAGCGGGCTGGAATCACAAAAGATAAATTGTTGCTCGACCCCGGATTCGGATTCGGTAAAAATCTCACTCACAACTACACATTACTGGCACGTTTGTCTGAGTTTCATCATTTTAATCTGCCATTGCTGGTTGGGATGTCACGAAAATCAATGGTTGGCCAGTTACTGAATGTGGGGCCATCTGAACGCCTGAGCGGTAGCCTTGCGTGCGCGGTGATTGCCGCAATGCAGGGGGCGCAGATCGTTCGTGTCCATGACGTCAAAGAAACCGTAGAAGCGATGCGTGTGGTGGAAGCCACATTGTCTGCAAAGGAAAAAAAACGCTATGAGTAATCGTAAATATTTTGGCACTGATGGGATCCGCGGTCGCGTAGGCGATGCCCCAATTACTCCTGACTTTGTGCTCAAGCTGGGCTGGGCTGCAGGGAAAGTGCTTGCTCGTCATGGTTCACGTAAAATTATTATCGGTAAAGATACGCGTATTTCCGGCTATATGCTGGAGTCTGCGCTGGAAGCGGGCCTGGCTGCCGCCGGACTCTCAGCCTCATTCACAGGGCCAATGCCAACACCCGCCGTTGCGTATCTGACGCGCGCCTTCCGTGCTGAGGCCGGGATTGTTATCTCCGCTTCGCACAACCCGTACTATGACAACGGGATTAAATTCTTCTCTACCGACGGGACTAAACTGCCGGATGCAGTGGAAGAAGCCATTGAAGCCGAGATGGAAAAAGCGATCACCTGCGTGGATTCCGCTGAACTGGGTAAAGCCACGCGTATCGTTGATGCTGCCGGTCGCTATATCGAGTTTTGCAAAGGCACCTTCCCGAACGAACTGAGCCTGAATGAACTTAAAATAGTGGTGGATTGCGCTAACGGTGCGACGTACCACATTGCGCCAAATGTACTGCGTGAACTGGGTGCAAACGTGATTGCCATTGGCTGTGAGCCAAACGGTGTGAATATCAATGAAGAAGTCGGCGCCACCGACGTCCGTGCTCTGCAGGCGCGCGTGATTGCGGAAAAAGCCGATCTGGGTATTGCGCTGGATGGCGATGGCGACCGCGTCATTATGGTTGACCACGAAGGTAATAAGGTCGATGGCGATCAGATCATGTACATCATCGCCCGTGAAGCCCTGCGTCAGGGTCAGCTGCGCGGTGGCGCGGTAGGTACGCTGATGAGCAACATGGGCCTCGAGCTGGCGCTGAAACAGCTGGGTATTCCGTTTGCCCGTGCAAAAGTTGGCGACCGCTATGTGCTGGAAAAAATGCAGGAAAAAGGCTGGCGTATCGGTGCCGAAAACTCAGGTCATGTGATCCTGCTGGACAAAACCACCACTGGTGACGGTATCGTGGCGGGTCTGCAGGTGCTGGCGGCGATGGTACGCAACCATATGAGCCTGCACGACCTGTGCAGCGGCATGAAAATGTTCCCACAGCTGCTGGTTAACGTACGATACACAGCAGGTAGCGGCGATCCACTGGAACATGAAAATGTGAAAGCGGTGATGGCTGAAGTGGAAGCGGCGCTGGGTAACCGTGGACGCGTCCTGCTGCGTAAGTCTGGTACCGAACCGTTAATTCGTGTGATGGTTGAAGGTGAAGACGAAGCGCAGGTGACTGAATTCGCCCACCGTATTGCCGATGCTGTGAAAGCGGCGTAATTCCGAAGAAAGTGAAAGCCGGAGTCTGAGACTCCGGCTTTTTTTTACTGTACGGCAAGCGGCTGTTTACGTCGGCGCTGCCAGAAGTAACCACCGACCATCAGTAGCACAAGGACTGCCAGCCACGGCAGAACCGCCAGCAGATGCCCAGACCGGGCAAAGGTTAACGCAATCATCAGTAGCCAACCGCCCAGCATCGGAATCGCGGTACGCTTAACAATATCCACAGGCGAGACACCTGCAATCCCTGCGATAGCAATGATTACGCCGGCGATGGGCGATAGCGTACGACCAATACCCGCCGAGATCTGGATAGGCAACATCATGACAGCGATATCGCTACCGATATGACGGCTGATGTCCGGCACCATGGGTGCGAAGGAGAAAAATGCCGCATTCCCGGAGCCCATCAGCGCTGAAATTGCGAAGGTGATCAGGGTCATCAGCAGGATAATAGAGGCGGCGCTGAGGCCAAATTCACCGGAAAGTGACAACAGTGCGTCAACGGCACCAATGGCTTTCAGTCCGGCGGAAAAGACTTCACCGGCGATAATCAGCGTCACGACGGTGGCAAAAACGCTGCCCATGCTGTCAAAAACCTTTTGTACGCCAGCCATCACCTCACGCGCCTTGCGATGACGGCAGTACTCACAAACCAGCGTAATAGCGAGGCTTATCAGTACAGCGGTATCCAGCGTGATCTTGAGAGAGCTGAATACTAAATCGCTGCACACCAGCATCAATACCAGCGGCAGCATGGGCAGAAACAGCCAGCCGATCGGGGCGTCGGCTTCTTCGGTCGACGTTAATGTCTGCATCTGCTGAGCCGCATTGTCACCGCTTTCCCGACGGTCAAAAAAGCGTTGCACAACAATATGCAGTAGGGCGATGAAAAGAATGACGGGCACAACGATTGGCAACTGATCCTGCACGAAATAGTTCACGACCTCGATGCCTGCAGTTTTGGCGGCGAGAACAGAGTTGCCGGAGCCGGGGCCAAACTCAACCGCACAGGTACTGGCGATAACGGCGGCAACCGCGGCGCGGCTACAGCCAAGACGGGTAAGCAGCGGGTAAAGCGTCGCCATCAACAGCAGACCCAATCCGGTGGCGCTGCTGATAAACAGCGACAGGAATTGACCCAATAGCAGTGCCAGCCCCAGCAGCAGATAAGGCGAGTTCAGCCGTTGCAAAGGACGAGACGTCACCCGAACCAGTACCTGGCTTGCGCCAATGGCTGACATGTAGGTGGCAAAACCACCAATCAGCATAATTTGCAGTCCGAGGCCGCCGAGACGCACGCTCAGGGTATCGCGAATAAACTCAAAGGCGTCAAAGGGGCCAAATCCGGTGCTCTTTTTCACCAAGCCACTGAGTGAGGTCATTCCGCTAAAATGCGCGATAAGCAACAGCACAATCCCGGTCAATAACAGTACCGACTGGGGGTGATATTTTTTGAGGATCAGACGTCCGGCAAAAATGATGGCGATTAGCGCCAGTAGCAATGACATTCTTGCCCCCTTACTCGAAGTTGCCGGTAACCAGGCACTCGCCATCCCGCAGCAACGGTTTACCCGCGGCAAACAGATGGGCCAGCGAGAGGTCATCATTGAGTACACAGATATCAGCACGTTCTCCGGCGCAGAGCACGCCCCCGGAAATACCCAGCGAGCGCGCAACGTTTGCCGTCAGCATCGCGATGGCCTGTGACACCGGAATCCCGACATCAATCAGGCGAGGAAGCAGGTTAAGATTGCCTGCGACCGGTGCCGCGCTTAAACCTTCAACGATACCCTGAGCGTTAAAGCGCGGAACGCTGCCATTGCCGTCAGAACTGATCGTGATGCGATCCGCCGGAACCTGCGCTTCCAGGGCGTGGAGGATCGCCTGTTCCTGAGGTGTAAAGCGGCTGCCGCCAGACGTAACGTCGATATGGCCGCCGCGATGGGCGAAAGCAATCGCCTGTTCGAACAAGGGTTCAGTTCTCGCAACATGCGTCGGTGAAATATGGTGAATCGGAATACCCGCATCACACAGCTCAATAAGTTGCGACATCCCTTCCGGCAGATTCCCCAGGTGCACATGCAGCAAGCCCTTTTTCCCAGCCAGCAGGGAAGCGACGCGAATATCGCTCACTATCCTCAGCAACTCCTGGGAAGAGGGGAAAGAACCGCGGTGATCGGCGAGGGCGATTTTTACACCAAGAATTGCCGGAATGAAGGCCATATCATCGCGGATGGATCGCGTAATAGTTGGGCTGGGAACGGCGTAGGCTCCCGTGTGCATAAACGCGCGTAATCCCTCAAGGTTGAGAGACTGCATTTTAGCGTAGAGATCTTTGGGCGAACGGGAAATGGCATCGGTGCCTAACACGCCAACCACCGTGGTAATACCCGCCTGAATCAGATCGCGCAGCTTGACGGCGGGCGTCCGACTGGCAAATCCGGCTTCACCACCGCCACCGGTAAGATGAACATGCTGATCGATGATACCAGGGATAACCCATTTACCCCGACAATCGATGACCTCGTTGATGCCATCAAACAATGAAATATCTTTTTCTACCGCCACAATTCGGTCGGCATGAATGAGCAGGGAGCAGAGGCCTAAATCCTCAGGAGAAAAAACACGGGCATTGGTCAATAAAGTAAACATAGCGGTCCTGTCAAACGTCGAGGGTGAGAGTCGGCAGGTGAAACGAAATATTGTTGTTATGATGCCCACCATAAAGCCATTACTATAACTATGACTATTACCGATTTGTTATTGGAGGATGCGGTTATGGCATGGCGGAGAGCACAACGTGGATTGTAAGTGGCTGGAAGATTTTCTGGCCTTGAGCCAGCATGGAAACTACTCTCAGGCCGCGGCGCAGCGGCATATTACTCAACCGGCGTTGAGTCGGCGTATAAAGGCGCTGGAAGAGGTGCTGGGCGTGCCTTTGTTTGACCGGACAACGACCCCTGTCACGCTGACGCGCTATGGTGAACGCTTTGAACCTTATGCCCGGCACGTTCTCAGCACGTTAACAGAGGCACGCCATGAGCTGTCGGCGATGACGCCAGCAACGGATAACACGCTGGTGATGGTCAGCCTGCATACGCTGTCGGTGAATATCCTGCCGGATATGATCAACTACCTGCGACAGAGTGAGCCGCAGTTAAACTTTACGGTAAACGCCAGTATCCAGGGGATAGACAACCACTTCAATGCCCTGATGAACCGGCAAATTGATTTACTGGTAACCTACGATTTACCGTCTGCCCAGCCAGGGCTGGAGATCGCCGGAGGGTTAAAACGTTCACTATGGCGGTATGAGCGATTTATACCGGTTATTTCCGCCCAGTTGGCTGATGCGCTTAATGATCCGCATGCTCCGATTCCGTGGCTTTGCTACAGCGACTACACCTTTGTCAGACGTATTATTGAGTCGGCAGAACAACGCGTCCGCCCACGGCTAAAAAAAGTATTTGAGAGTGGTTTAAGCGAAACGATACGAGAAATGGTACTGCGCCATATGGGAATGGCCTGGTTACCTGAATCGATGGTGGCGGAAGAGTTGGTGAATCAGCAAATTATTCACTGCTGGCCAGAAAATACAGACCTGATTTGTGAAATCCCCGTTGTGGTATGGGCGAATCTTGAAGATCAACGTGCCGTTATGCAGAGATGCTGGGAGAAGTTGCTGCGTTTTTGATTGATATGGCGATTTTTTCCGCAGTTGATACAATGCTAACAAATTGCCCTTGCGAAGGTTATTCGCTTTGGTTAGTATTCACACCCGCTTCAGTGGGAAACAGTAAATATTCCCGCTTTAATGGTCGAAGCATTGTACGCGGCAACTCCGCAAGGAACAGGTTGATTATGCACGAAGCTCTTTTAGTAGTTTTCCTTATTGTGGCAATTGGCCTGGTAGGCTTGATCATGCTGCAGCAAGGCAAAGGCGCTGATATGGGAGCCTCTTTTGGCGCAGGCGCTTCTGGTACTCTGTTTGGTTCAAGTGGTTCTGGTAACTTCATGACCCGTATGACAGCTGTATTGGGAACCTTGTTCTTCATCATCAGTCTGGTGCTGGGTAACATGAACAGCAATAAGACCAATAAAGGAAGTGAGTGGGAAAATCTGAGCGCACCGGCGAAAACCGAGCAAACTCAGCCAGCTGCTCCGGCTCAGCCGACCAGCGATATCCCACGCTAAGTATTCTGTACCGAGGTGGTGGAATTGGTAGACACGCTACCTTGAGGTGGTAGTGCCCTAACGGGCTTGTGGGTTCGAGTCCCATCCTCGGTACCAAATTCCAAAAAAAAAGACGCTTTGCAGCGTCTTTTTTTTCGTCTGTTATTTGTGGCTATCCTGTAGGTCGGATAAGGCGTTAACGCCGCCATCCGACATTATTACAACGCCTGATGGCGCTACGCTTATCAGGCCTACAGACATCCTATATTCCGCGCATAAAAAAGGCCGCTTTCGCGGCCTTAAGATAGTGAATCTTTACTTCGCCTTATTTTCCAGATTCTCAACCTGCGGCAGGCCGGTTGCGGAAGAGGCGGTCAGCAGGCCAGACTGCGCATAGCCGAACAGCTTCTCGCGGGTATCGGTGATATCCAGATTACGCATGGTCAACTGACCGATACGGTCGTCCGGAGAGAATACGGAGTCGCCTTTTTCCATCGTCAGACGTTCTGGTTTGTACGTCAGATTGTCAGACACGGTGTTGAGGATTGAGTAGTCATTACCGCGACGCAGTTCCAGCGTGACTTCGCCGGTAATCTGGCTGGCAACCCAACGCTGCAGACCGTCACGCAGCATCAGCGCCTGAGAGTCGAACCAGCGGCCCTGATACAGCAGACGACCCAGTTGGCGACCGTGCGCGTGATACTGCTCGATGGTATCCTCGTTGTGAATACCGGTCAGCAGACGCTCGTAAGCGATGTGCAGCAGCGCCATCCCCGGGGCTTCATAGATGCCACGGCTTTTCGCTTCAATAATACGGTTTTCAATCTGATCGCTCATACCCAGACCGTGACGGCCGCCGATACGGTTGGCTTCCAGCATCATCTCAACGTCGTCGCTGAAGGTTTTTCCGTTCAGAGCAACCGGATGACCCTGTTCAAAGCGTACGGTCACTTCTTCTGCCGGGATCTTCACGCTCTCATCCCAGAACTTCACGCCCATAATCGGGTTGACGATTTTGACGCTGGAATTCAGGAATTCCAGATCTTTTGCTTCGTGAGTCGCACCGAGCATATTGGAGTCTGTTGAGTACGCTTTCTCAACGGACATTTTGTAGTCGAAACCACAGGCAATCATAAATTCGGACATCTCATGGCGACCGCCGAGTTCATCGATAAAATCGGTATCCAGCCATGGTTTGTAAATCTGCAGTTCGGCGTTGGTCAGCAGACCGTAACGATAGAAACGTTCAATATCGTTACCTTTATAGGTGCTACCGTCGCCCCAGATGTTTACACCATCTTCTTTCATTGCGGCAACCAGCATGGTGCCGGTCACGGCGCGGCCCAGTGGGGTGGTATTGAAATAGGTCAGTCCGCCGGTGGTGTTGTGGAATGCACCGCACTGAATGGCAGCGATCCCTTCGGCAACCAGCTGCTTACGGCAATCTACCAGGCGAGCATTCTCAGCACCATATTCCATTGCACGGCGAGGAATGGCGTCATAGTCATCCTCATCCGGCTGGCCCAAATTCGCAGTATATGCATATGGGACAGCCCCTTTTTGTCGCATCCACAGCAGTGCTGCACTGGTGTCCAGGCCGCCGGAAAAAGCGATACCAATACGTTGACCTACCGGGAGATGCTTGAGAATCGTCGTCATAAAATAAAACCCTGCTTGATAGACTGGTGAAGAGGTCGGCTTATTATACTAATTGCATTTTTATGCAAAATAAATGAGTTTTCATTTAATCATCTTTTCTGGATGACAGGAAGAGTTTAGTGATAATTTCGTTAAATAACGGCATGGGCGGCATATTTATCTTGCTGGGCTAGCGCTGGGCAGCATTCATTGATTTGCATAGTCGTAACAAGGTTGACATAACGCATAGTGAATCAATATACTGTGCGCAGATTTTACGTCCCGTCTCGGTACCAAATCCCAGCAGTATTTGCATTTTTTACCCAAAACGAGTAAAATTTGCCACGTTTCAGGCGCGGGGTGGAGCAGCCTGGTAGCTCGTCGGGCTCATAACCCGAAGGTCGTCGGTTCAAATCCGGCCCCCGCAACCACTTTCCCTTAGAGTTCTTTTTCAAATATACTGTGAAGACTTAGGCCTTCGTAGCTGGATTTGAAAAAAATTCTTTCGGAAGGTTCTCCGAACCGCAGGTGCGGTTATAGGGTTCAGTTATCTAAAGCCCCGATTTATCGGGGTTTTTTGTTATCTGACTACAGAATAACTGGGCTTTAGGCCCTTTTTTTATGTCTTGGGGGTGGGCTTGTCCACATTAGAGCAAAAATTAACAGAGATGATTACAGCGCCAGTTGAAGCCCTGGGCTACGAACTGGTCGGCATCGAATTTATTCGTGGTCGCACATCCACACTGCGCATCTATATTGATAGTGAAGATGGCATCAATGTTGATGATTGTGCTGATGTGAGCCATCAGGTAAGCGCCGTGATGGATGTCGAAGACCCAATCACCGTTGCCTATAACCTGGAAGTCTCCTCTCCGGGTCTCGACCGTCCTCTGTTCACAGCTGAACACTACGTGCGTTTCCTGGGTGAAGAAGTCACGCTGGTTCTTCGTATGGCGGTACAAAACCGTCGTAAATGGCAGGGCGTTATCAAAGCGGTGGACGGTGAGATGATCACGGTCACAGTCGAAGGCAAAGATGAAGTGTTCGCGCTGAGTAATATCCAGAAGGCGAACCTGGTTCCCCACTTTTAACAGTCTGGATTGAGGTGAAAAGCCCGCGATGAACAAAGAAATTTTGGCTGTTGTTGAAGCCGTATCCAACGAAAAAGCGCTGCCACGCGAGAAAATTTTTGAAGCGCTGGAAAGTGCGCTGGCTACAGCAACAAAGAAAAAATATGAGCAAGAGATCGACGTTCGCGTAGAAATCGATCGTAAAAGCGGTGATTTCGATACCTTCCGTCGTTGGGTAATCGTAGAAGAAGTTACTCAGCCGACCAAAGAAATTACGCTGGAAGCGGCACGCTTCGAAGACGAAAGTCTGAACGTGGGCGAATATGTTGAAGATCAGATTGAATCTGTCACCTTTGACCGTATCACCACCCAGACCGCGAAGCAGGTTATCGTACAGAAAGTACGTGAAGCTGAACGCGCAATGGTTGTTGATCAGTTCCGCGAACACGAAGGCGAAATCGTCACCGGTGTGGTGAAGAAAGTAAACCGCGACAACATTTCTCTGGATCTGGGCAGCAATGCTGAAGCTGTGATCCTGCGTGAAGACATGCTGCCGCGTGAAAACTTCCGCCCTGGTGACCGTATTCGTGGTGTTCTGTACTCAGTTCGCCCGGAAGCGCGCGGTGCACAGCTGTTCGTAACCCGTTCCAAGCCGGAAATGCTGATTGAGCTGTTCCGCATTGAAGTGCCGGAAATCGGCGAAGAAGTTATCGAAATTAAAGCGGCTGCTCGCGATCCGGGATCGCGCGCGAAAATCGCCGTTAAGACCAACGACAAGCGTATTGATCCGGTCGGCGCCTGTGTTGGTATGCGCGGTGCGCGCGTTCAGGCGGTTTCTACCGAACTGGGCGGCGAGCGTATCGATATCGTCCTGTGGGATGATAACCCGGCGCAGTTCGTGATTAACGCAATGGCGCCAGCAGACGTCGCTTCTATCGTGGTGGATGAAGACAAACACACCATGGATATCGCGGTTGAAGCCGGTAACCTGGCTCAGGCGATTGGACGTAATGGTCAGAACGTCCGCCTGGCTTCACAACTGAGCGGTTGGGAACTCAACGTGATGACCGTTGATGACCTGCAAGCGAAGCATCAGGCTGAAGCACATGCAGCCATCGATACCTTCACCAAATATCTCGATATCGATGAAGATTTCGCGACCGTTCTGGTGGAAGAAGGTTTTGCGACGCTGGAAGAACTGGCCTACGTGCCAATGAAAGAACTGCTGGAAATTGACGGCCTGGATGAACAGACCGTTGAAGCGCTGCGCGAGCGTGCTAAAAACGCACTGACCACTCTGGCACTGGCCCAGGAAGAAAGCCTCGGTGATAACAAACCGGCTGACGATCTGCTGAATCTGGAAGGATTGGATCGTGAGATGGCCTTCAAACTGGCGGCCCGTGGTGTTTGTACGCTGGAAGATCTCGCTGAACAGGGCATTGATGATCTGGCTGATATCGAAGGGTTGACCGACGAAAAAGCCGGTGAGCTGATTATGGCTGCCCGTAATATTTGCTGGTTCGGCGACGAAGCGTAATAAACTGTAGCAGGAAGGAACAGTATGACAGATGTAACCGTAAAAACGCTGGCTGCAGAGATACAGACTTCCGTAGATCGCCTGGTACAGCAATTTGCTGATGCCGGTATCCCGAAGTCTGCTGACGACTCTGTGTCCGCACAAGAGAAACAAACCTTACTGGCGCATTTGAACCGTGAAAACGGCTCAGCGCCGGATAAGTTGACATTGCAGCGTAAAACGCGCAGTACTCTCAATATTCCAGGTACCGGTGGAAAAAGCAAATCGGTACAAATCGAAGTCCGCAAGACACGCACCTTTGTGAAACGCGATCCGCAAGAGGCTGAACGCCTTGCCGCGGAAGAGCAGGCGCAGCGTGAAGCGGAAGAGCAAGCCCGTCGTGAGGCAGAAGAAGCTGCCAAACGCGAGGCGCAACAAAAAGCCGAACGTGAGGCCGCAGAACAAGCTAAGCGTGAAGCCGCTGATAAAGCGAAACGTGAAGCTGCGGAAAAAGACAAAGTGAGCAATCAACAGACCGACGATATGACTAAAACCGCCCAGGCCGAAAAAGCCCGCCGTGAAAATGAAGCCGCAGAACTGAAGCGTAAAGCGGAAGAAGAAGCACGTCGCAAGCTTGAAGAAGAAGCGCGCCGCGTAGCGGAAGAAGCTCGCCGTATGGCGGAAGAAAACGAGAAAAATGGTGTGAATAACGCTGAACCTGTCGAAGACACCAGTGATTATCACGTCACCACCTCTCAGCATGCTCGCCAGGCTGAAGACGAGAACGATCGTGAAGTTGAAGGCGGTCGTGGTCGTACTCGCAGCACTAAAGCAGCGCGTCCGGCGAAGAAAGGTAACAAACACGCTGAATCTAAAGCTGACCGTGAAGAAGCACGTGCAGCGGTTCGCGGCGGTAAAGGCGGTAAGCAGCGTAAAGGTTCCGCTCTGCAGCAGGGCTTCCAGAAGCCAGCTCAGGCCGTTAACCGTGACGTTGTGATCGGCGAAACCATCACCGTTGGCGATCTGGCGAACAAGATGGCGGTCAAAGGCTCTCAGGTCATCAAAGCAATGATGAAACTGGGCGCAATGGCGACCATCAACCAGGTCATCGACCAGGAAACCGCACAGCTGGTTGCCGAAGAGATGGGCCACAAAGTTATCCTGCGTCGTGAAAACGAGCTGGAAGAAGCAGTAATGAGCGACCGTGACACCGGCGCTGCGGCTGAACCGCGCGCACCGGTAGTGACCATCATGGGTCACGTTGACCACGGTAAAACGTCTCTGCTGGACTACATTCGTTCAACGAAAGTGGCCTCTGGCGAAGCGGGCGGCATTACTCAGCACATCGGTGCGTACCACGTTGAAACTGACAACGGTATGATCACCTTCCTGGACACCCCGGGTCACGCCGCGTTTACCTCCATGCGTGCTCGTGGTGCTCAGGCAACGGATATCGTTGTTCTGGTTGTTGCAGCAGACGACGGCGTGATGCCGCAGACTATCGAAGCTATCCAGCACGCGAAAGCGGCAGGTGTGCCGGTAGTTGTTGCAGTCAACAAAATCGATAAACCGGAAGCGGATCCAGATCGCGTTAAAAACGAACTGTCCCAGTACGGCATCATGCCGGAAGAGTGGGGCGGCGAGAGCCAGTTCGTTCACGTTTCTGCGAAAGCGGGTACCGGTATCGACGAACTGCTGGATGCTATCCTGCTGCAAGCCGAAGTACTGGAACTGAAAGCTGTGCGTAAAGGTATGGCGAGCGGTGCGGTTATCGAATCCTTCCTGGATAAAGGTCGTGGCCCGGTTGCTACCGTCCTGGTTCGCGAAGGTACCCTGAACAAGGGCGATATCGTTCTGTGTGGTTTCGAATACGGCCGCGTTCGTGCGATGCGTAACGAACTGGGTCAGGAAGTACTGGAAGCAGGTCCGTCCATTCCGGTGGAAATCCTCGGTCTGTCCGGTGTTCCGGCTGCGGGTGACGAAGTTACTGTTGTTCGTGACGAGAAGAAAGCGCGTGAAGTTGCACTGTACCGTCAGGGCAAATTCCGTGAAGTTAAACTGGCTCGTCAGCAGAAATCTAAACTTGAGAACATGTTCGCCAACATGACCGAAGGCGAAGTTCACGAAGTGAACATCGTGCTGAAGGCTGACGTACAGGGTTCTGTAGAAGCGATTTCCGACTCTTTACTGAAACTGTCTACCGACGAAGTAAAAGTGAAGATCATCGGTTCTGGCGTAGGTGGTATCACCGAAACCGACGCGACCCTGGCTGCGGCATCCAACGCGATTCTGGTTGGCTTCAACGTACGTGCTGATGCCTCTGCACGTAAAGTTATCGAATCAGAAAGCCTGGATCTGCGTTACTACTCCGTCATCTATCATCTGATCGACGAAGTGAAAGCAGCGATGAGCGGCATGCTGTCTCCGGAACTGAAACAGCAGATCATTGGTCTGGCTGAAGTTCGTGATGTGTTCAAATCACCGAAATTCGGCGCTATCGCAGGCTGTATGGTTACCGAAGGCACGATTAAACGTCACAACCCAATCCGCGTACTGCGCGACAACGTGGTTATCTATGAAGGCGAGCTGGAATCCCTGCGCCGCTTCAAAGATGACGTCAACGAAGTCCGTAACGGTATGGAATGTGGTATCGGCGTTAAGAACTACAACGACGTTCGCGTTGGCGATATGATCGAAGTGTTCGAGATCATCGAGATCAAACGTACAATTGCTTAAGGTTGTTCGGGTGTAGGCCGGATAAGGCGTTTACGCCGACATCCGGCAATGTAATGCCTGATGGCGCTACGCTTATCAGGCCTACAGCCTAATCACCGAATTATTTTCAAAAGGGGCTGAATGCCCCTTTTTTGTCTGGAGAATTTATTATGGCGAAAGAATTTGGTCGCCCGCAGCGTGTCGCGCAGGAGATGCAGAAAGAAATCGCACTCATCCTGCAACGCGAAATCAAAGACCCGCGTGTTGGCATGATGACCACCGTATCGGGTGTTGAGATGTCCCGTGATCTGGCATATGCCAAAGTATTCGTGACTTTCCTCAACGATCAGGACGAAGCTGCCGTGAAAAACGGCATTAAGGCACTGCAGGAAGCCTCTGGTTTTATCCGCTCTCTGCTGGGTAAAGCAATGCGTCTGCGTATCGTGCCTGAGCTGACCTTCTTCTACGACAACTCGTTGGTTGAAGGGATGCGCATGTCCAACCTGGTGACCAGCGTGGTGAAACATGACGATGAGCGTCGTGTGAACCCAGCGGACGACAGCAAGGAGGACTGATGAGTCGTCCTCGTCGTCGTGGTCGCGATATTCACGGTGTCCTGCTGCTGGATAAGCCGCAGGGCATGTCCAGCAATGACGTGCTGCAAAAAGTAAAGCGCATCTACAATGCCAACCGCGCGGGACATACCGGCGCGTTGGATCCGCTGGCGACAGGCATGCTGCCTATCTGCCTTGGTGAAGCGACAAAGTTTTCACAGTATTTGCTGGATTCTGACAAACGCTATCGCGTGGTTGCCCGTCTGGGCCAGCGTACTGACACTTCCGATGCCGATGGGCAGATCGTGCAGGAGCGTCCGGTAACCTTCACCGCAGAACAACTGGCGAGCGCGCTGGAGACTTTCCGCGGCGATATCGAGCAGATTCCGTCGATGTATTCGGCGCTGAAGTATCAGGGTAAGAAGCTGTACGAATATGCGCGTCAGGGCATTGAAGTGCCGCGTGAAGCGCGCCCGATTACCGTCTATGAGCTGCTGTTTATTCGCCATGAAGGTAACGAACTGGAACTGGAAGTTCACTGTTCCAAAGGCACCTATATTCGCACCATTGTTGACGATCTCGGTGAGAAGTTGGGCTGCGGCGCGCACGTCACGTATCTGCGTCGTTTGACGGTCAGCAAGTATCCGGTGGATCGTATGGTCACGCTGGAACACCTGCGTGAGCTGGTCGAACAGGCAGAACAGCAGAACATTCCGGCGGCTCAGTTGCTTGATCCTTTGCTGATGCCAATGGACAGTCCGGCATCGGACTATCCTGTTGTTAATTTGCCTTTAACATCGTCGGTTTACTTTAAAAATGGTAATCCGGTACGGACGACAGGCGCCCCGCTGGAAGGGCTGGTACGCGTGACGGAAGGCGATGACGGCAAGTTTATTGGCATGGGGGAGATGGACGATGAAGGTCGTGTCGCCCCCCGCCGCCTGGTGGTTGAGTATCCTGCATAGCGCTCTCTGTCTTGCGATAAAAGGGCGCTGCGAGTAGAATACTGCCGCTTAACGTCGCGTGAATTGTTTAACAATCTGCGTGGCGTATACACAAAATCATTCGAGCTGCATCAAGGCGGCAAGTCTGAGGATCCTCAGGAGCTTACTTAGGTAAGTGACTGAGGTGAGCGGACGCAGCCAACGCAGAGTCAGTTTGAAGGATAAAGTGTATACACTGGGATAGCTGAATTAGAGATCGGCATCCTTTCATTCTTATCACTTTGGAGTTTTAAAATGTCTCTAAGTACTGAAGCTACCGCTAAAATCGTTTCTGAGTTTGGTCGTGATGCAAACGACACCGGTTCTACCGATGTTCAGGTTGCTCTGTTGACTGCACAGATTAACCACCTGCAGGGCCACTTTGCAGAGCACAAAAAAGATCACCACAGCCGTCGTGGTCTGCTGCGCATGGTTTCTCAGCGTCGTAAACTGCTCGACTACCTGAAACGTAAAGATGTTGCACGCTACACCGCGCTGATCGAGCGTCTGGGCCTGCGTCGCTAATTCTTTCGAGTTTCAGAAAGAGGGGGCCTTCATGGCCCCTTTTTTCCAGCAGATGGCAGCAATTCGCTGGAAACTAATGTATTGTTGCTATGAATGATCTTCCGTTGCAGAGGTTCGCGCGGCTAATGAGAGGCTTTACTCATGCTTATGGGTTAGGGTTGTCATTAGTCGCGAGGATGCGCAGAAGATCGGGTATTAACGATGGCGCAAAAATGTGCCGTCAAAAAATAGAGAAAGGATATTATTTTGCTTAATCCGATCGTTCGTAAATTCCAGTACGGTCAGCATACCGTTACGCTGGAAACCGGCATGATGGCGCGTCAGGCGACTGCCGCTGTTATGGTTAGCATGGATGACACCGCGGTATTCGTTACCGTTGTTGGTCAGAAAAAAGCGAAACCAGGCCAGGACTTTTTCCCGCTGACCGTTAACTATCAGGAGCGTACCTACGCTGCTGGCCGTATCCCGGGTAGCTTCTTCCGTCGTGAAGGCCGTCCGAGCGAAGGCGAAACCCTGATCGCGCGTCTGATTGACCGCCCGGTTCGCCCGCTGTTCCCGGAAGGCTTCGTTAACGAAGTTCAGGTTATCGCGACCGTTGTTTCCGTTAACCCGCAGGTTAACCCGGACATCGTGGCAATGATTGGTGCATCTGCTGCGCTGACTCTGTCTGGTATCCCATTCAACGGCCCGATCGGTGCTGCACGTGTTGGTTACATCAATGACCAGTACGTACTGAACCCGACTCAGGACGAACTGAAAGAAAGCAAGCTGGACCTGGTTGTTGCAGGTACTGAAGCAGCCGTACTGATGGTTGAATCCGAAGCTGAACTGCTGAGCGAAGATCAGATGCTGGGCGCTGTTGTGTTCGGTCACGAACAGCAGCAGGTTGTGATTCAGGCGATCAACGAGCTGGCGAAAGAAGCTGGCAAACCGCGTTGGGACTGGCAGCCAGAAGCCGTCAACGAAGCGCTGAACGCACGCGTTGCCGCACTGGCAGAAGCTCGCCTGAGCGATGCTTACCGTATCACCGACAAACAAGAGCGTTATGCTCAGGTTGACGTGATCAAATCTGAAACCATCGCGACTCTGGTGGCTGAAGACGAAACCCTGGACGCTAACGAACTGGGTGAAATCCTGCACGCTATCGAGAAAAACGTTGTTCGTAGCCGCGTACTGGCAGGCGAGCCGCGCATCGATGGCCGTGAAAAAGACATGATCCGTGGCCTGGACGTGCGTACTGGCGTTCTGCCTCGTACCCACGGTTCCGCACTGTTCACCCGTGGCGAAACTCAGGCGCTGGTTACTGCGACCCTGGGCACCACTCGTGATGCGCAGAACCTCGACGAACTGATGGGCGAGCGTACTGACAACTTCCTGTTCCACTACAACTTCCCTCCGTACTGCGTAGGTGAAACCGGTATGGTCGGTTCTCCGAAGCGTCGTGAGATTGGTCACGGCCGTCTGGCGAAGCGTGGCGTACTGGCAGTAATGCCGGAACTGGATAAATTCCCGTACACCGTGCGTGTGGTTTCTGAAATCACCGAATCTAACGGTTCTTCTTCCATGGCTTCCGTATGTGGTGCTTCCCTGGCGCTGATGGACGCAGGCGTACCGATCAAAGCAGCCGTTGCGGGTATCGCGATGGGTCTGGTGAAAGAAGGCGACAACTTTGTTGTTCTGTCTGACATTCTGGGCGACGAAGACCACCTGGGCGATATGGACTTCAAAGTGGCGGGTTCCCGCGACGGTATCTCTGCACTGCAGATGGATATCAAAATTGAAGGTATCACCAAAGAAATCATGCAGGTTGCTCTGAACCAGGCTAAAGGTGCGCGTCTGCACATCCTGGGTGTGATGGAACAAGCGATCAACGCTCCGCGTGGCGATATTTCTCAGTTCGCTCCGCGTATCCACACTATCAAGATCAGCCCGGACAAGATCAAAGACGTTATCGGTAAAGGCGGTTCTGTTATCCGTGCTCTGACCGAAGAAACCGGCACCACCATTGAAATCGAAGATGATGGCACCGTGAAGATTGCTGCGACCGACGGTGAGAAAGCGAAATATGCTATCCGTCGTATCGAAGAGATCACCGCAGAGATCGAAGTAGGCCGTATCTACAATGGTAAAGTGACCCGTATCGTTGACTTTGGCGCATTCGTTGCCATCGGTGGCGGTAAAGAAGGTCTGGTACACATCTCTCAGATCGCTGATAAGCGCGTTGAGAAAGTGACCGACTACCTGCAGATGGGCCAGGAAGTACCGGTCAAAGTTCTGGAAGTTGATCGCCAGGGCCGTGTACGTCTGAGCATTAAAGAAGCAACTGAGCAGTCTCAGCCTGCAGGCGAACCGGAAGCTCCGGCAAGCCAGGGCGAGTAAGGTTGCCATTGCCCTCCGTGAAAGCGGAGGGCCTTTAACCCGGCAGGATGCCTTGTTAGCAACCGGGGAACCTGGACGTTCATTCAATCGTTGTCTTCGGGAGTGGGAAATGAAGCCTTTTTTGCGCTGGTGTTTCGTTGCGACAGCACTCACGCTGGCTGGATGCAGTAATTCCGCCTGGCGAAAGAGTGAAGTCCTCGCAGTACCATTGCAACCGACTTTGCAGCAGGAAGTGATTCTGGCACGTATGGAACAAATTCTTGCCAGTCGGGCTTTAACCGATGACGAACGCGCACAGCTTTTATATGAGCGCGGAGTGTTGTATGATAGTCTCGGTCTGAGGGCATTGGCGCGAAATGATTTTTCACAAGCGCTGGCAATCCGACCAGATATGCCTGAAGTATTCAATTACTTAGGTATATATTTAACGCAGGCAGGCAATTTTGATGCTGCCTATGAAGCGTTTGATTCTGTACTTGAGCTTGATCCAACTTACAACTACGCGCACTTAAATCGCGGTATCGCATTGTATTACGGCGGTCGCGACAAGTTAGCGCAAGATGATCTGCTAGCGTTTTATCAAGACGATCCCAATGATCCTTTCCGTAGTCTGTGGCTTTATCTTGCCGAGCAGAAGCTCGATGAGAAGCAGGCTAAAGAAGCGTTGAAGCAACGCTTTGAGAAATCGGATAAAGAGCAATGGGGATGGAACATTGTCGAGTTCTACCTGGGCAACATTAGCGAAGCAACGCTGATGGAACGCCTGAAGGCGGACGCAACGGATAACACCTCGCTCGCTGAGCATCTCAGTGAAACCAACTTCTATTTAGGTAAGTACTACCTAAGTCTGGGGGATTTGGACAACGCTACGGCATTGTTCAAACTGGCGGTGGCTAACAACGTTCATAACTTTGTTGAGCACCGATACGCATTGTTGGAATTATCGCTCCTGGGCCAGGACCAAGATGACCTGGCAGAATCGGACCAGCAATAGCTGACGTACACATCAGCCCGTAATCTTTTTTGATTGCCATCACCTTCACGGGTGAGGGCGTTGTTGTTCGTTAATACACCTACTTTGAGCCGGTTCACACTTTTCAATGAAAATTGCAGATCAATTTCATGATGAGTTATGTAGACTGGCCGCCATTAATTTTGAGGCACACGTACTACATGGCTGAATTCGAAACCACTTTTGCAGATCTGGGCCTGAAGGCTCCTATCCTTGAAGCCCTTAACGATCTGGGTTACGAAAAACCATCTCCAATCCAGGCAGAGTGCATTCCGCATCTGCTGGGCGGCCGCGATGTTCTGGGTATGGCCCAGACAGGTAGCGGCAAAACTGCAGCGTTCTCTTTACCGCTGCTCAACAATCTTGATCCTGAGCTGAAGGCACCTCAGATTCTGGTGCTGGCACCGACCCGCGAACTGGCGGTTCAGGTAGCAGAAGCCATGACGGATTTCTCTAAACACATGCGCGGCGTGAACGTGGTTGCCCTGTACGGCGGCCAGCGTTATGACGTGCAATTACGTGCCCTGCGTCAGGGGCCACAGATCGTCGTCGGTACGCCGGGTCGTCTGCTGGATCACCTGAAGCGCGGTACTCTGGACCTCTCCAAACTAAGCGGTCTGGTACTGGACGAAGCTGACGAAATGCTGCGTATGGGCTTCATCGAAGACGTTGAAACCATCATGGCGCAGATCCCGGAAGGTCATCAGACCGCTCTGTTCTCTGCAACCATGCCGGAAGCGATTCGTCGTATTACCCGCCGCTTTATGAAAGAGCCGCAGGAAGTACGTATTCAGTCCAGCGTTACTACCCGTCCTGACATCAGCCAGAGCTACTGGACTGTGTGGGGCATGCGTAAAAATGAAGCGCTGGTGCGTTTCCTGGAAGCAGAAGACTTTGATGCGGCGATTATCTTCGTACGTACCAAAAATGCGACCCTGGAAGTAGCAGAAGCGCTGGAGCGTAGCGGTTATAGCAGCGCTGCACTGAACGGTGACATGAACCAGTCCCTGCGTGAGCAGACTCTCGAGCGTCTGAAAGATGGCCGCCTGGATATTCTGATTGCAACCGACGTTGCGGCCCGTGGCCTGGACGTTGAGCGTATCAGCCTGGTTGTTAACTACGACATCCCGATGGATTCCGAGTCTTACGTTCACCGTATCGGCCGTACCGGTCGTGCGGGTCGTGCGGGTCGTGCGCTGCTGTTCGTTGAGAACCGCGAGCGTCGTCTGCTGCGTAACATCGAACGCACCATGAAGCTGACTATTCCGGAAGTAGAACTGCCGAACGCAGATCTGCTGGGCAAACGCCGTCTGGAAAAATTCGCTGCTAAAGTTCAGCAGCAGCTGGAAAGCAGCGATCTGGATCAGTACCGTGCTCTGCTGGCGAAAATGCAGCCGGAAGAAGAGCTGGATATCGAAACGCTGGCAGCTGCACTGCTGAAAATGGCTCAGGGCGAACGTCCTCTGATCCTGCCGCCAGATGCGCCGATGCGTCCGAAACGCGAATTCCGCGACCGTGATGACCGTGGTCCGCGCGACCGCAACGATCGTGGCCCTCGTGACCGTAATGACCGTGGTGGTGAAGACCGTCCGCGTCGTGAACGTCGTGATGTTGGTGACATGCAGCTGTACCGCATTGAAGTGGGCCGTGATGACGGTGTTGAAGTTCGTCATATCGTTGGTGCGATTGCTAACGAAGGTGATATCAGCAGCCGTTACATCGGTAACATCAAGCTGTTTGCTTCCCACTCCACCATCGAACTGCCGAAAGGTATGCCGGGCGACGTGCTGCAGCACTTTACCCGTACTCGCATCCTGAACAAGCCGATGAACATGCAGCTGGTTGGCGATGCGGTTCCGCACACCGGTGGTGAGCGTCGTGGCGGTGGTCGTTTCAGCGGTGAGCGTCGTGAAGGTGGTCGCGGTGAAGGTCGTAACTTTAGCGGTGAACGTCGTGAAGGCGGTCGTGGCGATGGTCGTCGTTTCAGCGGCGAACGTCGTGAAGGCAACCGTGGTCCGCGTCGTGACGATTCTTCTGCTCCGCGTCGTGATGACTCTGCTGGTCGTCGTCGTTTCGGCGGTGATGCATAAGCTTTTTAGCTTTATAGCTGTAAAGTAAAATATACGGCCCCGATCTCAACAATCGGGGCTTTTTTTATTTCAATTGTACTCGTGTACTGGTACAGTGCGGCACATTGAGATGTAGTCACAATATAAATGACTGGAGAGATGGCTAAATGGCAACACTAACCACCACCCAAACGTCACCTTCGCTGCTCGGCGGCGTGGTGATCATCGGCGGCACCATTATTGGCGCGGGGATGTTTTCTCTGCCAGTGGTAATGTCCGGGGCGTGGTTCTTCTGGTCAATGGCAGCGCTGATCTTCACCTGGTTCTGCATGCTGCACTCCGGGCTGATGATCCTTGAAGCTAACCTCAATTACCGCATTGGCTCCAGTTTCGACACTATCACGAAAGATCTGCTGGGCAAAGGCTGGAACGTGGTGAACGGCATCTCGATTGCATTCGTTCTCTATATTCTAACCTACGCGTATATCTCAGCGAGCGGTTCGATCCTGCACCACACCTTCTCCGAGATGTCGTTGAACGTTCCGGCGCGTGCGGCAGGTCTTGGCTTTGCGTTGCTGGTGGCGTTTGTGGTGTGGTTAAGTACCAAAGCGGTGAGCCGCATGACGGCGATTGTGCTGGGCGCAAAGGTGATTACCTTTTTCCTGACCTTCGGCAGCTTATTGGGACACGTTCAGCCCACAACGTTGTTTAACGTGGCGGAAAGCAATGCTTCGTATACGCCGTACCTGCTGATGACGCTGCCGTTCTGTCTGGCCTCATTCGGCTATCACGGCAACGTCCCGAGCCTGATGAAGTACTACGGCAAAGATCCGAAGACCATCGTTAAGTGTCTGGTGTACGGCACGCTGCTGGCGCTGGTGCTGTATACCGTGTGGTTGCTGGGGACGATGGGTAACATTCCGCGTCCGGAGTTTATCGGTATTGCGCAGCAGGGCGGTAACATTGATGTGCTGGTACAGGCGCTGAGCGGTGTACTAAACAGCCGCAGTCTGGATCTGCTGCTGGTGGTGTTCTCCAACTTTGCGGTGGCGAGTTCATTCCTCGGCGTTACGCTCGGTCTGTTTGACTATCTGGCGGATCTGTTTGGCTTTGATGACTCGGCAATGGGACGTTTCAAAACGGCATTGCTGACGTTTGTCCCACCAATTATCGGTGGCTTGCTGTGGCCGAACGGTTTCCTGTACGCCATTGGCTATGCAGGACTCGCGGCAACCATCTGGGCCGCCATTGTTCCGGCGCTGCTGGCACGTAAATCCCGCGAGCGTTTCGGTAGCCCGAAATTCCGTGTCTGGGGCGGTAAGCCGATGATTGCGCTGATCCTGGTATTCGGTATCGGCAACGCGGTTATCCATATTCTCTCGAGCGTGAATCTGTTGCCTGTATACCAGTAAAACAATTGCCCGGTGGCGCTACGCTTACCGGGCCTACAGAGATTGAGTAGGCCGGATAAGGCGTAGCCGCCATCAGGCACAAACCGCGCTACCCCAACAATTCCTGCTTCACATCCATCGCCAAATCAAACGAATGTAGACGTGCCTGATGATCAAAAATCTGGCCGTTAACCATAATCTCATCAGCCTGGGTTTCACGCAAAATGGCGTCGAGACCATGCCGCACTTTTGCCTTATCACCGACCAGCGACATGCTCAGCGCCTGTTGTACGCCGTACTGCTCAGAAGCGGACCACAGCTGATGCATATTCTCTACCGGCGGCGGTAGCTGGCCGGTTTCGCCACGACACAGCTTCACAAAGGCCTGCTGCATGGAGGTGAAAAGAAACTCGGCGTCGCGATTGCTGTCGGCGGCAATAATGTTGATGCACACCATCGCATACGGTTTTGCCAGCCGCGCCGAGGGTTTGAACTGGGTACGATACAAATGCAGCGCCTGATGCAGCATATCCGGGGCAAAGTGCGAGGCGAAGGCAAACGGCAGACCAAGCTGGGCCGCCAGTTGTGCACTGTACAGGCTGGAGCCTAATAACCAGACCGGGATCTGCTCGCCGTAGCCGGGAACCGGGCGTACATGGGGATTAGGATCGCGGGCGTCGAACCAGTCCACCAGTTCAGCGACGTCGCGTGGGAAGTTATCGATATCACCGCTCATATGGCGGCGCAGTGCGCGCATGGTTGGTTGATCGCTGCCCGGTGCGCGACCAAGCCCGAGATCGATTCGTCCCGGATATAGCGTGTTCAGGGTACCGAACTGCTCGGCGATCACCAGCGGCGAATGGTTAGGCAGCATCACGCCGCCAGACCCGAGATGCAGCGTGGTGGTATTGGCAGCCAGATAACCAATCAGCACTGAGGTTGCTGCGCTGGCGATGCCGGTCATGTTGTGATGTTCCGCCAGCCAGTAGCGGTGGTAGCCGCGATTTTCGGCCAGTTGAGCGAGATCAAGCGAGTGTGTGAAGGCCTCTTTTGCCGAGGATCCTTCAGGGATCGGCGCCAGATCCAGCACCGAGAACGGAATAGTTTTGTCAGTCATAACGGCTCACTTTGTTACCGGTTAATCTTTTAATACTGCATTAAAGATTAGCGAATGTTGTTAACAAAGTGAGCTTTATACGGCGGGCACCGAATATAACATGCCCGATGGCGCTGCGCTTATCGGGCCTACGGGATCGCTATTTGTAGGCCCGATAAGGCATTTATGCCGTATCCGGCTAGGCCTGCAGCTCCAGTCCAGCCAGTCGCTTCCAGTAGCCGTTACAGTCACTGTGGGCGGCAAGCGGTAATGGGGCATTGCCATTTTCATTGGCGCGGAAGGCGTCGAGCATGGCGAATGTTTCAGTGCCTGAAGGGGACAGACGCACAATATCAACCAGCCCCTGCATCGATGTCAGTTCGTTGCCGAGGTTGTAAACATAACCGCTCATGGTCTGGATCCCGTTGAGGACAAAGACCTGCTGATTCTCCTGCGACAGCACATCGCGCCCGTTCGGATATTTGATGCAACAGGTTTCACACTCGTCTTTTGGACGGTCTTCAGAGCGCGCGGTAAAGCAGCGGGCAGAGTACGCCAGCGGCAGATGCCCGTAGCTCAGCACCTCAACTTCAAACTGATTGCGAATACCCAGCTCATCACACTGGTTGAGCAGGTTTGCCAACCAGTCGCGGGAAAGCTCTACCGGCATACACCAGCGCACCATGCCTTGTTTGAGCAGGATACGCAGGGTAACCGCGTTGTAGCAGTTGAGCGCATGCCCGGCGACAAACGGCAGCTTACGCTCGGCGCACATGTTTACTACGCCGAGATCGCTGGCTTCCAGCAGGAAGTCACCGTTTTCGACATAGCGCTTCAGCTCTCCCAGTTCAGAAGAGGCCTGTACCAGCGCCAGTGTTGACAGCACAACCTGTTTACCGCTGCCAGCGAGCGATTTCGCCATATCGAGCCAGTCGCCCACTTTGGTGGCGCGGCGTTTACTGCATACCGCTTCACCAAGATAGATAACGTCGGCCTGGCTTACGGCAGCCTGCTGATAAAAATCTTCCAGCGTTTCTTTCGGCCAGTACCACAGCACCGGCCCTAAGGAATATTTCATTGCTTCTCTCACTGCCATTTACGGTGATACGCGCCAAGCGTGGTCTGCGTGCCTTCGGACATAGAACCGAGCGTTTCCATCCACGCGGCCTGCGGGACGTAGTTTTGCGGGTCGGCCATACAGCGGTCGATCGCCTGACGCCACACTTTCGCCACCTGACTGACATAGGCCGGGCTGCGCTGACGACCTTCGATTTTCACCGAGGCAATATTGGCTACCAGTAGTTCCGGCAGCAGCTCCAGCGTGTTCAGGCTGGTGGGTTCTTCCAGCGCATGGTAACGCTCGCCGTCAACCAGATAGCGGCCTTTGCATAGCGTCGGATAACCGGCGTTTTCCCCGTCCTGATAGCGGTCGATCAGCACTTCATTAAGACGGGATTCCAGCCCTTGTTGGGTCTGTTGCCAGCGGACAAAACGGGCAGGCGAGCAGGCACCAACCGTATTAGGAGACTCACCCGTCAGATAGGACGAAAGATAGCAACGGCCTTCCGCCATAATGCACAGGCTACCGAAGGCGAACACTTCCAGGGGAACTGGCGTGACGCGAGCGAGCTGTTTCACCTGATGAATAGATAGCACGCGCGGCAGCACCACGCGGGCGACGTCAAAGTTGCGATGATAGAAATTAATTGCCTCTTCATTGGTTGCAGATGCCTGAACAGAGACATGGCGCTCAATATGCGGGTAGCGCTCTGCGGCATACTCCAGCATGGCGAGGTCGGCAAGGATCAGCGCGTCTGCACCCAGTTGCGCTGCCATATCAACGGCACGTTGCCAGCGCGCGTAACCATCCGGGTGCGCAAAGGTGTTAATCGCAATGTGCAGCTTACGGCGGTGCTGATGGACAAAACTCACCGCTTCCTGCAATTTTTTCTCGGTAAAATTAAGGCCGGCGAAATGACGGGCATTTGTATCATCTTTCAGCCCGATGTAGACAGCATCAGCGCCGTTCTCGATGGCCGCCTTAAGCGCCGGTAGGTTTCCGGCAGGGCAGAGCAGCTCCATAATTTATCCTGAACGTTGCGCCGTGATGGGCGCAGAAATGTTAACGAATGGGGATTTTAGTTAACCTTGCTGAGACAATTTTTGATTTGAGGCAGTTAAAGTCGTATTGGTGACACCAATAAAGAGGTAACAATTTCGCATCGAATTGTTGATTTATGCCGCTATGTCGTTTATTTGATATGGCAAAATAGCAGGACTATTGAAACAGGGAGTAAAGCTCGTGTTGGATAAACTGCGTTCACGCTTAGTACAATTTGGTCCTTCTCTGATGAGTGTACCAGTTAAACTGACGCCCTTTGCGCTGAAGCGCCAGGTTCTGGAGCAGGTCCTGAGCTGGCAGTTTAGTCAGGCGCTGGCCGATGGGGAGCTGGAGTTTCTCGAAGGTCGCTGGCTGAGCATTCATGTGCGTGACATTGACCTCAAATGGTATACCTCTGTTGAGAACGATAAACTTATCGTCAGCCAGAATGCAGATGCGGATGTGAGTTTTAGCGCCGATGCCAGCGATCTGCTGATGATCGTGGCCCGCAAGCAGGATCCGGATACGCTTTTCTTCCAGCGTCGTCTGGTGATTGAAGGTGATACAGAATTAGGGCTATACGTAAAAAATCTGATGGATGCCATCGAACTGGAGCAGATGCCTAAAGCGTTGCGCGTCATGCTGATGCAGTTGGCGGATTTTGTTGAGGCGGGGATGAAAACGTCGCCAGAAACCAAACAGACCTCGGTAGGTGAGCCATGCTGATTCGAGTTGAAATTCCCATTGATGCCCCTGGTATTGATGCGTTGCTGCGCCGTTCATTTGAGAGCGATGCGGAAGCGAAATTAGTGCACGACCTGCGTGAAGATGGGTTCTTAACGCTGGGTCTGGTTGCTACCGATGACGAAGGTCAGGTAGTGGGTTACGTCGCGTTCAGCCCAGTCGATGTTCAGGGTGAAGATCTGCAATGGGTCGGCATGGCGCCGCTCGCGGTGGATGAAAACTACCGGGGGCAGGGCCTGGCGCGTCAGCTGGTCTATGAAGGACTCGATTCGCTGAACGAGTTTGGCTACGCAGCGGTGGTTACGCTGGGGGATCCGGCCCTGTACAGCCGCTTTGGCTTTGAGCTGGCGGCCCATCATGACCTGCGTTGCCGCTGGCCGGGCACCGAAAGCGCGTTCCAGGTTCATCGCCTGGCGGACGATGCGCTGGATGGCGTGACGGGACTTGTGGAATACCACGACCACTTCAATCGCTTTTAAGCTTCCGGGGTTTGCAGGCTGCTTAGTAGCGCCTCAAACCCTTCGCCTTCGACAAGGCGCTCTTTCTGCCGCTTGGTGAGCTGTTTAACGCGATACTCTATGCGCAGGGCCAGCGAACGGTCGCCGACCTGCGCCGCAAATGCCAACGTGAGTTCCCCCTTTCCGCGTAGCGCCTTCGCGCCTTTCCCACTTTGATGCTGCTTATAGCGGCGCTGCACATCGGTGGTTATTCCGGTGTATAAGGCGTTGTCTGCGGTACGGATCAGGTACAGATACCAGGGTGTCATTGTTACCATCGACGTGATAATTTTCAGGCCTACAGTATAAAAGAGAACAGAAATGGAAACACTGACTGCGGTGTCTCGCTGGCTGGCAAAACAGCACGTCGTGACCTGGTGCGTACACCATGAAGGTGAATTGTGGTGCGCCAATGCGTTTTACCTGTTTGATGCGCAGAAGATGGTGTTCTATGTGCTGACCGAAGAGAAAACGCGGCATGCGCAGATGTCCGGACCACGCGCACCGATTGCCGGTACAGTAAACGGTCAGCCTAAAACCGTCGCTCTGATTCGGGGCGTACAGTTTAAAGGGGAAATCCGGCGTCTTGAAGGACAGGAGAGCGAAGCTGCGCGTAAAGCCTACAACCGCCGTTTCCCCGTCGCCAGAATGCTGCCAGCACCCGTATGGGAAATTCGACTGGATGAAGTCAAATTTACGGACAACACGCTGGGCTTCGGTAAAAAGATGCACTGGCTGCGTGATCTATAGTTAGAACAGTGATTGAAGACCTGGGGAAGATAAGCGATGAGTCAGGTGTTAATAACGGGAGCCACGGGGCTGGTGGGCGGACATTTGCTGCGTATGCTGCTCAATGAACCCCGGGTCAATGCCATCACGGCACCAACGCGTCGACCGCTGGCAGATACGGTTGGTATCTATAACCCCCATGATCCGCAGCTAACCGATGCTCTGGCGCAGGTCACCGATCCAGTCGATATTGTCTTTTGTTGTTTGGGGACTACCCGGCGTGAAGCGGGCAGCAAAGAGGCGTTTATCCATGCTGACTATACGCTGGTGGTAGATACGGCCCTGACGGGACGTAGGTTAGGCGCCCAGCATATGCTGGTGGTGAGTTCGATGGGCGCCAATGCGAATTCACCGTTTTTTTATAATCGGGTGAAAGGTGAAATGGAGCAGGCGCTGATCGCGCAGAATTGGCCACGGCTGACGATTGTCCGGCCTTCAATGCTACTGGGTGATAGGGACAAACAGCGGACGAATGAGATGTTTTTAGCGCCGTTGTTCAGGCTGCTGCCGGGTAACTGGAAGTCGATTGAAGCGCGCGATGTTGCTCGGGCAATGCTGGCAGAAGCGCTGGTGCCTGGGCATGAAGGGGTTTCGATCCTGACCTCATCCGAGCTACGCGAAAGGGCTAAATAAAAAAATGCCGAATGGCGCTGACGCTTATCCGGCCTACAAACGATTACGTTCTGTAGGACGGATAAGATGCCATCTACAGGCGTGTTACTTAATAAACGTAAAGGCTGTCGTGACGCGTTTCACGCCGCTTACCCGGCTGGCGATATCCGCCGCCGCCTTCGCTTCACGCTCGGTCACCAGGCCTAACAGGAACACTTCTCCGTTCTCAGTCGTTACTTTCACGTTAGAGGATTTCACCTGATCGCTGGTCAGTAACTGGGAACGTACTTTGGTGGTTATCCAGGTATCGTTGGACGCATCGCCCAGACCGATTGGCTGGCCCTGACGGATCTCATTAAAGACCTCAGTCGTACCTTCTACGCCCATCGCAATCTGTTTTGCACGTGCAGACAGTTCGCTATTCGGCGACTGGCCGACCAGCAGCACTTTACCCTGATATGCGCTCACGTTGATTCGCGCTTCTTTCTTGATCTGGGCATCTTTCGACAACGCCGTATTGACGCGTAATTCCAGGGTACTGTCATCAACCTGGGTGCCGACACTACGAGGATCCGTCGCGGCTTTAGTCCCGACAGCTGCAGTTCCAACAACGGCGGCAGCGACACAGCCTTGCAGCAGCAGTGCAGCGATAATCACAGCAAGCGGCGAAAATGCCTTCATGTGTACTCCTTAATCATCCTGGTGAGGGAAAAGCGTGTTATCGATAAGATCGCAAAGGCAGTTGACCGTCAGCATGTGCATTTCCTGAACGCGGGCGCTGTGGTGTGAGGGTATACGGATTTCAACATCCTGTGGCCCCAGTAATCCGGCCAGTTCCCCTCCGTCATACCCGGTCAGCGCGACGATTGTCATGTCGCGTGTCACGGCGGCTTCAACGGCTTTTACGATATCGCGGCTATTACCACGCGTAGAGATTGCCAGCAGAACATCACCTGCATGTCCCAGCGCACGGACTTGTTTTGCATAAACTTCGTCGTGCAGGCGATCGTTGGCAATCGCAGTTAAGACCACATTATCAGTGTTTAGTGCAATCGCAGGTAAACTTGGGCGTTCTGTTTCAAAACGATTGATCATGCTGGCAGCAAAATGCTGTGCGTTGGCAGCGGACGTCCCATTACCACAACAGAGAATTTTGTTGCCATTGAGCAGGGACTGAACCAGCGTCATGGCGGCACGGGAGATTGCATCCGGAAGTGCTTCAGCCGCAGCTATCTGAGTTTGAATGCTTTCTGTAAAGCAGACTTTAATTCTATCTAACACGCTAATCCTTAAGAACCAGGCTCTGAATCTTCAACTATGAGCGGTCGTTGAACGCGTCCTTAAACCACTCAACATCATTTCCGGTGAAGGCTAACACATCGAACCGGCAATCCACAGTATCAAAACTCCCATTGTGGCGCGCAAGCCACAAGCGGGCGGTCTGTAATAATTTGTGTTGTTTGCTCCGGGTCACACTCGCCGCCGCACCGCCGAACTGTGCTGAGCGTCGGTAGCGAACCTCAACAAATACGGTGGTGTTGCCTTCACGCATTATCAGGTCGATTTCGCCACCACGTTCACGCACGTTGGCGGCGATAAAATGCAGTCCCTTGCTCAGCAGCCAGTCACGCGCGGTGGATTCCCACGCGTCACCGGTCTGTTTACTCGTTAACTGGCGGGGACGACTTGTCCTTGCTGGTATTTGAGCCATGATAACTTCCTGTTAATCACACAATCCTGCGTTGCGGTTAAGGCCCCGGTATTACCGTTAATTTCGAAACCCTGCACCTGACGCATTTGCGAGAAGTGGTTGGCAAGCGACCAGGCATCGACACCCATGGCATACATACGCGCCAGCGAGTAGTCGTTACGAACTGCGCCAAGCGCCTGCTGCATGAGAGGTGCGTTAGCGCCTGCCAGCATTGGAATTTCGCTGTACTGCAAGCCTTCCATCTCCAGACGGAAATCCGGGCCGGCAGTGCCCTGCGCACTACGAGAACTGGCGTACAGCGTGGCGCCGCTCTGGCTGCCGTTGCGCATGGCGATCATCGGCTTAATAAATGCAATTTCTTCCGGCGTCGCCAGAATATACACGGCATCAACACGACCGCTGCCGCCGGTTATTTGCGCATCGGTAGGTGCTGCCGGGATGGTCAGACCGCCAATCGTCACGCCGGGTTGGGCTGGCACAGAGGAGGCCACCGGGCTGCCTGTCAGGGAAATCCCTGAGCCGCCGTTGACGCCCATTTTAAGTTCAGCGGTGGAGCCGAACTTCTGCTGCAATACCACGCCGCCACCCAGTTTTTGCCATTCCTGTGCAAAGGCGTTGGCAACGCGATCGCCTAATGAACTCCGTGGAATCAACAACAGCGGCGTCTGTTTTCCCTGATCGCGGATGTGGCGTGCGGCGTCGCGCGCTTCATCTTCTGGCGACAGGGCGAAGTAGCAGACGTTCGGCAGATTTTTCACCGACTCCGGCTGGTTAAGCGCCAGGACGTTCAATGGCGTGTTGCTTTTCATCAGCTCTTCAACATTGTTCTTCAAAAGTGGGCCAACCACGATGCTGGCGCCATCCTGCTGAACCTGAGTCAGGATCTGGTTCAGCGGCTGTGATGAAGTGTCGTAGATTTTCAGCTCAGCGGATGGATTCGCCGGTGCGCTGGCGGTTGTTGGCTGAGCGGGTGCTGCGGGCTGCACAGCAGGTGTTTCTGGCTGAGCCGGCGTCTCGTTGGTCAGATCGCTTACTGACGCCTGAGACGGGCTGGCAACGCCGTCAGTCGTTTGCGGCTGTTCTGTGGTGGTCGCGGCAGCTGGAACTGCGGCAGGTGCGACAGCAACAGGGGCTGCGACAGGTTGAGTGCCCATGTTTTTCGCAGCTTCAAAGCCTTGCTGAATAGTACGGCCAAATACAGCGGCCTGACCGTTCAGTGGTAACAGCAGGGCGATTTTGCTGGTGGAGGCGGGCTTAAAGCTCTGCACGTTAACCAACTGTGTTGGTAACAGTTTTGCTCCTGGGTTTTGCGGATAACGTTTCTGCCAGTCCGCAATACCAGCTTTCATCATGTCCGGATCGTTACGGTTATCGAACCAGACGCGCTGGAGATCCAGCCAGCCTTGCAGCACGTTTTCATCAGCATTGATGACCAGCGCTTGCGCTTGCTCCTGGGTCATGGACGACAGCGCCTGCCAGGTGGCGTCCATATTTTTCTGCTTAGCATTCGCGGCCAGCAGCGGTTCCTGCGCGATCAGGGCGCGCAGCAGCGTCAGAGACGGGCGACCCTGGTTGACGTCGATTTGCGCTTGCCAGTAGCGTGCCTGTTGGTTTTGATCGAAATCGGCGGGAGTTAACTTATCCAGCAGGGCCTGTGCGCCAGCGACATCCTTCTGCGCGAGCTTAATCTCGACGGCCAACAGTGACTGCTCACGCTGCTGGGTATCGCTTAGCTTCTGCGGTAGCTGGTTAAACAGTTCGATAGCCTGCTGGCTCTTGCCTTCTTTCAGCAGTGCACGAATGGCGAGTAATTGCCAGTTGGTCTTGCTATCATCTGAGCTTTGCTGCATTTGTTGCAGATAAAAGCCGGAATCAGCCTGCGCAGTGCCCTGCATATGGGCTGCACTCTGGTCTGGCGCCTGGGTGCCACAGCCTGCGAAAATCAGTGCTGCCAGAATGACTGGTAGCGCGCGTGCGGCTTTCAAACGAGAAAATGTTGAGGGTACCATACTGTATCCAGTGATATTTTTTTACTCAATGCTCAATATTAAATCGGCAATACGGACGACACAATGAAACAACACGAATCGGCGGATAATTCTCAAGGCCAACTCTTTATTGTACCTACTCCTATAGGAAATTTGGCTGATATTACCCAACGAGCGCTCGAAGTTTTACAAGCCGTTGATTTGATTGCCGCTGAAGACACTCGTCATACAGGATTATTGTTACAACACTTCGCGATTAACGCGCGTCTGTTCGCGCTACATGACCACAACGAGCAGCAAAAGGCTGAAACGCTGGTCGCGAAGCTCAAAGAAGGACAAAACATTGCGCTGGTTTCCGATGCCGGAACGCCGCTGATTAACGATCCTGGCTACCATCTGGTGCGTACCTGTCGTGAAGCAGGGATCCGCGTTGTTCCCCTGCCTGGTCCTTGTGCGGCGATTGCTGCCCTGAGCGCTGCAGGCCTGCCTTCAGACCGTTTTTGCTATGAAGGATTTCTGCCTGCCAAATCGAAAGGGCGTCGTGATGCGATGAAAGCCATTGAGGCCGAGCCGCGTACGCTTATTTTTTATGAATCTACCCACCGCTTGCTGGATAGCCTGGAAGACATGGTTGCCGTGTGGGGCGAATCCCGTTACGTGGTGCTGGCGCGCGAGCTGACCAAAACCTGGGAAACTATTCACGGTGCACCGGTTGGTGAACTGCTGGCGTGGGTCAAGGAAGATGAAAACCGTCGTAAAGGTGAAATGGTGCTGATTGTCGAAGGGCATAAAGCGCAGGAAGACGATCTTCCTGCCGATGCGCTGCGTACGTTGGCCTTATTGCAGGCAGAACTGCCGCTGAAAAAGGCCGCCGCGCTGGCTGCTGAAATCCATGGCGTGAAAAAGAATGCGTTGTATAAGCACGCGCTGGAACAGCAGGGAGAGTAAGCCCGATTGCTGATGGCCAAACCGACAAGGGTATGGCCATTAGCTAACACAGTGCTTAAGACTGAGCGGCAGTTTCACTGATTAATAAGCGGTTTGCTGACCCGCATACAGTGATTTTGCTACGCACCACTTCTTTCATCGCATCCATACCGACCCGCATGTAATAGCGAGGATCGTTGCCCTGCGGATTCTCCGCAAACCACGCTTTGACCGCATCGGCAAAAGCGATTTTCAGTTCGGTCGCGACGTTAACTTTGCAAACGCCAAGCTCGATCGTGCGGCGGACGTATTCGTCAGGGACATCGCTTGCGCCATGCAGCACCAGCGGAACGTCGACTACCTCACGAATTTCACCCAGCCGCTGGAAATCGATTTTGGGTGTTTTGGTGTACAAACCGTGTGCTGTGCCGATGGCAACAGCAAGGCTATCTACGCCAGTACGCTCAACAAACCGTTTAGCTTCTTGTGGATCGGTGAGGAAGGCGCTTTCTGCATCCACACTCATATCATCTTCTACGCCACCGAGGCGACCCAGCTCAGCTTCCACGCTGCAATCTTTGGCATGGCAAAAATCCACAACGGATTTCACCAGCTTCACGTTTTCTTCAAACGGAAAGTGGCTGCCGTCAATCATTGCGCTGCGCACTCCTGCATTCACTTTACGACGAATGTCGTCCAGCGACTCATGGTGATCGAGGTGCAGCGCCAGCGGTATACCGTAGCTGGTGGAATAAGCGCTGCACAGCGCGTAGATCTCTTCCAGAGCGATATGCTTAAAGGTACCCGGCGTTCCTGCCAGGATCACCGGCGATTGCATTTCATAGCACACTTCAAGGATCGCCTGGATCGTCTCGGCGTTATGAATGTTAAAGGCGGGTACGGCATAGCCCTTTTTTTGGGCATCCAGCAGGAGGTATTTCGTGGAAATAATGCTCATAAAACGATCCTTTTAGGCGTTCCAGGGATGAATAACAACGCCCTGTACAACGCGGTTCACAGTGCCGCTGGCAGAAGGCGTATCCGGTGTATTGCCGATATTGATGGATTGCGTCAAAGCAAAAACCTGGGCGTAGATCAGGAAGCAGAACGCCAATTCCATATCGATGAAAGAGCGTGCTGGCGGCAGCAGAATATGTGGGCCTGCTTCAATCACCTCATGGGTTTGTGCGGCAATCGCGACAACCCGCAATGCCTGCCGATCGCGGCGTAACTCTGCCAGCAGATCGAGATCGTATTGACGTGTATACGGATGGCTGGAAACAAAGACCACTACCAGCGTTTCGTTATCAACCAGTGACTTTGGACCGTGACGAAAGCCTGTCGGGGAGTCATAGAATGCGGCCAGTTTGCCTGCAGTCAGCTCCAGGACTTTCAGTGCTGATTCCCGCGCTGCTCCCTGTAATCCACCGCTACCGAGGTAAACGATCCGTTTCCAGGGTTCATTGCCAAATACACCGTCGCTGAAATCGCCCAGCGAAGTCAGAATCGTCTGGCACCGATCGGCCACGTCACGGAAGGTCTGGCTGTTGATTTTCTCTGGGGCAAATACTGCCAGGCAGCTGGCCATCATGGTGGTAATGCTGCTGGTCATCGCGAAGCCACGATCATGTGTCTCTGCGGGCATTAACAGAGCAAAGGCATTGTCGCTTGCAACTGCGTTTTGATAGAGGCTACCTGCTTCGTTGCAGGTGATCGGCAGGTGATAACACTCAGGCACAAACTGATTAGCCAGTTCCACTGCTGCAACGCTTTCAGGGCTGTTACCTGAGCGAGCGAAAGAAATGAGCAGCAGCGGATGTGCGGGATTCAGGTAATCCATCGGATTGGTGACCAGATCGGTGGTCGGCACAGCGCTGATGTTTTTACCGGTATAGCTTGCCAGCCAGGGGGCGATGATGTCGCCAATGAATGCTGATGTTCCAGCCCCGGTCAGTATGATCCGCAGATCGTTTTTGCGCAGTAATGGTGCGAGAAAGCTGTCAATGGCAGATCGAATGTTGTCGATATTCGTAAGGGAACGGATCCAACTGGCAGGTTGTTGACGGATCTCTTCTTCGGTCCAGGTGCCCGTTACCGCGGTAACAGGGGTATAGGTTTCTGGCATAACTTAAGTCCTTAGTCTTGTAAATTCCACATAAGACGCTGGCGAGAATGTCGCTATCTTTCGTTTCGTTTCACTTGTTCATCTTGTCGATTGATTAAAATCTATAGGAAAGAAATCGAAAGAGCAATAATCCAAAAGGAAATAAAACGAAATTTGTGATCGTGAGAACGAAAGGTGTGGTTATCTTATTGATCTATAAGAAGTAGGCTTGTTGTAGGATGGTTAGGTATTTACTCAAGCGAAAGGAAAAGAAAGGCCTTGCGATCGAAGACCGCAGGCCAACACGAGACAAAATGAAAGGTCAAAGGGGGAGAGCCTGACCCTGAATCCAGATCTGTTGTAAATGTAGCCCGCTATTGAGCGCGATCGCGTCTGCACGTTTTCCCACTGCTAACGATCCCAGTTGGCGATCGATACCCAACAGACGTGCGGGGTGGAGAGAGGCCATATGAATTGCCTCTTCTGCCGTTATCCCGGTGAGCTTGACCATATTACGTACGGCGGCATCAACCGAGAGCGTGCTACCAGCCAGGCCACCGGAAGCGGTACGCACAATACCACTGTGCATTTCTACTTCCTCACCGCAGAGCGTATAGCGCCCGTCTGGCATTCCTGCAGCCTGCATGGCATCGGTGATCAGCACCAGCCTGTCTTTGGCGCAACAGCAGCAGAGCTTCATGGCCGCCGGGTGGACATGGTGTCCGTCAGCGATAAGTTCCAGCCAGGCGCGAGAGTCGGTTAATCCTGCGCCAACCATGCCTGGCTCCCGATGATGTAAGCCGGTCATACCGTTGTAGCAGTGAACCAGTCCGTCAGCGCCGGCGTCAAAGGCCGCGCGGGTTTGTTCCCAGGTCGCTGCGCTGTGTCCCAGCATCACCCGTACGTTGCGCTGCTTCAGATGTTCGATGGCCTGCAATGCACCGGTTTTTTCTGGTGCCAGCGCAACGATGCGCAATGTTTGCTGGGAAATCGCAATCAGTTCATCCAGTTCACTGAGTTCCAGTTCCCTGAAAAGCTCAGGCGGGTGCGCCCCTTTGTTCTGCGGCGTAAAGTACGGGCCTTCAAGATAACTGCCCAGCACCTGTGCGCCGGGCCCTCCGGAATGGTAGCGATGGGCGATACGCTCAAGCGCCTTGTGAATATCCGGTAATGGAGCGGTGACGGTAGTGGGTAGCCAGTTGGCTACCCCTTCACGCGCTTTGTGCATCGCCAGTTTGTCGAGCGTATCCGGTGCTTCATCCATCACATCGGCACCCGCGCCCCCGTGTACGTGGGTATCAATGTATGCCGGACAGAGCAGTTCAGCATCGCGGACCATAACGCCGGAAGGAATTGGCTCTATTGCCGCAATGATACCGTCTTCAATATGCAATTGATGATCGTCCAGCCAGCCCTGTTCGGTCAGTAGACGTCTGGCGCGCAGTAGCAGTGTCATATCCCTTCCTCAACGGGCTTTTCCTCACGGCAGCGTCCCAGCTCGTCCACCAGGCTGGTTAAACCCCGGTGCCCGCACTCCAGCGCCTGCAAACGAAACGCTTCGCTGCTCAGGTCGTCGCGCTCCAGCACCATCTCCAGTAGCAGTTGTAGATTGGTACCGGTGATCACTTCAGTACCTTGCCTTTGCATGGCTAGTGTGGAAGCTACGCGAAATGGTGTTCCGCCCAACAAATCAGTCAGAAACACGATGTCTTGCTGCGCATCCAGTTCACCCACCGCCTGTTCAAGTTGTGAGGTGAGCAAGGCAGTGGTTGAGGTTTCCGGAAAGTCGATGGCAATGAACTGAGTCTGCTCACCCAGAATCTGTTTCATCGCTTTTTCCATTCCGCTGGCAAACCCGCCATGACCCGTCAAAATAATACCTAACATCTACAACCCCTTATATTTACAGGAAATGACAGAACTTACCTACGACGCCGAGCAGCACGGTAATGGCGATAAGGCGCAGAGGACTCCAGCCACGGCGGACCAGCCAGAACATGGTTAATGTGTAGACCAGCGGTAAAAAAGCAGGCATCAGCTTGTCTATCACGTCTGTTTGCAGTTTCACTACCGCATCGCCAGCAGTGATTTCCAGCGTAGTGCTCAGGCGAACATAGGTCGCTACCAGCGCACCAATCACCGTCATCCCTACGATGGATGCCGCATGTCCAACCTTTTTGGTGTTAGCTTTAATCAGCGGAATGGCAGCAACGCCCATTCGATAAGCATAGTGTGCCAGCCCAAAGCGCAGACCAAGATGAACCACGTTGAACATAACAATAAAGACAACTGCGCCAAGAATAGAGCCTTGCAGCGCCAGGCTGGCCCCGATACCGCCGCAAATAGGCAGTAACGTTAACCAGAACATGGCATCGCCGATGCCGCCAAGCGGCGCACCCACGGCAATCTTGGTGCTTTGAATACTGTTCACATCCTGCTTGGAGCGTTCCATCGCCAGGATAATCCCGATAACAAACGTGACCAGGAACGGGTGCGTGTTGAAGAAGCCCATATGGCCTTTCATCGAACGCGCCAGATCGCGCTTATTGGTATGGATCTTTTTCAGAGCAGGTAACAGGCCGTACAGCCATCCTGATGCCTGCATACGTTCGTAGTTAAAAGAGGCCTGCAACAGCATTGAACGCCAGGCAACACGGTTGATATCTTTTTTCGTCAGCTCGGCACCGATATTCTGGTCTTCGTAGACGTTTTCATTGGTGCCGGACAGCAGCGTTTCTTCGGTATCGGAAACGTTCGGCAGAGCCGTTTGATTAGATGCCATCTTCGAATTCCTCTTTTTGTGCTGTGGGAGCTGTAGGTTCAGGTGATTTACGCAGAAAATCGATCAGCGCCATTGCCAGTGCTGCGGCGGCGATCGCCAGCACAGGGAGTTTGAGCCAGGCTGCTGCTACAAAACCCAGGATGAAGTAGGGGATATAGACGTTTTTCATCATGATTTTCAGCAGTACGGCGAAGCCGATAGCTGGCATGATGCCGCCTGCCACACCCAGGCCGTCAATCAGACGCGTCGGCAGAACATCTATCGCGGTTTTGGCATGTTCCGCGCCAAAGTAAATCGGCAGGAACGCGCATAAAAAGTAGAAGGTCCCCAACGCGAGCAACGCCAGATAGTTGACCCTCTCAATCCCGGCGGTATCGGCATTCGCTGCCATGCGATCGCAGCGAGCCATCACCCCGGACATCACAGAAAACAGGAAGGTAATCCCCATCTGTACTGCTACAGCGAACGGTACCGCCACACCTACGGCAACTTCAGGTTTCACTCCGGTCGTTATGGCAAACGTGGTTCCCACGATAGTGCCGATAATCACGTTTGGCGGTTGAGCTCCCGCTAGTGGGGCAAGACCCATCCACACCAGTTCCAGCGTACCACCTGTTAAAATACCGGTATGCAGATCGCCCAGAATCAGGCCGACCAGCGGCCCGAGAACAACCGGGCGGTGCATGTGCGTTAACCCGTTGAACATATCCAGGCCTGCAATAAAGGCGAGAATACCCAACGCAAAAGCCTGCAACAGACTGATTTCCATTGTGAATCCCTCAGAGAAGTTTATAGAGGTCCTGGGCGGGTTCTGTTGGAACGCCCTGAACGAAGCATTCCACTCCAGCGGCTTTGAGCCCGTTGAACGCCGTAATATCGGCAGCGTCTACAGAAACCGTTTTGGCGATTTGTTGCTTGCCGTTGGCGTAGTGCATATTGCCAACGTTGATACGGTTAACAGGAACACCGCCTTCGACCAGACGGAAGAAATCCGCAGGCGATTTGCAGACCAGCAGAATTTTCTGGCGATCGGCGGCACGGTGAATATTGTCGATCACTTTTTGTAGTGACCAGAAGCGTACGGCGATCCCTTCTGCCAGTACCATTTCCATCAGGTTTTGCTGCACTGGATCTTCAGCCACCTCATCATTAGCGACCAGCACCAGGTTTGCCCCCGCAAACCCGACCCATTGCACACCAACCTGACCGTGAATCAGACGTTCATCAATGCGACTTAATACAATGTTTGGCATGGTATTTTTCTCTTTTTTGTTATGCGTTACGATCTGGAGCACCCAGGCAGGCGCAGTGATATTGCTGCAGTATGTCCTGAATATGGTTAATGATGAGTTCTCGCGGCGTGGCGCTGAGATCTCCCTCGCGCACTTTTACGTACTGCAAAGGTAAATACTGGCTAATCAGCGGTAGTGGAATGGGGTCGTCCGCCAGGTTACGTACCAGACGTTCAAATGCTTCATCAATCTGGCTGTCCGGCCAGTAGTAACGAACCCGATCAGAGTAGCTGTATCCACGGGCTAGACGGCGTGCGTTGCCATCACCGTGATAATGGCTCTGCCAGTACTCTGGTCTATCAAGCATTACGCTTTCCAGCACATGTCGCAGGCCTGAGCTGGCTTTTGCAGGCAGCAATTCTTCTTCAATGGCAGCTAACGAAAACAGCGCTTCGCGCAGGGCGAAGGTAAGCGCGGGTCCCACTTTCAGAATAGCGAAGTGGTCTATCACCAGTTGGCGCAAGGACTGTGGCGTTTGGTAATCGGTAGAATGCGCTTCAAAAACCAGCGTGTCGTAGTCTTCCACCATTTTGCTGAGTGCCACGGCTTTCTGCGGTTGATAATCAATGATGTGCGTGTGGTCGAATTCAACGCCAGGTTGCACGACCAGGGCGATAATACGTGCCCATATACCTTCCAGCCCGCGCTTTTCAAAGGCGTGATAGTGGGCCTGCAGCGTTGCACGTGCGGCATCTGGCGTTGTTACCGCCAGTTCGGTTAACGCTTCGTGTGCGCCACCAGGAACCGGAACTTCTGTGCCAATCACATAGACCAGGTCAGACTCGCCAAAATGTGCCATACAGGTTTCTTCGGCGACTTTGGCCAGGCGTGCGGCGCGCTCAGCGACGATTTCATCCGTCAGTGGAACCGGGTCGTTGGCACAAGACATGCTGCAATCGAGGTGGATTTTTTTAAAGCCTGCGGCGACATAGCTCTTGATCAGATCGTCAGCATTGGCCATTGCCTGTTCCGCAGGCAGATTTTGCCAGCGGTTTGGCCCGAGATGGTCTCCGCCGAGAATCAGCATATCCTGAGAAAAATCAAGCGAGTCGGCTAATCGGCAGACAAAACTGCGAAAATCGGCTGGTGTCATACCTGTATAGCCACCAAACTGGTCAACCTGATTAGAGGTTGCTTCGATCAACAGCGGTGTATGGTTTGCATGGGCGTAGCGTATTGCGGCTTCCAGTACGATTGGATGCGCGGAACAAACGGCATAAATCCCGTTTGCCTTCCCCCGTTTATGCTGCTCGACCATTTTAGTTAGATGTTTCACTTTCCTCTCCAGGTCAGATTACTGCGACATCAATCTTTCGTTTTGTTTCATTTAATACTGCATCATGGTGTTATAAAAATAAAACGAAAGATAATAGTTTTCCGATCTGTTTCACAAAAGAAACACAATGAAAGGTTTCAGCGTAAGTTCGTCCGGCTCTTCCCTGCTTGCGGGGCTTGCATTCGCGCAAAAGAAAGGCGTTAATAGACAAAACGAAATAAAACGAAAGGTTCAACTAAAGGATTTCTTATGAGTAACACCGAGTCCTCTGCAGACAAGCGCGTTATTGGCACCAGCGAAAGACGTGAGCAGATCATCCAGCGGTTACGGCAGCAGGGAAGCGTTCAGGTTAACGATCTCTCCTTATTTTTTGGCGTCTCCACGGTCACTATTCGCAACGACCTCGCTTTTCTGGAAAAGCAGGGGATTGCGGTACGTGCCTATGGCGGAGCGCTGATTTGCGAAAGCAATGCACCTGTTGTGGAGCCTTCTGTTGAAGATAAGAGTTCACTTAATACGGCAGTAAAACGCAGTATTGCCAGAGCCGCCGCAGAGTTGATTCAACCGGGACACCGCGTGATCCTTGACTCCGGTACCACGACCTATGAAATTGCCCGCCTTATGCGCCAGCATACTAATGTCATTGCTATGACCAACGGTATGAATGTCGCCAATGCGCTACTGGAAGCCGAAGGGGTTGAGCTGCTGATGACCGGCGGTCATTTGCGTCGTCAGTCACAATCGTTTTATGGCGATCAGGCTGAGCAGTCGCTACAAAATTATCACTTCGACATGCTGTTTCTTGGCGTTGATGCTATTGATTTAGAGCGTGGTGTTAGCACGCACAACGAAGATGAAGCGCGTCTCAACCGTCGGATGTGTGAAGTGGCTGAACGTATTATTGTTGTTACCGACTCGACGAAGTTTAACCGCTCCAGCCTGCATAAGATCATTGATACCCAGAGGATCCATACCATCATTGTTGATGAAGGTATCCCAGAGGAAAGTTTGCAGGAACTACGCCGCAGCGGTGTTGAAGTGATCATTGTTGAGTAGTCCCGCTCTAAAATTCAAAAATGTGATCCCATTCAATTAAACAAAAACAAACCATAAGCGAGCTTTTTTAGTAGCTCGCTTTCGTTTTTTGCATGCTTCCCGTCTCTTTCTCGCATCTTACCCGTTTTGAGTCTTTTCATTTTTTCGGTTTTCTTCGTTTCGGTTTGCTAAAACGAAAGAAAATAGTCAGTTTTGGTTAAATTAAACGCTGAGTCTGTGCGCACAAATTCACCTTATTGCTTCTGATGTAATATATTCAAAAGAAAACGAAAGTGCTAAAGCGCTAAAACAAAACAACATGAATATTTGATGGAGCAATAGAAATGCTGGATAACTTAAGACGTCGCGAGCAAATAATTGATCTGCTGTGCGATCAGGGTAGCGTTCGTGTCGAGCCACTGAGCGTCCATTTTGGTGTGTCATCGGTCACGATCCGCAACGACTTACGTTATCTGGAGCAGAAAGGATGCGTCATGCGCTCCTACGGCGGGGCGGTTCTCAATCAGCACTTTGCCCTTGACCGGCCTTTGCAGGATAAGGACCGGCTGAATCGCGATGTGAAAACGCGTATTGCCGAAAAAGCAGCCAGCTTTGTGAAAGATGGTGACACGTTAATCCTCGATTCCGGTTCGACCACCACGCTCATTCCTCCAATGCTAAAGAATCGCCGCGATCTGGTGGTGATGACCAATGCGCTCAACATTGCGTGGGAGCTGGCGAATTTTGAGCGCGTAGACGTCATGATCCTGGGGGGGAACGTCAGGCAAAGCGTCTATTCATTGTATGGCCCTTCAGCAGAACACCAGCTCAGACAATACCGGTTTGATAAGCTTTTTTTGGGCGTTGATGGATTCTGCCTGGAAGCAGGGATAACCACGCCACATCCGGGAGAAGCGCATCTGAATCAGGTAATGTGTGAGGTTGCACAGGAGGTCACGGTAGTCGCTGACTCCAGCAAGTTTGGCCGCAAAAGTTTCTGTATGATTAGCGAAATCAGCGGGATTGACCGGGTGATTACCGACAGCGGTATCCCTGAAAATTATCACCGGACGTTAATCCAGCTTGGGGTGGATGTGGTGATTGCGGATGAATAACTGAAATTGCTGGCGAGATTTTCTCGCCAGCAGTGTTTTAGTGGGTCAGCGTACCCTGTTCAACCAGCAGCAATGCGGCACCGCGAACCCCGCTGGATGCACCATGGATGGCCGGGAATACGCGGGCAGGCTCTAATCCCGGGAACAAGTAACGTGACATGGCCTGCGGCAGCAACGTATAAATTTCCTCGATGTTGGAAACTCCACCGCCGAGAACAAAAGCATCGACATCCAGAATCAACTGCAATTGCGCCAGCGTACAACCCAACATATCAATCCATGCTTCTATGGTTGTAACGGCGCTGGCATTGCCATGACGATAATGCTCCAGCAGGGTCTCCATTTTGAGTTGTTCTCCACTGAAGTGTTTGTGGAGCCACAGTAAACCAGGACCGGATTGATAGCGTTCCAGACACCCTTGTAAGCCACAGCCGCACTTCAACTCCGGCAAGTGATAACGACGCATAAACGTTGCCGGAAGCGGTAAATGGCCGAACTCACTGGCCATTCGGTTGCGACCCCGATACAACTGACCGTCAATGACTAACCCTCCACCCATGCCGGTGCCAATAATGGCACCAAAAATTCGGGAGAACTGGCGAGCCTGCTGGGTATGGGCTTCCGAGAGTGCAAAACAGCAGCAGTCATTGTCCAGTTCAACCGAACGATTGAGGCGGTGGGCCAGATCGTTCATCACCTGGCGTCCTGTGAGGCAAGGCACGTTAGATGACAGTAATTTTCCGGTATGTCTGTCCATAAGACCGGGCATGCCGATGCCAATTTTTCCTTGCGTTCCAGTCGCCCAGTCGGCGGTATCAATAAGTGAAGTAAAGGTCGAAAGAAAGAGTTCATAATCCTGCACTGGCGTGGCGACGCGCTTACGCCAGCAAACCTGCATTTCCTTATCAAAAGCGACAATTTCAGTTTTGGTTCCACCAATATCAACACCGTAAAACATGCCTCATCTCCTCCGGCTTCACAGCGTAACCAGACAGTTTTCCTTGCGAGCGCGCTCTGCGGCAAAGACCATTAAGTGACTTTCCAGTGATTCATCCGGGCCAGAAAGGATCATATTTTGATCGTTGGCCATCACTGCGTGGATGAAGCGATCCATCAGGTAGTAATCGCCACCACCATGCCCCCCCATCTGGGTTTGTGTGCCAGCGGCGATCTCTTCGATCTGATGCACTGTTTCTTTGTCTGTCAGGAAATCAAACACCCGGATCTGCTCGCCATCGCCTTCCAGATAACCTCTGGTACCAAACAGGCGCGTTTTTCGATCTTCCATTTTGGTAAACGCGGTCATGGTAAAGGTCACTGTCTGCTGGTGGGCAAAACGTAAGTTAACAACCTGATGATCCACCACATCATTATCACAACGATAAACGCAACGACCATAAGGCCCATCGCGCAGCGCCTGGCGAACATTCTCTTCGCTAGGGTCTGCAGTCAGCACCCGACGGAAGTGTGGAGTGCATTTGTGGTTTTCACCCAGATAAATTTTGCAGGCAGACCAGGGACAGGTTGATTCAACCTGACAATCAAGGCAGCGGTCGGCGGCACCAGCAGGCTGATTCTCTTTCACAAAGTGACTCAGGCTACCAAATGATCCTACGTCCTGGCAGTTGTCGCTCATGATGTAGCGGATCCAGTCCAAATCATGACAGGATTTCTGTAACAACATAAATGACGATTCTGCTTCATTGCGCCAGTTACCACGTACAAACGAGTGCGCCTGATGCCAGTAACCTACGGGTTCGAGATGCTGCATGCTGACAATATCGCCAATTACGCCATCATCAAGCAGTGATTTCAGCTTTTGCGTATAGCGGGTGTAACGCAGGACGTGCGCGACGGCCAGTAATACGTTGTTGCGTTTGACCGCATCAATAATGATCCGGCAATCTTCTGGCGTAGGGGCGAGCGGTTTTTCCAGCAGAATGTGATAGCCGAGATTAGCAAACGCCACGGCAGGATCTTTGTGCATATTATCCTGCGTGCAAATAAGTACCACATCGGCCATTTTGGGTTGGGCCGCAGCTTCTTGCCAGTCGCAAAACACGTTATTTGGGTCAATCTTATGCTGTGCGACAAACTGCTGGCGGTATGCCTCTCTGGGCTCGGCAACGCCTACCACCTGCATTCTGTCTGGATGTTCAAGCGCATAGCGAGAATATATTTCTCCGCGCGCACCAGCCCCTACCACTAATACGGTCACTTTATTCGCACACATATAAACCTCTCATTTTTCACTTAGCCTGAATAACGGTCAGGCCAAATTTTCTTCATGTTTTTTATCAAACAAAAAGGCGGCTTCCAGATTAAATTTCACTTTGATAGATTCACCGGGAAGTGGGGTCCAGTCGGGTGAGGAGTTAATACGTAAGATCATATGTTGCTCACCAATATCAAAATGCAGAAGGTCTTCGTTGCCCATCCTTTCTACGTTGGTAATGTGCGCATCGAACGCAGAGGCATCATGCTGCGAGGCTAACTGAATGGCCTCTGAGCGGATGCCAAACCAGACGCTGGAGTGCGGATATTGCTCCAGTAGGTTACTCAAGCGCGTATTTAATGGCAGGATTAAATTATCAGCCAGGCGCAGGCCACGAGTGCTGGGGTCAATATCAAGCAGCATAATATTCATTGCCGGATTACCAATAAAACCAGCAACAAATTTATTCCTGGGGTGATGGTAAATATTCCCTGGGGTATCCACCTGCATAATACGACCGCCATTTAGAACGCAAATCCTGTCTCCCATCGTCATCGCTTCAATCTGATCGTGCGTGACGTACACCATGGTTGCGCTCACGCCTTCGTGACGCAGTTGTCGATGCAGTTCTGTCAGCCGCACGCGCATTGAAACACGCAGTTTTGCATCCAGGTTGGACAGCGGCTCATCAAACAAAAAAACGTCTGGCTTACGCACGATGGCCCTGCCAACGGCTACTCGCTGGCATTGACCGCCTGAAAGCTGACCGGGCTTTTTGTCGAGCAATGTTTCGATTTCCAGCTTGTGTGCAGCTTCCCGGACGCGGATATCAATCTCTTCTTTGCTCATTTTCCCTAACAGACTGAATGCCATATTTTTATAAATCGTCATGTGGGGATAGAGGGCATAATTCTGGAAGACCATGGCAACGCCTCGCTCCTTTGGTAGCAGGTCGTTGACGCACTTCTCTCCGATTGCGATATGGCCATGAGTGATATCTTCCAGACCTGCAATCATGCGTAGCAGCGTTGATTTGGCGCAGCCTGATGGCCCGACAAACACCATGAATTCGCCGTCGTGGATTTCAAGATCAACGCCATGGATCGCCTGAAAGCCATTGGGATAGACTTTGCTTACTGCCTGTAATTGAATACCTGACATAACACTGCCCCTTATCCTTTAATTCCGGCACCAGCGATGCCGCGAATAAAATAGCGCTGGAAGAAGATATAAAGTAACAACATCGGGATAATCGCCAGCAATGCGCCCGCCATTAACATCGGATATTCCACGCCTGAACGGCCAGAAAGTGAGGCTAATCCTACTGGTAATGTCATTTTATCCATGGAGGTGTTGACGATCAGCGGCCACATTAAATTATTCCAGCTCCACAGTCCGTTAATAATGACGCAGGCAATCAGTCCCGGTTTAATTAATGGCAGCATAATTTTGAAGAAAATAGTCAGATGGTTATACCCATCCATAATGGCTGCCTCTTCCAGTTCTTTAGGTACTGACAGAAAAAACTGACGTAATAAAAAGGCGCTATATATGCTGAATAAGCCCGGTAGCACCAGTCCAGGAATTGAGTTCAGCAAACCGATTTTTTCAACGGTTAAAAACTGTGGGATTAAAAAGATCTGACCGGGCACCATCAGAATTGAAATACACAGCATAAACAGGACATCTCGTCCTTTGAAACGCAGTCGGGAGAAACCGTACGCTGCCATTGCCGCAATCAGCGTCTGCAAAATGACGATGACCAGCGTGGAGACGATCGAGTTAAAGTAAAAGCTGCCAAAAGGCATTTCATGCAAGATTTTACCGTAAGCCTGAAACCCTGGGTTGGCGGGTAGCAGTATCGGCGGAAAGGCGATGCTTTCTGCCTGGGTTTTAAAAGAGGTGATGATCATCCAGATAAACGGAACCACCGTTACCAGCGTCGCGAGGATCATCAGGCCGTAAATTAGCCATTTTTCACGTTTTGTCATGAACATCGTGGTGCCTCACTGTGCTTTAAGTCGTTTACCAATCCATATTTGCAGCAGCGTCAGGACCATCGTGATAACGAAAATCACCACGGCGATTGCTGAGGCATACCCTTTTTCATGGTAGATAAAGGCGTATTTATAGAAGAGATAGGCGATGGTCATCGTCTGATCGTCCACCATGGATGAACTGCCAAACAGCAGATAAACCACATCGAAAATTTGCAGCGTTTCGATAAAAGAGATCACCAGTACGAAAAACAGCGTTGGGATCATTAGCGGTAAGGTAATAGACCAGAATCCACGCAATTTGCTGATGCCATCCAGCGACATCGCTTCATAAATTTGTTTGGGGATCCCCTGCAATCCAGCGAGCAGAATGATCATCTTCAACGCAATAGCCGACCAGATGATAACCAACGAGGCGCTCAGGCGGACGACATCGGGATCGGATAACCAACCGATGGCCGGAAGATCGAAAAAAGCTAGGATCTGATTAATTAAGCCGAAGTTTCGGTTCATCAACCACTGCCAGACCATAGCAATGGCCGCAGGCATAGTGACAGCGGGTAGAAATAACAGTGTGCGAAACAACCACTGACCGCGAATCGCCTGATTCAGGCCAATTGCGAGCAGTAATGACAAAACGGTGATTATCGGTACGCAAATAAAAACATAGGCCAGGGTGTTATATATTGCTGAACGAAACTCATCATCGCTGAATAAATTAATATAGTTATCTAAGCTGATCGTCGTCCAGATCTGAAACTCGCCCAGGTCGGTGAAACTATAAAAAACGTTCTGGAAGAATGGAGTAAAGTAAAAAACAATTAACCCCGCCAGTAACGGCATAATCATTATCCATCCCCAGAAGCGTTCTTCTTTTTCCAGCTTGGTCAGGGATTTTTTGTGCACTTCCCTGGCTGGTAATTGTGGGGATGCAGCTTCATCTGAATAGCTCATACAGACTCCGGGATGCTCACTGTGCAACCAAAATATATTGCGTGGGCGAAAGCGAGAGGGAGCATGGCTCCCTCAGGATTATTTCTGCATTTCTCGTTCAACGCGTTTTGCAACACCAGGCATGACTTTTTCTGGGTCAGTACCCGTCCAGACTTTTTTCAAGCCATCATTCAGGATGCTATTCCACTTGGCGGTATTGGAGCCTGCGGTTGGATATTTATGTGAGAAAGCCAATGAATCGATATAGGCTGAAACATCAATACCCTTAAAGCCTTCAGCCCACTCTTTGGCCACTTTTTGGTTAGCGGGGATCACGACTTTTCCCGTAGCCAGCGTCTGCTGCGCATGCTCAGAACTCATGAACTCAATGAACTTCCACGCCGCATCTTTATGCTGACTTTTTGCTGACATGGCAAATGCCAGGCTATGGGATACACCTGCCTGCTCTACCATTTTAGGCATTGGTACCACGCCGATGTGATCCTTAATCAGCTCATTTTGAGAGAAGGGTAATGCCCACCATGAGCCTGCGTAGACCATGGCCACTCGGTTGGACTGGAAGACATCTGAGGCTTCCATCTCGCCTGGCGGTTGGATTAGTCCCGCGTTCAGCATGCCTTGAACATCGCGATAGACGGCGATGGCTTTGTCATTGGCAACATCCGTTTTGCCCTCAGGCAGGACAATCTTATCGCCAGCCTGTAATAGCAGGTTAAAATAACTGTCCTGTCCGCTGCTGAATTCCATTGCCAGTGGATAAGACTGTTTATCCAGCCCTTTACGCAACTGCGCTGATTTTTGTTTTAAATCGTCCCATGTCCAGTTTTTATCGGGATAGCTCACGCCAGCCTGATCGAACATTTTTTTGTTGTACCAGACGGCAATTGCATCAATATCCCTTGGGATGGCATATTGCTGCGACTGGTATTGATAGGCATCGACTGAACTTTTAACAAAATCATCCAGTTTCGGCGCTGATTTCTCTTTCAGATAATTGCTCAGTGGTTCCAGCATGCCATTTTTAACATATTGCTGGAAATTAGGCATATTCATCCAGAATACATCCGGTGCTACATTTCCACCGACTGCTGAACTTAGCTTGATAAAATATTGGTCATAAGGTGTTAATTCAATTTCGACTTTGATGCCAGGGTTGTTTTTTTCGAATTCATTAACGAGCTGTTGTTCGCCAGGGAGTTGATTACGGTCCCATAACGTGTAGCGTAATTTAACAGGCTTTGCGTCCGATTGGCCTTCAGCACTCGCGACGACAGGAGTTGCCAGTAAACAGGAAATAAGACAGGCCAATGCGACATTATTTTTATTCAGGGTATACATAACTTCCCTCTTTATTCAGGTCAGAATGCTTATGAGGTAAATTACAGGAGCCTATGAATAATCTGTTTTACATCGGAGAAAGTCAAAGCGGTAAAAAATAGGGGATTATCGCATTAAAACAAGGTCGTCTTTCGGTAGGTTTCTCTTTTATCAAAACGAAAATATAACATAAAACAATGGCGATGTTATTTCGTTTAATTTCATGTTGTTAGGTTCATTTTGTGGGTTTGAATCGAAAAAAACAGATGTTTAAAAAAACCTCTTAAAATGCGAACGTTATCACTTTATTTGTTGTTACATAGACATAAAAAACGGGGATAAATCCCCGTTTTTTCGTTGGCTTTCGTTTCGATAATCAGGTCACTGGCGCCGGGTTAAACACCGCCAGCTGGTTATGCAGTCCCCACTGATCCGAGAAGGTTTTCTTACGCCCGCTGGCGACGTCGAGAATAAATTCGAACAGTTTCAGACCCACATCTTCAATGGTTTCTTCTCCGGTGGCGATGGTGCCCGCGTTAATGTCCATCAGGTCAAACCAACGGTTGGCCAGCTCGGTGCGTGTCGCCATTTTAATCACCGGCACGGCCATCAGGCCATATGGCGTACCGCGACCGGTAGTGAACACCTGCACGGTGATCCCGGAAGCGACCTGTTGTGTACCGCAAACAAAATCACTGGCGGGGGTTGCAGCGTAAATCAGGCCACGTTTGGTTGGACGCTGACCCGGCGACAATACTTCGACAATCGCGCTCTTGCCAGACTTGGCAATCGAACCCAGCGCCTTTTCCACCACGTTTGCCAGACCACCTTTCTTGTTGCCCGGAGAAGGGTTGGCGCTGCGATCCGTTTTGCCCATATCAAGGTAGTTATCGTACCAGGCCATCTCTTCGAGCAGGCGTTTACCTACTTCTTCGTTAATCGCACGTGGGGTCAGAAGGTGGATGGCATCGCGCACTTCGGTTACTTCAGAGAACATTACGGTCGCGCCGCAGCGTACTAACAGGTCGGAGGCATAACCCACCGCTGGGTTGGCCGTCACGCCGGAAAACGCATCGCTACCGCCGCACTGCATGCCGACCACCAGTTCTGAAGCCGGGCAGGTTTCACGTTGGCGCTGATTGAGCTTTGCCAGATGACGTTCGGCCACCTGCAGAATATCGGTGACCATCGATTGAAAGCCGACGTGCTTTTCATCCTGCAGGCTGACGATACTGGCGCTGTCGACCGGAATACTTTTCACATCGTGCGTGCCTTCCAGCAGCCGCTCAGGCTGCAGTTTTTCGCAACCGAGGCCGATGACCATCACTTCACCGCCAAAATTCGGGTTAAGCGCAATATTGTGAATGGTGCGAATCGGCACGATGGCGGCTGGAGCATTGATCGCCACGCCGCAGCCGTACAGATGATTGAGCCCCACCACACCGTCAACGTTCGGGTATTTAGGCAGCAGATCGCGCTCAATGATTTTCACCACATAGTCCACCACGCCCGCTACGCAGTGCACGCTGGTGGAGATACCGAGTAGATTTTTGGTACCAACGCTACCGTCAGCATTGCGGTAACCTTCAAAGGTATAACCCTCAAGAGGCGGCAGCGGCTCTGGCACTTTAGTTGCCAGCGGCAGCGTCTCCAGCGGCGGGGCTTTGGGCAGTTCAACCATTGATTCATCAATCCAGCTGCCGCGTGGGATATCGCGAACGGCATAGCCTATCACTTCGCCATAACGCACGATTTCGCCATGAACAGGAATATCCAATAGCGCCACTTTATGACCCTGGGGAATATGTTCAATGAGTTCCAGTCCGTCCGGAAAACGCGTTCCGGCTTTCAGACCATTGTCATTGACAATTATCGCCACATTATCTGTTTCGTGAACTTTAATATAAAACGCCGTTGGCGATTCTTGTCTGATTTCGATGTCGGCCATTGTCCAGTATTCTCCAACAAGGTGGTGATAATAGTGTGGATATTTATATTTTGAATCTAATTGTAAGTAATAAAGATTCGGTATCGTGAAATAAGAATGTCAGGAGTTTAACGTGAAGAATGTGACGATGATCACTTAAACTCAGCAAGGCCGCGTCACCAGGGGTAGCAATACGTAAATGTGTGCATTAGCGCCCATGCTTGTGTGCATATGCCCAAAAAAATAATTTAATAACGCGTATTTAATGAGCACTTGCACAATGATTAACGTTGTGCTGATGATTATACTAAATCACGGTTTCATAACGTCTGATAAATTATTATCTATTTTTATTATCGGTAATTTATCACGAGAAATACCCACAAAATAATAATAAAAACCTTTTATGTGCCCGAGGTAAATAGAATGATATTGGATACAGTTGTCGAGAAAAAGAAAGGTACGCACACCCGTTATTTAATATTGCTGATAATATTTATTGTTACAGCCGTTAACTATGCGGACCGTGCGACGCTGTCTATTGCCGGAACTGAAGTGGCGAAAGAGTTACATCTCAGCGCCATCTCAATGGGTTACATTTTCTCCGCCTTCGGCTGGGCTTACCTGTTGATGCAAATCCCCGGCGGCTGGCTGCTGGATAAATTCGGCTCGAAGAAAGTCTACACCTACAGTTTGTTCTTCTGGTCACTGTTTACCTTCCTGCAGGGCTTTGTGGACATGTTCCCGCTGGCCTGGGCGGGTATTTCAATGTTCATCATGCGCTTTATGCTGGGCTTCTCGGAAGCGCCATCCTTCCCGGCTAATGCCCGTATCGTGGCAGCCTGGTTCCCAACGAAAGAGCGCGGCACGGCATCCGCGATTTTTAACTCCGCACAGTATTTCTCCCTGGCGCTGTTTTCCCCGCTGCTCGGCTGGCTGACCTTCGCCTGGGGCTGGGAGCACGTCTTTACCGTGATGGGCGTGATTGGTTTTGTGCTTACCGGGCTGTGGGTAAAGTTTATTCATAACCCAACCGATCACCCGCGCATGTCGCAAGAAGAGTTGAAGTTTATCTCTGAAAACGGCGCGGTCGTGGATATGGACCATAAAAAACCGGGCGATGTGAAGTCAGGTGGTCCTAAACTGCATTATATCAAGCAGTTGCTCACGAATCGTATGATGCTTGGTGTGTTCTTTGGCCAGTATTTTATCAACACAATTACCTGGTTTTTTCTCACCTGGTTCCCGATTTACCTGGTTCAGGAAAAAGGTATGTCGATTCTGAAAGTGGGCCTGGTGGCTTCGATTCCGGCACTGTGCGGGTTTTTCGGTGGCGTGCTCGGCGGCGTGTTCTCTGATTATCTGATTAAACGTGGTTTCAGCATTACCCTGGCGCGTAAGCTGCCGATAGTGCTCGGCATGTTGCTCGCATCGACCATTATTCTGTGTAACTACACCGATAATACCGCTCTTGTGGTGGCGCTGATGGCGCTGGCGTTCTTCGGTAAAGGTTTCGGCGCGCTGGGTTGGCCGGTGATTTCCGATACCGCGCCGAAAGAGATTGTCGGTCTGTGCGGTGGGGTATTTAACGTATTTGGCAACGTGGCTTCCATCGTCACCCCGCTGGTGATTGGGTATCTGGTGAGCGAGCTGCACTCATTTAATGCTGCGCTGATGTTTGTAGGGTGCTCGGCGCTGATGGCAATGGTTTGCTACCTGTTTATTGTCGGTGACATTAAACGTATGGAATTGCAGAAATAAACAAAGGTATAGGCGATGAATAACACGATTTTCCCGAATAAGTTTAAAGCGGCCCTCGCGGCGCAACAAATTCAGATTGGCTGCTGGTCTGCATTGGCCAGCCCAATCAGTACCGAAGTTTTAGGCCTGGCAGGTTTTGACTGGCTGGTACTGGATGGCGAACATGCGCCGAATGATATCTCGACGTTTATTCCGCAATTGATGGCGCTGAAAGGCAGCGACAGCGCGGCGGTAGTGCGTGTACCAACCAACGAGCCGGTAATTATCAAGCGTCTGCTGGATATCGGGTTTTACAACTTCCTGATCCCGTTCGTTGAGACGGAAGAAGAAGCGGTTAACGCTGTGGCGTCGACCCGCTATCCGCCGGAAGGTATTCGCGGCGTGTCCGTATCCCATCGCGCCAATATGTTTGGCACCGTACCGGACTACTTTGCGCAGTCGAATAAGAACATCACCATCATCGTGCAGATCGAAAGTCAGCAGGGCGTTGATAACGTTGACGCAATCGCGGCGACAGAAGGCGTTGACGGTGTCTTCGTCGGACCAAGCGATCTGGCTGCGGCGCTAGGTCACCTCGGCAATGCGTCACATCCTGATGTGCAGAAAGCTATCCAGCACATTTTTGCCCGCGCGAAAGCACACGGCAAACCAAGCGGCATTCTGGCCCCGGTAGAGGCGGATGCGCGTCGTTATCTGGAGTGGGGCGCGACGTTTGTTGCCGTTGGCAGCGACCTTGGCGTGTTCCGTTCAGCCACGCAGAAACTGGCTGATTCTTTTAAGAAATAACCACCATCGACAGTAGAGAGAGATAAAGACATGACAATGAAAGTTGGTTTTATTGGCCTCGGTATTATGGGTAAACCAATGAGTAAAAACCTCCTCAAGGCAGGTTACTCGCTGGTGGTTGCTGACCGTAACCCGGAATCCATTGCGGAAGTAATTGCCGCAGGTGCTGAAACTGCCGCCACGGCGAAAGATATCGCTGAGCAGTGTGATGTGATCATCACCATGCTGCCGAACTCTCCGCATGTTAAGGAAGTGGCACTGGGTGAAGGCGGCATTATTGAAGGGGCGAAACCGGGCACAGTGCTTATCGACATGAGCTCCATTGCACCGTTGGCCAGCCGTGAAATTAGCGACGCGCTGAAAGCGAAAGGCGTGGATATGTTGGATGCGCCGGTCAGCGGCGGCGAGCCAAAAGCGATTGACGGCACGTTGTCGGTGATGGTCGGCGGCGATAAAGCGATTTTCGACAAGTACTACGATCTGCTGAAAGCGATGGCAGGCTCCGTGGTGCATACCGGTGAAATTGGTGCGGGTAACGTTACCAAGCTGGCGAATCAGGTGATTGTGGCGCTGAACATTGCGGCGATGTCTGAAGCGCTGACGCTGGCGACCAAAGCGGGTGTGAATCCGGATCTGGTGTATCAGGCGATCCGTGGCGGGCTGGCAGGCAGCACCGTGCTGGATGCGAAAGCGCCGATGGTGATGGATCGCAACTTTAAACCAGGTTTCCGTATTGACCTGCATATCAAAGACCTGGCGAACGCGCTGGATACCTCTCATGGCGTTGGCGCTCAGTTGCCGCTGACTGCAGCAGTCATGGAGATGATGCAGGCGCTACGCGCAGATGGATTGGGTACTGCCGATCACAGTGCGCTCGCATGCTACTACGAAAAACTGGCGAAAGTGGAAGTCACTCGCTAACAAGAAGGGCGCGGATGTGCGCCCTGTATTTCTTGCCTTGCGCGGCACAGTCAGGCTACATAACTATGAAAATCGTAATTGCCCCAGACTCTTATAAAGAAAGCCTTTCTGCCACCGAGGTAGCTCAGGCAATAGAAAAAGGATTTCGGGAAATTTTCCCCGATGCGCAATATGTTTCTGTTCCGGTTGCCGATGGCGGCGAAGGAACGGTTGAAGCCATGATTGCCGCGACGCAAGGGAGTGAACATTCAGCGCAAGTAACGGGGCCGCTGGGCGAAAAAGTGAATGCCTGCTGGGGCATGTCTGGAGATGGTAAAACTGCGTTTATCGAAATGGCGGCAGCCAGCGGTCTGGCGTTGGTGCCTCCTGAAAAGCGCAACCCTTTAGTCACTACGTCACGCGGTACCGGAGAGCTGATTTTGCAGGCGCTGGATAGCGGTGCGCAGAGCATCATTATTGGCATCGGCGGCAGTGCCACCAACGACGGTGGCGCGGGTATGGTGCAGGCGCTGGGGGCAAAACTTTGCGACGCCAACGGGACAGAAATTGGCTATGGTGGTGGAAGCCTGATGAGTCTGAACTCCATCGATATCTCGGGTCTGGATCCGCGCTTAAAAACCTGTTCCATTCGCGTGGCCTGTGATGTGACTAATCCACTCATCGGCGATTCTGGCGCTTCGCGCATTTTTGGCCCGCAGAAAGGGGCGACGGAAGAACGCATTCTCGAACTGGACCGTAATCTGTCTCACTATGCCGACATCATTAAAAAATCGCTGCGGGTCGATGTGAAAGATGTGCCAGGCTCCGGTGCGGCAGGCGGAATGGGCGCGGCATTAATGGCTTTTTTAGGCGCCGAGCTGCGCAGCGGTATCGAGATTGTGACCCAGGCGCTCAATCTGGAAGAGCATATTCACGACTGTACGCTGGTGGTGACCGGCGAAGGGCGGATCGACAGCCAGAGCATTCACGGCAAAGTGCCGGTAGGCGTGGCGAATGTCGCGAAGAAGTACCACAAGCCGGTTATTGGTATTGGCGGCAGCCTGACGCGCGATGTGGAGGTAGTGCATCAATATGGTATCGATGCGGTGTTTAGCGTATTGACCAGCATCAGCACGCTGGAAGAGGCCTTCCGTGGGGCATTTGATAATATTTATCGCGCCTCAAGAAACATCGCTGCCACGTTAGCGATAGGAATGCGCAGTGCGGGGTGACATTGCCCCGCAAACCCTCTATACTGCGCGCCGAAGCTGACCAGACAGTCGCCGCTTCGTCGTCGTCCTCTTCGGGGGAGACGGGCGGAGGGGAGGAAAGTCCGGGCTCCATAGGGCAGGGTGCCAGGTAACGCCTGGGGGGGAAACCCACGACCAGTGCAACAGAGAGCAAACCGCCGATGGCCCACGCAAGTGGGATCAGGTAAGGGTGAAAGGGTGCGGTAAGAGCGCACCGCGCGGCTGGTAACAGTCCGTGGCACGGTAAACTCCACCCGGAGCAAGGCCAAATAGGGGTTCACAAGGTACGGCCCGTACTGAACCCGGGTAGGCTGCTTGAGCCAGTGAGCGATTGCTGGCCTAGATGAATGACTGTCCACGACAGAACCCGGCTTATCGGTCAGCTTCACTCTTTATAAAACCCCGCTTCGGCGGGGTTTTTGCTTTCAGGGTAAGCCAGATGAATGACTGTCCACGACGCTATGCTCAAAAGAACGCGGCTTATCGGTCAGCTTCACTCTTTATAAAGCCTCGCTTCGGCGGGGTTTTTGCTTTCAGGGTAAGCCAGATGAATGACTGTCCACGACGCTATGCTCAAAAGAACCCGGCTTATCGGTCAGCTTCACTCTTTAATAAAACCCCGCTTCGGCGGGGTTTTTGCTTTCTGGGCAGGTTGCCATGCCTGATGGCGCTGCGCTTATCAGGCCTACTGGGGGAGAGACTGGTTTTGTAGGCCGGATAAGGTGTTTACACCGCCATCCGGCAGAGGTTTTACAGCGAGCATTGAGATTGGTTTTCGAGGATGCAGGCGCTTATTTCCTTCTTATCTAATTTTTATATCCCTATTATTTATGCACCGAATTTCTTTTATCTGAGGGGAATGTGTCGGTGGATATTTCTAATTTTGTGACGACCAACACAAAACGCTGCGCGATACGTTTTTATCGAGAACAATCGAACGCAATCGATCGCCATCACAAAATTACTTGCTAATAAATTGCACAAAATCAGTGTTAATATAATGTTGCATATGATAATTGTTTGTGTTTTTTAGATTGAATTTTAATAAATGTAATGTTTCTTTACAAACAAATATGGCGAAAAAATGTGATGCATAACGTTATTTAATCACCATAATCATTAAAATATAATTAAATTTGATAAGTTGTTTATTAAATTTAAGCGCCATCTTGCCTGATAATTGTTCTGTAATTGATTGAAATATAGCCTTTCATGGTTTTAATAAATAGTGGAAAAAATGGGGGTGTTATAGCCATAAAAAATCGTTATCCCCCCATCTTTTTTTGACTAAAGTCAGGATAAAGTGAAATCGATAATTCGTATCTATATGATTATTAAGTGATTTAAATTTTAACGATAGTCTTACAAAATGTAAGTCAAGGGGATTTGTGAGGGGTAGCACATATCCTTGTTCGCTTAATTTGGTACACTTCCTGCCGTCAACAAAGTAATTAACGCAGGTCGATATGAATACTATTACACTCCCTAAAACACAGCACTTAGTGGTCTTTCAGGAAGTCATTAGAAGCGGTTCTATCGGCTCAGCTGCAAAAGAATTAGGTTTAACTCAACCGGCTGTCAGCAAAATCATTAATGATGTAGAGGCTTATTTCGGTATTGAGTTAGTTGTACGTAAAAATACTGGTGTGACATTGACTCAGGCAGGGCAGGTGATGCTCTCATGGTCTGAATCTATTACCCGTGAAATGAAAAACATGGTTGATGAGATGAACAGCATGACGAGCAACGCGGTCGTTGATGTGTCGTTTGGCTTTCCTTCACTGATTGCCTTCACCATCATGTCCGGCATGATTAAAAAATTCAAAGAAGTGTTCCCGAAGGCGCAGGTTTCTATGTATGAAGCTCAGCTCTCCTCCTTCTTACCGGCAATCCGTGACGGACGTCTGGATTTCGCCATCGGTACGCTGAGTGATGAGATGAAACTGCACGATCTGCATGTTGAACCGCTCTTTGAGTCAGACTTTATCCTGGTTGCCAGCAAGTCCCGAACATGCACCGGCATCACCTCGCTGAGCGCGTTGAAAAACGAACAGTGGGTGTTGCCACAAACGAATATGGGGTACTACAGCGAACTTCTTACCACGTTACAGAATAATGGCATCAGCAGTGAAAACATCGTTAAAACAGACTCTGTCGTTACGATTTATAATCTTGTTCTCAATGCTGATTTCTTAACAGTAATTCCCTGCGATATGACCACACCGTTTGGCTCAAACCAGTTTATTACTATCCCGGTAGAAGAAACCTTACCCGTCGCGCGCTATGCCGCCGTGTGGTCGAAAAATTATCGAATTAAAAAAGCAGCATCTATTTTGGTGGAATTAGCCAAAGAATATTCATCATATAATTGTCGGAGACGAAGGCAATTAATTGAAATTGATTAAAGATTGAATTTGTTTTAACACGAAATAAACGCCATTTGTCTATATCTGACAATGCTCACGGCTATCTATTTACTTTAATACCCAGGTAAGAGGTTCTAATGCACATTACATACGATCTCCCAGTTGCAATTGAAGATATCCTCGAAGCGAAAAAAAGACTTGCGGGGAAAATTTATAAAACGGGAATGCCTCGCTCTAACTATTTTAGTGAACGTTGCAAAGGGGAAATTTTCCTCAAGTTTGAAAACATGCAGCGTACCGGTTCATTTAAAATCCGTGGTGCTTTTAACAAGCTCAGTTCATTAACCGAAGCTGAAAGATGTAAGGGCGTGGTGGCTTGCTCTGCAGGTAACCATGCGCAAGGTGTTTCTCTCTCCTGCGCTATGCTCGGAATCGACGGCAAAGTGGTGATGCCGAAAGGCGCACCGAAGTCTAAAGTAGCGGCAACCTGCGATTATTCCGCAGAAGTTGTGCTGCACGGCGACAACTTCAACGACACCATCGCTAAGGTTAGTGAGATTGTGGAAACTGAAGGCCGCATCTTTATTCCACCCTATGATGACCCAAAAGTTATTGCTGGTCAGGGCACTATTGGTCTGGAAATTCTGGAAGATCTGTACGATGTCGATAACGTGATTGTGCCAATTGGCGGTGGTGGACTGATTGCTGGTATTGCGGTGGCAATTAAATCTATTAACCCGACCATTAAAATTATTGGCGTACAGTCTGAAAACGTTCACGGCATGGCGGCTTCTTTCCACGCTGGAGAAATAACCACGCACCGAACGACCGGCACCCTGGCGGATGGTTGTGACGTTTCCCGCCCGGGTACTTTAACGTATGAAATTGTTCGTGAGTTGGTGGATGACATTGTCCTGGTCAGCGAAGATGAAATTCGCAACAGCATGGTGGCATTAATTCAGCGAAATAAAGTTGTGACTGAAGGTGCCGGCGCGCTGGCATGCGCAGCATTATTAAGCGGGAAATTAGATAGCTATATCCAGAACAGAAAAACAGTCAGCATTATTTCTGGCGGTAATATCGACCTTTCTCGTGTATCTCAAATTACTGGTTTAGTTGACGCTTAATATACTTCGTTGAGGATAGGATATGAGTACTACTGATAGCATTGTATCCAGCCAGACAAAACAGTCGTCCTGGCGCAAATCGGACACCACCTGGACACTGGGTTTATTTGGTACAGCCATCGGCGCTGGGGTGCTGTTCTTCCCTATCCGCGCAGGTTTTGGCGGACTGATCCCCATTCTGATCATGCTGGTGTTAGCATACCCCATCGCCTTCTATTGCCACCGTGCGCTGGCACGCCTGTGTCTTTCCGGTTCTAACCCTTCCGGTAACATCACAGAAACGGTTGAAGAGCACTTTGGTAAAACGGGCGGCGTGGTTATCACGTTCCTCTACTTCTTTGCGATTTGTCCGCTGCTGTGGATTTATGGCGTCACCATTACCAACACCTTTATGACCTTCTGGGAAAACCAGCTGCAGATGCCAGCGTTAAACCGTGGCTTCGTGGCGCTGTTCCTGCTGCTGCTGATGGCATTCGTCATCTGGTTTGGTAAAGATCTGATGGTTAAAGTGATGAGCTACCTGGTATGGCCGTTCATTGCCAGCCTGGTGCTTATCTCTCTGTCACTGATTCCTTACTGGAACTCTGCGGTTATCGATCAGGTTGATATCAGCAATATCGCCCTGACTGGCCATGACGGCATCCTGGTTACCGTATGGCTGGGTATTTCCATCATGGTGTTCTCTTTCAACTTCTCGCCAATCGTTTCTTCCTTCGTCGTCTCTAAACGCGAAGAGTATGAGAAAGATTACGGTCGCGAATTCACCGAGCAGAAATGTTCTAAAATCATCTCCCGCGCCAGTATGCTGATGGTTGCGGTAGTAATGTTCTTCGCCTTTAGCTGCCTGTTCACGCTCTCTCCGGCAAACATGGCGGATGCGAAAGCGCAAAACATTCCTGTGCTGTCTTACCTGGCAAACCACTTCGCTTCACTGTCCGGTACGAAGTCCACCTTCGCAACTGTTCTGGAGTACGGTGCTTCAATCATCGCCCTGGTTGCTATCTTCAAATCTTTCTTCGGCCACTATCTGGGGACGCTGGAAGGTCTGAACGGTCTGGTGCTGAAGTTTGGTTACAAAGGCGATAAAACGAAAGTTTCTGCCGGCAAACTTAATACCATCAGCATGATCTTCATCATGGGATCCACCTGGGTTGTGGCTTACGCCAACCCGAACATCCTGGACCTGATTGAAGCAATGGGCGCGCCGATTATTGCCTCTCTGCTCTGCCTGCTGCCGATGTATGCCATCCGTAAAGCGCCATCACTGGCGAAATACCGTGGCCGTCTGGATAACGTGTTTGTTACCGTGATTGGTCTGCTGACCATCCTGAATATCGTCTACAAACTGTTTTAATCCTTAAGCTCAGGATGAGCGGAGTAGTGAAATGAATGAGTTTCCGGTAGTACTGGTTATTAACTGTGGTTCGTCTTCCATTAAATTCTCAGTGCTGGATGCAGCAAACTGTGAAGTTTTAATGGCGGGGATCGCAGACGGTATTAACTCTGAAAATGCGTTCATAGCAATTAATGGGGGAGAGCCAGCTAAGCTGGCTCACCACAGCTACGAAGACGCATTAAAAGCAATTGCCGTTGAACTAGAGAAACGTAATTTAATGGACAGTGTGGCCTTAATTGGCCACCGCATTGCCCACGGCGGAAATATCTTTACCGAATCAGCAATTATTACTGACGAAGTTATCGATAATATTCGTCGGGTATCGCCGCTAGCTCCGTTACATAATTATGCGAACCTGAGTGGGATCGAATCTGCTCAGCACCTTTTCCCAGGCGTGCAGCAGGTGGCGGTATTTGATACCAGCTTCCACCAGACGATGGCTCCTGAAGCCTATCTGTACGGTTTACCGTGGAAATATTTTGAGGAGTTGGGCGTTCGTCGTTATGGCTTCCACGGCACGTCGCACCGCTATGTTTCTCAACGGGCGCATGAGCTTCTTGACCTGCAGAGTGATGACTCCGGTCTGGTTGTGGCGCACCTTGGGAACGGCGCGTCAATCTGTGCGGTACGTAATGGACAGAGCGTTGATACCTCAATGGGCATGACGCCGCTGGAAGGGCTGATGATGGGCACACGCAGCGGCGACGTCGATTTCGGCGCGATGGCGTGGATTGCCAGCGAAACCAACCAGACGCTGAGCGACCTTGAGCGCGTAGTGAATAAAGAGTCCGGTTTACTAGGTATTTCCGGTCTGTCCTCTGACTTACGTACGTTAGAAAAAGCCTGGCACGAAGGACATGAGCGTGCGCAGCTGGCGATTAAAACGTTTGTGCATCGTATTGCACGCCATATCGCCGGACATGCCGCATCGCTGCATCGTCTTGATGGGATTATTTTCACCGGCGGAATTGGTGAGAACTCGGTATTAATTCGTCGTCTGGTTATTGAACATCTCGCCGTTTTAGGGGTGAATATCGACAGCGAAATGAATAGCCTGCCAAATTCCCATGGCGAAAGAATTATCTCTAATAAAGATGCTCGTGTTATTTGTGCGGTTATTCCCACAAATGAAGAGAAAATGATTGCGCGTGATGCCATTGCCTTAGGCAAAATTAATACACCAGTAGAATTTGCATAATTAAATTTCAGCAGAGAGATTATTTTTCATGAAGGTAAATATCGATACCAGCGATATGCTGTATGCCGAAGCCTGGAATGGCTTTAAAGGTACGGACTGGAAAGAAGAAATTAATGTCCGTGATTTTATTCAGCACAACTATACGCCTTATGAAGGGGATGAATCTTTCCTCGCCGAAGCAACGCCTGCGACCACTGCATTGTGGGAAAAAGTTATGGCGGGCATCCGTATTGAAAACTCGACGCATGCGCCGGTTGATTTCGATACCAATATTGCGACCACGATAACCGCGCATGACGCCGGTTATATTGAACAAGAACTGGAAAAAATCGTCGGTCTGCAAACGGATAAGCCGCTCAAGCGTGCTCTGCATCCGTTTGGCGGCATCAACATGATCAAAAGCTCTTTTGATGCTTATGGTCGTGAGATGGATGCTGATTTTGAATACCAGTTTACTGAACTGCGTAAAACCCATAACCAGGGCGTATTCGATGCCTACTCTCCGGATATGCTGCGCTGCCGTAAATCCGGCGTGCTGACCGGTCTGCCGGATGGTTACGGTCGTGGTCGTATCATCGGTGATTACCGCCGCGTCGCGCTGTATGGTATCCGCTATCTGGTGCGTGAGCGTGAACTGCAGTTTGCCGATCTCCAGTCGAACCTGGAGTGGGGCCAGAATCTTGAAGCCACGATTCGTCTTCGCGAAGAGCTGTCTGAACACCGTCGCGCCCTGCTGCAAATGCAGGAAATGGCGGCGAAATACGGCTGCGATATTTCCCGTCCGGCGCGTAATGCGCAGGAAGCGGTGCAGTGGGTGTACTTTGCTTACCTGGCTGCGGTGAAATCTCAGAACGGTGGTGCTATGTCGCTGGGCCGTACCGCATCGTTCCTCGATATCTATATTGAGCGCGATTTCAAAGCGGGCGTGTTAAATGAGCAGCAGGCGCAGGAACTGATCGACCACTTCATTATGAAGATCCGTATGGTGCGCTTCCTGCGTACGCCGGAATTCGACACTTTGTTCTCAGGCGACCCTATCTGGGCGACCGAAGTTATCGGCGGTATGGGGCTGGATGGCCGCACGCTGGTGACGAAAAACTCGTTCCGCTACCTGCATACGCTGCACACCATGGGCCCGGCACCTGAGCCGAACCTGACGGTGCTGTGGTCTGAGCAGCTACCGATAGCCTTCAAAAAGTACGCCGCCCAGGTGTCTATCATCACTTCGTCTTTGCAGTATGAAAACGACGATTTGATGCGTGCCGACTTTGACAGCGATGACTATGCCATTGCCTGCTGCGTCAGCCCGATGGTTATCGGCAAGCAAATGCAGTTCTTCGGGGCGCGTGCCAACCTCGCCAAAACGTTGCTGTATGCAATCAACGGCGGCGTGGATGAGAAACTGAAAATCCAGGTCGGGCCGAAAACGGCACCGCTGATGGATGACGTGTTGGACTACGACACGGTGATGGAGAGCCTGGACCACTTTATGGACTGGCTGGCCGTGCAGTACATCAGCGCGTTGAACATCATCCACTACATGCACGACAAGTACAGCTACGAAGCTTCGCTGATGGCGCTGCACGATCGTGATGTCTATCGCACGATGGCCTGTGGTATGGCGGGTCTGTCCGTGGCGGCGGATTCTCTGTCGGCTATCAAATACGCTCGCGTGAAACCGATTCGTGATGAAAATGGTCTGGCAGTTGATTTCGAAATCGAAGGCGACTATCCGCAATACGGTAACAACGACGAGCGCGTAGACAGCATTGCCTGCGACCTGGTTGAACGCTTTATGAAGAAAATTAAGGTGTTACCAACCTACCGTAACGCGGTGCCGACGCAGTCTATTCTGACCATTACCTCCAACGTGGTGTACGGACAGAAAACCGGTAACACGCCGGACGGACGTCGCGCAGGTACGCCGTTTGCGCCAGGGGCGAACCCGATGCACGGCCGCGATCGTAAAGGTGCGGTGGCGTCGTTAACCTCGGTTGCCAAACTGCCGTTCACCTATGCCAAAGACGGTATCTCGTACACCTTCTCCATTGTGCCGGCAGCGCTGGGCAAAGAGGATGGAGTGCGTAAAACCAACCTGGTCGGTCTGCTGGACGGTTACTTCCACCATGAAGCACATGTGGAAGGTGGTCAGCATCTGAACGTTAACGTTATGAACCGTGAAATGTTGATGGATGCCATTGAGCACCCGGAAAACTATCCGAACCTGACGATCCGCGTGTCTGGTTATGCGGTGCGCTTCAACGCGCTGACCCGCGAACAGCAGCAGGATGTTATTTCACGTACTTTCACCCAGGCGCTCTGACGCCGGAGGGACTATGAGAAAAGTAATTGCTACCGAATGTGCGCCAGGGGCGATTGGGCCTTACGTACAGGGTGTGGATCTGGGCAGCATGGTGTTGACGTCAGGTCAAATCCCGGTGTGTCCACAGACCGGTGAAGTGGCTGAAAACGTGTCCGATCAGGCGCGTCAAAGCCTGGAAAACGTGAAAGCGATCGTCGAGTCCGCAGGTTTGAAAGTGAGCGATATCGTGAAGACGACCGTTTTCGTTTCTGACCTGAACGACTTCGCCACCATTAATCAGGTGTACCAGCAGTTCTTTGATGAGCATAAGGCAATCTACCCCACGCGCAGTTGCGTGCAGGTCGCCCGCTTACCAAAGGATGTGAAGCTGGAGATTGAAGCCATCGCCGTACGTGGCGACACGCTGTAATCCCTTGCGGGGCGATCTCAGGATCGCCCCGATCCTTAATGAGTGTGAAACCTGGTCTTCACTGAACGGCAATCCGAGGGTGTGGATATGATTAGCGCATTCGATATTTTTAAGATTGGCATTGGACCTTCCAGCTCCCATACCGTGGGGCCAATGAACGCAGGTAAAAGCTTTATCGATCTGTTGGTCAGCAGCGGGGAACTCCCCAAGGCTACGCATATTGTGGTCGATCTTTATGGATCACTTTCCCTGACCGGAAAAGGTCATGCGACAGATGTCGCCATCATGATGGGACTGGCCGGTAACAGTCCGCAAAACGTTAATATAGATTCTATCGCTGGTTTTACTCAGGAAGTGGCCCGTACCGGACGTTTACCGGTTGCAGAGGGCACGCATATTGTCGATTTCTCCCCAGACAAAAATATCCTCTTTCACGCCGAAACGCTGCCGCGCCATGAAAATGGCATGCGTATCACCGCATGGAACGGCACCGAGACGCTATTAAGCAAAACCTATTACTCCGTCGGCGGTGGTTTTATCGTTGAAGAGGAGCAATTTGGTCAGGCGCATGATGTTGAAGCACACGTGCCCTACAATTTTCATTCCGCCAGCGAACTGCTGAAACTGTGCGAGCGCAACGGGCTTTCCGTTTCCGGTCTGATGATGCAGAACGAACTGGCGATGCGTAGCAAAGAAGAAATCGATGCTGGTTTTGCCGCCATCTGGGACGTCATGCACGCCGGCATTGAGCGTGGCATGAACACCGAAGGCGTCCTGCCGGGTCCATTGAACGTCCCGCGCCGCGCCGTGGCATTACGCCGGTTGCTGGTTTCCAGCGATAACCTGTCCAGCGACCCGATGAACGTTATTGACTGGATCAACATGTTCGCGCTGGCCGTGAGCGAAGAAAACGCCGCCGGATGCCGGGTTGTGACGGCACCGACCAACGGCGCATGTGGAATTATCCCTGCCGTATTGGCCTATTACGACAAGTTCCGCCGTCCGGTGAATGCAAACTCCATTGCCCGTTACTTGCTGGCCGCGGGGGCGATAGGGGCGCTGTATAAGATGAACGCCTCTATTTCTGGTGCCGAAGTCGGCTGTCAGGGTGAAATTGGCGTAGCCTGTTCAATGGCGGCAGCCGGGCTGACCGAGTTGCTCGGCGGTAGCCCGTCGCAGGTTTGTATTGCGGCAGAAATCGCCATGGAGCATAACCTGGGGCTGACCTGCGATCCGGTTGCTGGACAGGTGCAAATACCTTGCATTGAGCGTAATGCGATCAACGCGGTAAAAGCCGTCAACGCCGCACGCATGGCGCTACGTCGCACATCTGAGCCACGCGTTTCGCTCGATAAAGTGATCGAGACCATGTATGAAACGGGCAAAGATATGAACGACAAATACCGCGAAACGTCACGCGGTGGTCTGGCGATTAAAGTGGTCTGTACCTGAGATGAAAGGGTGCGTTTGTAGGCCGGATAAGGCGTAAGCGCCGCCATCCGGCAATGAATTCATCAATACGGCATGATAAAAAAGTGCACTTTGGTGTAATACCTCTCAGCTAAGTATGTATGGTGAGTATGTGATTCTTGCTCAGGGTTCCGTTCACCTCAGCGGTGTCATTTCTCTGAAACGCCGTTACCCGTGAACGTGCAAGGGAGGCTCACCGCCGCCTCCCTTGCATCCCGGGCTCCCAGCGGGAAAATCGTCGCTGCGCGAGCTATTCGTCTTATGTCGTCTGCCTGTCGGGTCGGGGCCGAGCCTGCATCCATGCAGGCCGTCCCCTCTGCCCGCATCCCTGCGGGCAGTCCCGGTCAGCCGTCAACGCCTCATCGATTTTCAGCCGGACCGGGGTCATCGCTTCAACCCTCTGACTTCCAGTTAAATCTGTTTTGCTGTTTTAACAAAAAACGCAGAAGGTGAGGTGTTAACTGATCAGCATTAGCACTTTGGTGTACATTTTTTGTTGTGATCTGCTTCAAAAATAGAATTTAAATCCTACATATGCATATAAAAGAGAAAATATTTCTTAACTTTTAGAAATTACAGGGGTTTGTTTGTGAAGTTTTTCTCTGATCCTGCGCGTATGATTTCTTCATTACTCCAATAGCTCACCTGCACCTAAGTACTGCGTATCGCATTGATGCAGTACGAAAAAAATATAAAAACCTCTACCTACACATTGAGCGGGAAATTATGGAAACGGCAACGAATAGTAGCGTAATACTCGACGCATCTGCTCCGGCACGTCGGGCGGGAATGACCGAAAGCGAATGGCGTGAAGCCATTAAGTTCGACAGCACGGACACCGGCTGGGTCATTATGAGTATCGGTATGGCAATTGGCGCGGGGATTGTTTTTCTTCCTGTCCAGGTTGGATTGATGGGGCTGTGGGTGTTCTTGCTCTCCTCTATCATCGGCTACCCAGCCATGTATTTGTTCCAGCGTCTGTTTATCAACACGCTGGCTGAGTCCCCAGAGTGTAAAGACTACCCGAGCGTGATCAGCGGCTATCTGGGTAAGAACTGGGGCATCCTGTTAGGTGCGTTGTATTTTGTGATGCTGGTTATCTGGATGTTCGTTTATTCCACCGCCATCACCAATGACAGCGCCTCCTATCTGCACACGTTTGGTGTGACGGAAGGTTTACTGTCCGACAGCCCGTTCTATGGCCTGGTACTGATTTGCATCCTGGTGGCTATCTCGTCACGCGGGGAACAAATGCTGTTTAAAATCTCCACCGGCATGGTAATGACCAAGCTGCTGGTTGTGGCAGCGCTTGGCGTGTCGATGGTAGGGATGTGGCATCTGCATAACGCGGGTTCACTGCCGCCGATGGCGCTGCTGATCAAAAATGCGATCATCACTCTGCCGTTTACGCTGACCTCGATTCTGTTTATTCAGACCTTAAGCCCGATGGTTATCTCATACCGTTCACGCAACAAATCCATCGAAGTGGCGCGCCATAAAGCCCTGCGTGCCATGAACATCGCGTTCGGTATTCTGTTTGTTACCGTCTTTTTCTACGCCGTTTCCTTCACGTTGGCGATGGGCCACGACGAAGCGGTTAAAGCTTATGAGCAGAACATTTCCGCTCTGGCGATTGCCGCGCAATTTATCAATGGTGCGGGTGCTGGCTGGGTGAAAATCGTCAGCGTTATTCTGAACATTTTCGCCGTTATGACCGCTTTCTTCGGTGTCTACTTAGGTTTCCGTGAAGCGACTCAAGGGATCGTGATGAACATTCTGCGCCGCTATATGCCGGCTGAGAAAATCAACGAAACCTTTGTTCAGCGCGGCATTATGATTTTTGCCATCCTGCTGGCCTGGAGCGCAATTGTGCTCAACGCGCCGGTGCTGAGCTTCACCTCTATTTGTAGCCCTATCTTCGGCATGGTGGGTTGTCTGATCCCGGCCTGGCTGGTCTACAAAGTTCCTGCACTGCACAAATACAAAGGCGCTTCCCTGTATCTGATTATTTTCACGGGCCTGCTGTTGTGCGTTTCTCCGTTCCTGGCATTTTCCTGAGATATTTGAGCAAAGGTTGTTGTTATGTTTGAGACTACATTGAATCCATTATGGGATAGTTTTATCCGCGCGGTGCAGGAAGAAGTTAAGCCTGCGTTGGGCTGTACAGAACCTATCTCTCTGGCTCTGGCGGCGGCGGTTGCCTCCTCTGAGCTGGACGGCGCGGTTGAACGCATTGACGCGTGGGTCTCACCGAACCTGATGAAAAACGGCATGGGCGTTACCGTGCCGGGTACCGGAATGGTCGGGTTACCTGTCGCGGCGGCGCTGGGTGCGCTGGGGGGAAATGCCCGTGCCGGTTTAGAGGTACTGAAAGATGCGTCGCCACAAGCGATCGCCGATGCGAAAGCGATGCTGAGCGCTGGCAAGGTTGCGGTGATGCTGCAGGAGCCTTGCGAGGACATCCTCTTTTCCCGCGCGAAGGTTTACAGCGCTGAAGGATGGGCGTGCGTGACGATTGTGGGCGGTCATACCAACATTGTGCACATCGAGACCAATAAGGGCGTAGTGTTCACCACAGAACAGAATGCTCAGGAAGAGGAACAGGAGTCGCCGCTGGCGGTACTGTCTCACACCTCGCTGGAAGAGATTCTGGCGTTCGTGAATGCGGTACCGTTTGAGTCAATCCGCTTCATTCTCGATGCGGCAAAACTGAACGGTGCGCTGTCTCAGGAAGGGCTGCGCGGTAACTGGGGTTTGCACATCGGAACCACGCTTGAGAAGCAGTGTGCGCGTGGCCTGCTGGCGAATGATCTTTCCACCTCTATTCTGATCCGCACCAGTGCGGCATCGGATGCGCGAATGGGCGGGGCGACGCTGCCGGCCATGAGCAACTCCGGCTCCGGTAATCAGGGCATTACCGCGACTGTTCCGGTGATGGTGGTGGCCGAGCACTTTGGCGTGGATGAGGAGAAACTGGCACGTGCGCTAATGTTGTCTCATCTGAGCGCTATCTACATCCATCATCAGCTTCCGCGTTTGTCTGCACTGTGTGCGGCAACTACGGCGGCGATGGGGGCAGCAGCGGGGATGGCATGGATCGTAGATGGTCGCTACAACACCATCGCGATGGCGATCAGCAGCATGATTGGCGACGTGAGCGGAATGATATGCGATGGCGCTTCAAACAGCTGCGCGATGAAAGTCTCAACCAGTGCTTCCGCGGCGTGGAAAGCGGTACTGATGGCGCTGGATGATACTGCTGTAACCGGCAACGAAGGGATTGTGGCGCATAACGTGGAACAATCTATCGCTAACCTGTGTGCGCTGGCGTGTCGTTCAATGCAGGAAACCGACAAGCAGATTATTGAGATCATGGCCAGTAAGGCACATTAATCTGTAGGCCGGGTAAGCCGTTGGCGCCACCCGGCATAAGTCTAAGCCGCCTGTTCAGGCGGCTTCTTCGTCTTCCAGCCGTAGTTCGGCATCGGCCACAATCGCTTCCAGCTCTGTCAGCATTTCTTCATAGCCGAAGGTAACTGTTTCCTGTTTTTTCGGCTCAACCTGAGGCTGGCGTTTTTTTGATGATTTCTTGCTCAATAGTCGTACTCCATTGTTTTCCCTGACTATACGGGCAAATCTATCAGCAAAGCGCGCAGCGGGGTATCGGCGACTAACGTTATGTTAGTTTCGTCACGAATAAATGCCCCATCGCCACAGGTGAGCGCTTCTTTTTCGGCGCCAGACGTCACCGCATGGAATCTGCCGTGAATCGACTGTAAATAAGCACGTGGCCCATGTAACTGAAAACTCAACGATTCACCTTGCTGTAGCTCAACGTGGTGCACCCATACCTGTTGGCGCAGATGCAGGCTGCCTTGTTCACCGTCCGGCGAGGCCAGCAACTGATGCTTACCGGTGCTCAGCATGGCTTTCTGTACACAGGCGTTTTCACGCTGCGGGCAGGCGTCCAGCCAGAGCTGCATCCGGGTTAACGGTTTGTCTTTGCTGATATTGTGTTCGCTATAGCTAATCCCGGGCTGTGTCGCGAGCAGCAAAACTTCACCTGCTTTGGCCTTGATATGGTTGCCTTCGCTGTCTCGGTACTCCGCTTCCCCTTCGAGGATCAGATTGACGATATCCACCTTCGGATAGGTCCGTGGCTGGAAAGAGGCCCCCGGTGCCAGAACTTCCTGGTTCAGAACACGCAGCGAGGCATAACCCAGCAGTTTAGGATCAAAATAGTGTCCAAAGGAGAAGGTATAACGGGCCTGCAGCCAGCCGTAGTCTGCTTGCCCGCATTGTTTGGCTGTACGGGTAGTAATCATAGTTCTTGACCTCTCTTTACTTCCTTTTATGTTAAATGGCTAGACGCTGCATTGTTAGCCAGATATTCTGCCCGGTATGTTCAAATTTCCTGAATGAGAACGAGATGGCCAAAGAAAGGGCTTTAACGCTTGAAGCGTTACGCGTCATGGACGCAATAGACAGACGCGGTAGTTTTGCTGCTGCGGCAGACGAACTGGGACGCGTTCCTTCCGCACTTAGCTATACCATGCAGAAGCTGGAGGAAGAGCTGGACGTGGTGCTGTTTGACCGCTCAGGCCACCGCACAAAATTCACTAACGTTGGGCGTATGTTGCTGGAGCGCGGGCGCGTACTGCTGGAAGCTGCGGATAAACTGACTACCGATGCCGAAGCATTGGCTCGCGGTTGGGAAACGCATCTGACTATCGTTACCGAAGCGCTGGTGCCGACGGCGGCGTTTTTCCCGCTGATCGACAGGCTTGCCGGGAAGGCCAATACCCAGCTTTCCGTTATTACCGAAGTTCTGGCCGGGGCGTGGGAGCGTCTTGAGCAGGGGCGGGCGGATATCGTGATTGCGCCGGATATGCATTTTCGCTCATCCTCAGAAATCAACTCGCGCAAGCTGTACTCGCTGATGAACGTCTATGTAGCGGCCCCGGATCATCCTATCCATCAGGAGCCGGAACCGTTATCGGAAGTCACCCGCGTTAAATACCGTGGGATCGCGGTGGCGGATACCGCCCGTGAACGTCCGGTGCTGACGGTTCAACTGCTGGATAAGCAGCCGCGTCTGACGGTGAGTACGATAGAAGATAAACGTCAGGCGCTGTTGGCAGGACTTGGCGTGGCGACGATGCCGTACCCGCTGGTGGAAGAGGATATTGCGGCTGGTCGGCTGCGGGTCGTTAGTCCGGAATCGACAAGCGAGATAGATATTATTATGGCCTGGCGTCGTGACAGCATGGGCGAGGCGAAATCCTGGTGTCTGCGGGAAATCCCCAAGCTGTTTGCGGGTAAATAGCCTGACTGTTACGCCGGATGCGGTGCGAAGCACCTTATCCGGCCTGGAAGACGGAGTATGTTGTAGGCCTGATAAGCGCAGCGCCATCAGGCATCTACATATGCTACGTCAGGATAACTGTTTGGGATCGGGCCCGAAGCGGTTGCTCCCCTGAGTCCCGTTTTGACAGTTGAAAATGATGATCACCAGCCAGCCTACGATCGGGATCAGCAGCACCAGTAGCCACCAGGCTGAACGATCGGTGTCATGTAAACGCCGGAACTGTACCGCCCACCACGGAATAAAGACCAGAACCCCGTAAATCGTCGTTAATATGCCTTCTCCACCGGCGCGCTCCCAGCCAAACATTCTGTCCAGAATACCCAGCACGAATGTGAAGATGATGTTGACCAGCACAAACATCCAGTATTCTTTACGACGCGCGCGGCCACCAAAACCAAAGTAATTCTTTAATACGTTTAAATACCAATCCATTTTTGCCTCGTTCTGCATTCAATTACTTGTTTTTAAAGTAATCAAATTAAGAATAGCTGTGAATGAAATGATGGTAAATATTTACGGTGTTAATTATTTAGCCCCCAAATGGGGGCCTGTGTAAATCATGCGAAACGCTCGTCACGCCCATGAGGTTCGTTGAGGTCCTGCCACGGCCCAACAGAAATAATGCCGGTCGGGTTAATGGTTTTGTGGCTACGGAAGTAGTGATTGCGGATATGATCGAAATTGACGGTTTCCGCAATACCCGGCATCTGGTAGATATCACGCAGGAAACCGTACAGGTTCAGATAGTCGCTAATCCGGTGTTTGTCGCACTTGAAGTGGGTGACATACACGGGATCAAAGCGTACCAGCGTGGTCCACAGGCGAATGTCGGCCTCGGTTAGCTGGTCGCCGGTCAGGTAGCGATGTTGCCCAAGGATCTGCTCCAGTCGTGCCAGAGATTGAAAGACGTTATCCACGGCGTCGTCGTAGGCTTCCTGACTGGTGGCAAATCCGGCTTTATACACGCCGTTATTAACGTTGTCATAAATCCAGCCGTTCAGCTCGTCGATTTTGCTTTGCAGGGCAGGGGGATAGTAATCTCCGGCTTTCGCGCCCAGCGCATCAAACGCGGTGTTAAACATGCGGATGATTTCTGCAGATTCGTTGCTGACAATGGTGTGGTTCTTTTTATCCCACAGCACCGGAACGGTGACCCGACCGCTGTAGTGCGGATCGGCGTGTAAATAGAGCTGATAAAGAAATTCGTGTTGATACAGGGTATCGCCGGTTGCCGCCGGGAAGTTATCGTCAAAGGTCCAGCCGTTTTCCAGCATCAGCGGATGCACAACAGAAACGGAAATAAACGGTTCCAGCCCTTTGAGTTTGCGCAAAATCAGCGTGCGATGCGCCCACGGGCAGGCCAGAGAAACGTACAGATGATAGCGGTCTTTTTCGGCAGCAAAGCCACCTTCACCGGTCGGGCCAGGCGCGCCATCCGCGGTGAGCCAGTTACGGAAAGCCGATGCAGAACGTTGAAATTTTCCACCGGTTGATTTGGTATCGTACCAGGTGTCATGCCAGACGCCGTCAATCAGTTGTCCCATGATTTTCGCCTCCTCAGATAGCAAAAGCGAGGAGATATCTCCTCGCTTTTTGATGTGTTCAGTATAGTTTGATTACCACTTTTTATTCAGCACGCGGTCAATACTAAATGCGCCTGGACCGGTGATAGCCAGCAGCAGGAAACCGCCTGCGATGGTCAGGTTTTTCATGAACATCAGAGAGTTCACACCTTCCGCAAAGTTGCTGTGGAAGAGGAACGCCGTCAGCAATGTGAAGCCTGCGGTGAACAGCGCGGTTGTACGAGTCAGGAAACCGAACAGAATTGCCAGACCGCCGCCAAACTCAAGCAGAATCACCAGCGGCAGCATAAATCCTGGGACGCCCATGGCTTCCATGTACTGTTGGGTACCCGCATATCCGGTGATTTTTCCCCAACCTGCGGTAATAAACAGGATTGGCATCAGAATGCGCGCTACCAGTACACCAACATCTTCTAATTTCTTCATCATACTCTCCAGGAAACCACTCAGGCGGCTTATTGTGTTTTTTTGTGCATCGACGCTGCAGAGCGCGTCGTTGCTGTCGATGGAGAGAATCATAAACGTGCTTAATGAGAATTGTTAGCAAGGAAAACTGTCAGTATTTTTCAAAAATTTTGAGGTTGGGGGCAAGGAAAGGATTAGCCGCGCAGTTGCTGCTGTCTGATGGTCGATTTCACCAGACGCCAGATACTCCAGACGCTAAAGCCGCGCTTAGCCCAGCGTACCAGCAGATTCGGGTTGCGGATGGTGCGAACCGCCATAATACTGCTCCCGACCAACACCCAGCCACGCAGGTTCAGTAGCGTCTTCCAGCCACGATCGTAGACCTCGGTGGCTTCCAGCCAGTCGCGGCGAGTCGCAGACAGATCCAGCCGTTGCTGCTGGATCTGTCCAAGCAGTTGCGCCTTACGCTTTTGACGTTCGACTTTGCTGCTCATTATGCATCATCCTCCAGGGCTTGCCTGTCATTAGCGAGTTCCTGGCGTGTATGGCGTAGCAGCGTTGTTTTACGTGCTTTACGCAGCGTCCATATCCCGCCAATCAGCGCTAACAGCAACAGCACAACGGTGGTGGCAATCATGGCGTTCAGGCGGTATTGAGGGTCAATGGCCCAGATGATAAGCACCATCAGGCTCATCAGGCCAAACGCCGCGAACAGCATAGTCAGCCCAAGCATCAGCAGGATCTGGATGAGATTGGCTTTTTCCTCTTCCAGCTCAACGACGGCCAGCCGCAGCCGTGTTTCTACGATCTCAACGAGAATCGTCAGGATCCGCTGTCCAATACCCAGTACGCCTTTGCCTGGACCTTGTGCGTGTTGAGAATCAGCCATTGTTAACGGCGCGACAGCAGTACACCAAGCACCACACCGACTGCAGCGCCAATGCCGACGCCTGTCCATGGGTTTTCGCGCACGTAGTTATCGGCTTTAGCCGCGGCCTCACGGGTCTGTTTGGCAATTACATCGCTGGTTTCACTCAGACGATGGCGGCTCTCGCGCAGCGCATGTTCGGCTTTGCTGCGAATTTTACTCATCTCTTCCTTCGACTTATCGCCAGAGGAGCTAAGTACTTCTTCAAGCGTATCCGCAAGAGATTTCAGCTCAGCGCGCAGGTTTTCCGTAGCATTATCTTTCGACATAGTTTTCTCCAGTTGAGTGGCTAGTTACCGTACTTAGTAATCGCGGGTCTCGAGTTCTTTTAGCTCTTGCTGAGCTTCAGCAAGCTTGTGTTCGCGCTTTGCGATTTTTTCCGCATCGCCTTTTTGCTTAGCTTCGGCTAAGTCACGTTGACGCTCGGCAATCTCATTTTTCTGTTCGGCGATTTTTTTCTGATGGTTAGCGCGCAGTTTGCTGTCAGTACAGTTTGCTCTGACTTCGCTCAGCGCTTTGTTCAGCCCATTGATACGGCTCTGATTGTTGTGTTTTTCGGCATAGCTAATCTCCCGCTGAATGTCTTGTTCTTTTTCCTGACAGAGGGTGGTGGCGTAGCTGCCGGCACTGAGAGCGAAAAGGCTAATTGCCAAAGCGATGCGGTATTTCATTCTTGAACCTTCCATTGTGATTCGACCTCGTCGTTTAGGGTCGATGCTCCAGAATAATAAAGCGTTGGGTCATAAACCCAGTTTATTAATCATAGGCGCTAAACGGTGAAATCACCAAAGTGAGTGATCTAATTCAGATTCCTGGAAATTAACCAAAACGGTGTGGGGTCTCACGTAAGCGGGATAACCACTGAACCGCCTGATTATTATCATCCTGCTGAGCGATAACGAAACCGTGCGGTAACGTTCGATCCAGTACGACCTTCGCCGCTGCGCTCTGTGCACTGGAATCAAAGGTAATCAGCAGGGCGTCATTTTGCGGAGTGATGCTTTTAAAACGAATGCCGTTGGCATCCAGGTGATGCCAGATAGAGAAGCCATCAGGCATGCTGGCTCCCTGGTTAACGGCACGAATGGCAAGCGTTGACTCCTGCTGGCGAATGACCGACCAGGTCAGGAGCAACGCGCCGATGAACAACATAAAAGTGGTGGACCAGGCAAGTCGTCGGAGCGTTATGCATGATTTCAGCATAATTTACCCTCGGTTCCCGTATTTCTTTTTCCAAAGAACAACCAGTGAACCTGCCAGACCAAACACCAGTAACACCACAGGAAGCAGCATCAGGCAAGACATCAGCTGATCTTCATATTTGAGAAACACCGGTGTTTTGCCAAGCAGATAGCCCAGCGATGTGAGAATAAGGACCCAAAGCAGTCCGCTCATCCAGTTGAAGAACTGAAAGCGCGCATTGTTCAGGCCGGACAATCCTGCGATGGTCGGCAGTAATGTTCTGACAAACGCGATAAAGCGGCCGACCAGCAGCGCAGACAAGCCATGCTTATGGAACAGATGATGCGCACGCTGATGATAATGTGCAGGAAGATGAGATAACCAGTTTTGCACGGTGCGGGTATTACCCAACCATCGACCTTGTATATAGCTGAGCCAGCAACCAAGGCTGGCTGCGGTGGTGAGCAGCAGTACCGTTTGCGGAAAACCCATTGCGCCTTTGGCAATAAGTACGCCGACCAGTACCAGCAAGCTGTCGCCAGGTAAAAAGGCTGCTGGCAGCAGTCCGTTTTCCAGAAACAAAATAGTAAAGAGTACAAAATAGAGCATGCCAATCATGGAAGGATTGGCCAGCGTTTCAAAATCCTGAGCCCATAAAGCATTTAGTAATTGAGTCAGTAGTTCCATTCAATATTCCTGGAGAATCGGTTGTCGTCATGCCGGTTTTCTGGGTTTTGTAACACCACGATTTTATTAATATTTTTTACATGACTCGCGGTTTGATACAAATTCACGGCCTGAACTATTCCCTGTAAAGTTGTGAAGTTAGCAAGCTCTTAAACACAAAAATTCAAACAGCATCTAATTGTAACAAAGGTCAACGTAGTCCGTTATAGAAATTACGGTTGTTGAACTGTGATTTTGCTTATCGCAATGGAGGGAGGCGAGAGGATTTACACAGGCTGACATTTTATACCTAATGCTTACCAAGTGTCAGAAACAGGCGCGTGGTCGCGCCTGCATTGATAAGATTGTTTATTTTGCGCTGTTAGCCGCTGTATCGAGATGAACGACCGGATTTTCGGTAAATAGATAACGGTCCGCATTGAACTCAAAATCATCGCTGGTTTCGTTAAACAGCATCTGCTTCGTGTTCTCAAGATGCTGCCACATCGCCAGTTTGGCGGCGTGAGGATCTTTGCGAATCAGCGCCCGAAGGATCTGGTCATGGTCATCACACCAGTTATCAACCGTGCGCAGGTCGATGTGGTCGTGCAGTTTCTTCCAGTAGGGGTTATGAATGCGCTGAGTCCACATTTTTTCAACAATCGCGGCCAGAGCCGAGTTCTGCGTTGCCAGGGCGACCTGCACATGGAACTGGAGATCCCACTCGGAGTCACGAAAGCTTTTTTCGTTTCGTGATTTCTCCTGAATCTCCATCAGCTTCATGATGTCCTGTTTGGTCACCTGGGTGGCAGCAAACTCGGCAATGTTACTCTCAATGAGCTGACGCGCCTGGAGCAGCTCGAAAGGACCGTAGCTGGCAAATTCCAGGTTTTCATCTGGCGCAACATAATGTCTGGGTTGGTTGGAAATGACGTGGATCCCCGATCCTTTGCGCACCTCAACGTAACCCTCTACCTCGAGCATGATAATTGCTTCACGAACCACGGTACGGCTGACATTTTTTTCATCGGCGATAAAGCGCTCGGCAGGGAGTTTGTCACCCACCAGATAGACGCCTTGCTCAATGCGTTCTTTCAGATCAGCTGCAAGTTGTTGGTACAAACGTCGTGGTTCGGTGATTTCCATATGCGCTCCAGGCATGATACGGCAGACTATATTTGTTATACCACTTTTGCGATTACTGCTCCACTCGCGGCGATAAAAAAGCCGCCAGATGACTGGCGGCTTCGCATTATATACCCTTGATGAAAAACAGCGGGTTAATTTTGCGGAGCGGGATCGCCAGTCTGTGATCCCGAGTCGACCTCGCTGGCCGATTTGTTTTGCAAGACCGTCCAGATAACGAGTGCGCCGAGCAGGTCGAATACCGCCAGTACGGCGAACAGCGGGCTAAAGCCGATAGTGTCAGCCAGTGCGCCAACAACCAGTGCAAACAGCGTACTTGCAAGCCAGGCGGACATACCGGTCAGGCCGTTTGCCGTTGCCACTTCATTACGACCAAATACGTCAGAAGAAAGCGTAATCAGCGCACCGGACAGCGCCTGGTGAGCAAAGCCGCCAACGCACAGCAGGGCGATAGCAATGTACGGGCTGGTGAACAGACCAATCATCCCTGGGCCAATCATCAGCAATGCGCCCATGGTGACGACCATTTTACGTGAAACGATCAGGTTAACGCCGAACCAGCGCTGGAACAGCGGCGGTAAGTAGCCCCCAACGATACAGCCCAGGTCAGCAAACAGCATCGGCATCCAGGCAAACATCGCAATCTCTTTCAGGTTAAAGCCGTAGACTTTAAACATGAACAGCGGGATCCAGGCGTTGAAGGTACCCCAGGCCGGCTCTGCCAGGAAACGCGGCAGTGCGATGCCCCAGAACTGGCGGTTACGCAGGATCTGACCGAGCGACATTTTTTTCGAGGTGTTGTTTTTATGCTGTGATTCCTGACCATTCAGAATGTAATCACGTTCTTCATCAGACAGCTTTTTCTGGTCGCGCGGGTGTTTGTAGAACACAAGCCAGCACATCGCCCAGATGAAGCTCAGCGCACCGGAAATAATGAATGCCATCTGCCAGCTGTGCATGACGATTGCCCAGACGACCAGCGGCGGAGCAATCATCGCACCGATAGAAGAGCCGACGTTAAAGTACCCAACGGCAATTGAACGTTCTTTTGCCGGGAACCACTCAGAACTGGCTTTCAAACCCGCAGGGATCATTGCGGCTTCAGCGGCACCTACCGCTCCACGCGCCAGCGCCAGTCCACCCCAACTGCCAGCCAGTGCGGTCGCGCCACAGAAGACGGCCCACAGAACGGCGAACATCGCGTAACCAACTTTTGTGCCGAGCACATCGAGCACGTAGCCGGCAACGGGTTGCATTACGGTGTAAGCAGCAGAATACGCTGCGATGATATAGGAATACTGTTGAGTGGAGATGTGTAACTCTTCCATCAGAGTTGGCGCAGCTGCCGCCACAGTGTTACGTGTCAGGTAACCCAGCACGGTGCCAAGCGTCACCAGTGCAATCATGTACCAACGTAACCCTTTAATTTTACGCATGTAAAACCTCATCGTTTTGTTATGTCCGCGAACGAGCGGTCATCTTCCAGTTCAGGGCGGAGGATGTTCTTTTACGAGGGGGGACCGAAAAAAAGCCGGTACTCCCCGAACTTTGCCATGTCAATAATTGTGCTAATTCGGTTTCCGTACCGGTCAATCCGATGGTTATACATCGGTAATTTGCATTCCGTCGGCTTATGTATCGCGACGGCCAAAAGATAACTTGTCATACAGCTTTAAAAGGTGAGTGCCATCACAAAAGTGTGAATCTTCGTGTGGTCATTATTTCGATTCAGCAAAGCCAGCGCTGGCGCGGCTTGACGCGTGATTTACCTCTTTGAGAGTAATTTTTTTGTCACCATTTGTTGATCTAACTCACGAAAATATCTTCAGTGTATGGAAATTGGTGTGATAACTTTGTCAACATCAAAACATAAGCAATCTGACGCACTCGTTGAGAGGAAGACGATAATGACCCCGTTTATGACTGAAGATTTCCTGCTGGACACCGAATTTGCCCGCCGTCTGTACCATGATTACGCCAAAGACCAGCCGATCTTCGATTACCACTGCCATTTACCACCGCAACAAATCGCTGAAAACTACCGTTTTAATAACCTGTATGACATCTGGCTGAAGGGTGATCACTACAAATGGCGTGCGATGCGTACCAATGGCGTCGCTGAGCGCTTGTGTACCGGCGATGCGTCCGATCGCGAGAAGTTTGACGCATGGGCCGCCACGGTTCCGCACACTATCGGTAACCCGCTGTACCACTGGACCCACCTCGAATTACGCCGCCCGTTTGGTATTACAGGTAAGCTGCTTTCTCCTGCGACTGCTGATGAAATCTGGAACCAGTGCAACGAGCTGCTGGCGCAGGATAAATTCTCCGCGCGCGGCATCATGCAGCAGATGAATGTGAAAATGGTCGGCACTACCGATGACCCGATCGACTCTCTGGAGCATCATGCGGCCGTTGCTAAAGACGGAAGCTTCGATGTGAAAGTGCTGCCGAGCTGGCGTCCGGATAAAGCCTTTAACATTGAGCTGGCGACCTTTAATGACTACATGGCGAAGCTCGGTGAAGTGTCTGACACGGATATCCGCCGCTTCAGCGATCTGCAAGCTGCACTGACCAAACGTCTGGATCACTTCGCGGCTCACGGCTGTAAAGTTTCTGACCACGCGCTGGACGTGGTGCTGTTTGCCGAATCTAACGAATCTGAACTGGATAGCATTCTGGCGCGTCGCCTGGCGGGTGAAACCCTGAGTGAGCATGAAGTTGCCCAGTTTAAAACTGCCGTGCTGGTGTTCCTTGGTGCGGAATATGCTCGTCGCGAATGGGTACAGCAGTACCACATCGGCGCGCTGCGTAATAACAACCTGCGCCAGTTCAAACTGTTGGGCGCGGATGTTGGCTTCGACTCCATCAATGACCGTCCGATGGCTGAAGAACTGTCCAAACTGCTGAGCAAGCAGAACGAACAGAACCTGCTGCCGAAAACCATTCTCTACTGCCTGAACCCGCGTGATAACGAAGTGCTGGGCACCATGATCGGCAACTTCCAGGGCGAAGGTATGCCGGGCAAGATGCAGTTCGGTTCCGGTTGGTGGTTCAACGATCAGAAAGACGGGATGGAACGTCAGATGACGCAACTGGCCCAGCTCGGCCTGCTGAGCCGTTTCGTCGGCATGCTGACCGATAGCCGTAGCTTCCTGTCATACACGCGCCATGAATACTTCCGTCGCATTCTGTGCCAGATGATTGGCCGTTGGGTTGCTGCAGGTGAAGCACCGGCAGATATCCAGTTGCTGGGTGAAATGGTCAGAAATATTTGCTTTAACAATGCGCGTGATTACTTCGCCATTGAACTGAACTAAGGCCCGGGTGAAGGTATGCAATACATCAAGATCCATGCGCTGGATAACGTCGCGGTAGCGCTCGCTGATTTGGCTGAAGGAACCGAAGTCACCGTTGATGGGCAGGCGGTAACCCTGCGTCAGGCGGTCTCTCGTGGCCACAAATTCGCTTTACGTGATATTGCGAAAGGCGAAAACGTCATTAAATACGGTTTGCCGATTGGTCATACGCTGGTGGACGTTGCGGCGGGTGAGCATATTCATGCTCACAACACGCGCACTAATCTGAGCGACCTGGACACGTATAGCTACCACCCTGATTTTCAGGCGGAAGTTGCACAACCGGCGGATCGCGATGTGCAGATCTACCGTCGTGCCAACGGCGATGTTGGCGTGCGCAACGAACTGTGGATCCTACCGACGGTAGGCTGTGTTAACGCCATGGCGCGCCAGATGCAGAACCGTTTTCTGAAAGAGACTAACGACGCCGAAGGAATCGACGGCGTGCATCTCTTCAGCCACACCTACGGCTGTTCACAGCTCGGCGACGACCACATTAACACCCGCACTATGCTGCAAAACATGGTGCGTCACCCGAATGCGGGTGCGGTGCTGGTGGTTGGCCTTGGTTGTGAAAACAACCAGGTTGATGCCTTCCGCGAAACCTTAGGCGAGTACGATCCTGAGCGCGTTCACTTCATGGTCTGCCAACATCAGGAAGACGAAGTGGAAGCGGGGATTGAACATCTTCACCAGTTGTACAACGTGATGCGTAACGATAAGCGTGAGCCGGGTAAGCTGGGCGAGCTGAAGTTTGGTCTGGAATGCGGCGGCTCTGACGGCCTGTCTGGTATTACCGCCAACCCGATGCTGGGTCGTTTTTCTGACTACGTGATTGCCAACGGCGGCACCACCGTACTGACCGAAGTACCGGAAATGTTCGGCGCCGAGCAACTGCTGATGGACCACTGCCGCGATGAAGAAACCTTTGGCAAGCTGGTCACCATGGTCAATGACTTCAAGCAGTACTTCATTGCTCACGACCAGCCGATCTACGAGAACCCATCGCCGGGCAACAAAGCGGGCGGTATCACCACGCTGGAAGATAAATCTCTCGGCTGCACGCAAAAAGCAGGCTCCAGCCAGGTGGTGGACGTACTGCGCTACGGCGAACGTCTGAAGACGCATGGTCTGAACCTGCTGAGCGCACCGGGTAACGATGCGGTGGCGACCAGTGCCCTGGCGGGCGCGGGCTGTCATATGGTGCTGTTCAGTACCGGTCGCGGTACGCCGTACGGTGGTTTTGTGCCGACGGTGAAAATTGCTACCAACAGCGAGCTGGCGGCGAAGAAAAAGCACTGGATCGACTTTGACGCTGGACAGTTGATCCACGGCAAAGCGATGCCGCAGTTACTGGAAGAATTTGTCGATACCATCGTCGAGTTCGCTAACGGCAAGCAAACCTGCAACGAGCGGAATGATTTTAGAGAGTTAGCGATATTTAAAAGCGGCGTAACGTTGTAGTAAATACCTGATGGTACCTGCATGCCGGTCTGCGCAAACCGTAGGCCTGATAAGCGCAGCGCCATCAGGCACAAACCGTTGCCGGATGGCGGCGAACTCGCCTAATCCGGCCTACGAGATAGAATTGGGGTTGCTTGCATGACCGCGTATTGGCTGGCCCAGGGCGTAGGTGTCATCGCCTTTCTGATCGGTATTACCACCTTTTTCAATCGCGATGAGCGCCGGTTCCGGCTGCAACTCGCCGTCTATAGCGCCACCATCGGCGTGCATTTTTTCCTGATGGGGGCCTGGCCTGCGGGAATGAGCGCAGAACTCAACACCATCCGCACACTTGTCTCAATGCATACCCGCAAACTGTGGGTAATGACCGTTTTTATTGTCCTCACCCTGGTTCTCGGGCTGGCGAAATTACAGCATGCGATGGAACTGTTGCCGATAATTGGCACGCTGGCCAGCACCTGGGCGCTGTTTCGCTGCAAAGGGTTAACCGTGCGCTGCGTCATGTGGTGCGCAACCGCCTGTTGGGTTACCCATAATTTCTGGCTGGGGTCGATTGGTGGGACGATGATCGAAGGGAGTTTTCTGGTAATGAACGGTCTGAACATTATTCGTTTCCGGCGAATGCAAAAACGCGGAATTGATCCGTTCAAAATTGAAAAAAGCGTACAAGAAGAGAACCCCTCCGCCCGATGACGGAGGGGCGTAGGGATTAGCCGCGCAGGGCGTTATTTGCCAGACGCTCGTCTTCTGCCTGGCAGGCTGCAGCGGTAAACAGGACGTCTGTAGAAGAGTTCAGCGCCGTTTCACAGGAATCCTGCAATACGCCGATGATAAAGCCAACGGCAACAACCTGCATGGCGATGTCATTCGGGATACCGAACATGTTGCACGCCAGCGGGATCAGCAGCAGAGAACCGCCCGCCACGCCCGATGCACCACAGGCACACAGCGAAGCCACCACGCTCAGTAACAGCGCAGTCGGTAAATCAACCGGAACACCCAGCGTATTCACCGCCGCCAGCGTCAGTACGGTAATGGTGATCGCCGCGCCAGCCATATTGATGGTGGCGCCCAGCGGAATAGACACCGAATAGGTATCACGATCCAGATTCAGTTTCTCACACAGTGCCATGTTCACCGGAATATTTGCCGCCGAACTGCGGGTAAAGAAGGCATACACGCCGCTTTCACGCAGACAGGCCAGCACCAGAGGGTACGGGTTACGGCGAATTTTCCAGAAGACCAGCAGTGGGTTAACCACAAATGCCACCAGCAGCATACAGCCTACCAGTACGGTCAGCAGTTGGGCGTAGCCCCAAAGCGTTGCGAAACCGGTGGTTGCCAGCGTAGAGGAGACCAGACCAAAGATACCGATTGGCGCGAAACGAATCACCAGTTTCACCATAAAGGTGACGGCGTTGGACATATCATTGACCAGATTTTTGGTCGTTTCATTACCGTGGCGCAGTGCAAAGCCCAGACCAACGGCCCATACCAGAATACCGATATAGTTAGCGTTAAGCAGGGCATCAACTGGGTTAGAAACCATGCTCATCAGCAGGCTGCGCATCACTTCAACAATCCCGGACGGCGGTACGATATCCCCCGCGCTGCTGGAAAGATGCAGTGTTGATGGGAAAGCAAAGCTGAAGACAACGGCGGTTAATGCCGCTGAAAATGTTCCGAGCAGGTAGAGGAACAGAATGGGGCGGATATTGGTTTTTTGCCCGTGCTGGTGGTTGGCGATAGAAGCCATCACCAGCATCAGAACCAGAATTGGCGCGACGGCTTTTAATGCGCCGACGAACAGCGTACCCAGCAAACCAACGGCTTCAGCCGCAGGTTTTGACACCAGTGCCAGTAAAATCCCCAGTACCAAACCGATCAAAATTTGTTTAACCAGGCTCCCTTGCGCCAAACGCGAGAGTAGCCCCGATGAACGTTGCGTAGTCATGTAGTGATCCTTTCATTGTGTTGTTGCCTTACCTTTGTGCGTTCTGTTGACGCATCTTTCAGGATCGGGCAAATGTTTGCATGGCTGAGTATAAGGAAAGAACAGGGTTCTGGAAGCGAAATATCCTGGATTCCGCGTTGAGATCATATTTTATAACTTTGACTTAACATTATTTTGACATGATAAACAAAAAGCCCGACGCACGCAGTGTGCTGTCGGGCTTTTCAGCTAGCAGATGAAACTTACTGTATTTGCTGCTTTTTATCGTGTTGGTGGTTGACCCAAGCGTTCACAATCAGCGTCACAAACAGAATGCCAAATACCACGCCTAACGAGATAGCGATCGGGATATGGTAGAAATCGACGATCAGCATCTTAATACCGATAAACACCAGAATGACCGACAAGCCGTACTTCAGCATGGAGAAACGCTCCGCCACGCCCGCCAGCAGGAAGTACATCGCACGCAGACCCAAAATAGCAAACAGGTTCGAGGTCAGCACGATGAACGGGTCGGTGGTCACGGCAAAGATAGCCGGAATACTGTCGACGGCAAAAATCACATCGCTCAGCTCAACCAGAATCAACACCAGCATCAGCGGCGTAACAAACAGCAGGCCGTTTTTACGCACGAAGAATTTTTCATCTTCGATGGTATCGGTCATGCGCAAATGACCGCGCAGCCAGCGTACTAACGGTCTGTCGCCAATACCGGAGGCATCTTCTTTCGCCAGCGCCATCTTCACGCCGGTAAACAACAGGAACGCGCCGAACACGTACAACAGCCACTCAAACTGGGTGATAAGCCAGCTGCCCGCGAAGATCATGATCGTACGCAGCACAATCGCACCCAGCACGCCATACACCAGTACCCGACGCTGCAACGCAGGCGGTACGGAGAAGTAGCTGAACAGCATCAACCAGACAAAGACGTTATCTACCGCCAGCGATTTTTCGATCAAATAGCCGGTCAGGAACGCCAGCGCCTGTGGGTCGGCAACGGCGCGCCCCTGGGTTTCCGCCAGGTACCACCAGAAGGCGGCGTTAAACAGTAACGACAGCGTTACCCAGACGATAGACCAGGCTGCAGCCTGCTTCATTGACATCGTATGCGCGCCACGACGACCCTGCAACAGCAGGTCGATGGCCAGCATAATTACCACTACGACAGCGAAGCCACCCCATAACAACGGTGTGCCGACAGTATTCATTGTATTTCCCCATGCATAAAAAAAACGGCCAACGCCGAATGACGTTAGCCGCTGCTTTTTATGCATAGACCTTGCCATTCGGCAAGGTCTCACTTACAACAACAAAGGAATACGGTGGCGTATTCCTTTGTTATCGCCCGGTGACCGGATGTGGTTTTTCACACATCGTAATGACGATCAACCGACAACGAAGTTACTCCCCTTTGCGGGTTACAAAATATTACAGGCCATGCTTTCAGTCAATGGCCTGCAACATTCGTTTTACACACCTTTACGCAGTCAGCGATGTTTCCGCTTCGTCTGCCGGGAAAACCACGCCGGTCTGGCGGCGAATCTCCGTTTGCAGTTTGGCGGTAATACGGCTGACGGCCAGTGCCGGGTGATCCACTTCGCCGGATTCAACCAAATGGGCAAAAGCCTCTGCCTCATACAGCATAGTATTGATGTGCTGAGGCGTCGTCAGATCCTGCGTTTTCCCCCCACGTGGCACGAAGCACACCTTTTGGCATTCGGAGATATGCTCGATGACCAGCGATCCCGACTCGCCCTGAATTTCACTGGCTAATACCGAGTCGCTTACTTTTGAGTGCTGGAGCGTAACGCTGAAATCACCGTAATTCAGCACTACCACGCCGTGGGCATCCACGCCACTTTCCAGCAGGCTGGCGCTGGCCTGAACGCTCTGCGGTTCGCCCCACAGCGCAACCGCCGAGGCCAGGCAGTAAAAACCGATATCCATAATCGAGCCATTGGAGAACGCCGGATTAAACGTGTTCGGATTTTCACCGTCCAGATAGCGCTGGTAACGCGAGGAGTACTGGCAGTAATTGATAAACGCTTTCCTGATTTTTCCTACTCTGGGTAGTGATTGCTGTAACAGCAGGAAATTAGGCAGGTAGGCGGTTTTAAACGCTTCAAACAGCACGACCTGATTCTCACGCGCGCAGGCGATAGCGGCTTCGGCTTGCGCCAGATTGGAGGCCAGCGGCTTTTCGCAAATAACATGCTTTTTGTGCCGCAAAAACAGCTCGGTCTGCGGGAAATGCAAAGAGTTTGGACTGGCTATGTAGACGGCGTCGATCGCCTCGCTTTGCGCCATCGCTTCCAGCGAGGTAAACAGATGTTCGACAGGGTAATCGTTGGCGAAGGTCTGCGCCTGCTCAAGGCTACGAGAATAGACTGCGGTTAACTTATATTTGCCGGTTTCATGGGCGGCATCGACAAACTGGCGGGTGATCCAGTTTGTGCCAATTACTGCGAAACGTATCATAAAGGCCTTCAGGCTGCGAAAAGGGATTCTTTCGTCAATTTAGCATGCCCTGAAGACAAAGCCAGTGCGCGACTACGCAGTTTGCTTTAACGATTGTTGCGTTAACCACAGGCGGGTATCGAACTCCAGTTGATGATACTGAGGCTCCATATGACAGCACAGCTGGTAAAACGCTTTGTCGTGCTCTTTTTCTTTCAGATGCGCCAGTTCATGAACGACGATCATGCGTAAAAAGGGTTCCGGGGCGCTGCGAAACACGGTGGCGACGCGGATCTCCGCTTTGGCTTTGAGCTTACCGCCCTGCACGCGAGAAACGGCGGTATGCAGCCCCAACGCATTCTTCAGAACGTGGATCTTGCTGTCATACATGACTTTATTCAGCGGCGGGGCGTTACGCAGAAACTGATTTTTCAGATCCTGAGTATATTGCCAGAGCGCTTTGTCGGTCGCGAAGTCATGCGTACCCGGATAGCGCTTCTCCAGCACTGCGCCCAGGCGTTGCTCAGCAATCAGCGTTCTCACTTGAGAAAGCAAATGTTCCGGGTAGCCCTGGAGGTAAGTTAGTTGGTTCATTCATGTCCACGCAAATCATAAAAGTGTATACTCACGCACCCTTTTCAGGGATACGCCGAAATTTTACCATTCAGGAGGGCCGATGAGCCACATAGACAACGGTTTCCGTTCGCTGTCACTTAAACGTTTCCCGGAAACGGATGACGTTAACCCGCTGCTGGCGTGGGAAGCTGCAGATGAATATCTGCTGCAACAGCTGGACGATACCGAGATTAGCGGCCCGGTGCTGATCCTGAATGATACCTTCGGCGCGCTGGGCTGTGCGCTGGCGGAACATACGCCGTACAGCATCGGCGATTCCTATCTCAGCGAGCTTGCCACGCGCGAGAACCTGCGTCACAACGATATTGCCGAGTCGAGCGTCAAGTTCCTCGACAGTACCGCTGACTATCCGCAGGCGCCGGGCGTGGTGCTGATTAAGCTGCCAAAAACCATGGCGCTGCTGGAGCAGCAACTGCGTGCGCTGCGCGAAGTGGTAACACCAGAAACGCGCATCATCGCCGGGGCAAAAGCGCGTGATGTACATACCTCGACGCTGGAACTGTTTGAAAAAGTGTTGGGCCCAACCACCACGACGCTGGCGTGGAAAAAAGCCCGATTGATCAACTGTACGTTCAGCAAACCGGAGCTGGCCGCTGCCTCGCAAACGTTAAGCTGGAAGCTGGAAGGCACCGACTGGACTATCCATAACCACGCCAATGTCTTCTCCCGTACCGGGCTGGATATCGGCGCGCGCTTTTTTATCGAGCATCTGCCGGAAAACCTCGAAGGGGAGATTGTTGATCTCGGCTGCGGCAACGGCGTCATCGGTATGACGCTGCTGGCGAAAAACCCAGAAGCCAGTGTGGTATTTGTTGATGAATCGCCAATGGCGGTGGCTTCAAGCCGCCTGAACGTGGAAAGTAACATGCCTGAAGCGCTGGATCGCTGTGAGTTTATGATTAACAACGCGCTGTCTGGCGTTGAACCGTTCCGCTTTAACGCTGTGCTGTGCAACCCACCGTTCCACCAGAAGCACGCGCTGACGGATAACATTGCCTGGGAAATGTTCCACCACGCCCGCCGCTGCCTGAAAATCAACGGTGAGCTGTACATCGTGGCTAACCGTCACCTCGACTACTTCCACAAGCTGAAGAAGATTTTCGGCAACTGCGTGACCATCGCCACCAATAATAAATTCGTGGTGCTGAAAGCGGTCAAAACCGGTCGCCGTCGGTAATAGCGAGTGCCGGATGCGGCTAACGCCTTATCCGGCCTACGAAATACATCCTGTTAAATTTCCAGTGCCAGCCTGGTGCCTTGCGCAATAGCGCGTCGGGCATCCAGTTCCATCGCCACATCGCAGCCGCCGATCAGATGCACCGTTTTACCTGCCGCGTGCAGCGGATCGACCAGTTCACGGCGCGGCTCTTGTCCGGCGCAAATCACCACGTTATCCACGTTAAAGATCACCGGTTCACCGTTCAACACAACGTGTAACCCATCATCATCAATCTTCTGATAGCTGACTGCCGGGATCATTTTCACGCCGCGTGAGAGCAGGGTGGCGCGATGGATCCAGCCCGTCGTTTTACCTAAACCTTGCCCCGGTTTGCTGGCTTTTCGCTGTAACATCACTATCTGGCGAGGGCTGCGGGATAGGTGCGGACCTTCCGGGCGTAAGCCGCCAGGCTGTTGCAGGCTGGTGTCGATCCCCCATTCCACGCAGAACTCCGCTATGTTCTGGCTGGTGGGTTCACCCGGCTGACTCAGATACATTGCGGTATCGAAACCGATCCCGCCGCAGCCCACGATCGCCACGCGTTTACCCACCGGCGTTTTATCGCGCAGCACGTCGAGATAGCTCAGCACTTTAGGATGATCGATCCCCTCGATCGGCGGCATGCGTGGCTCGATCCCACTGGCAAGGATCACTTCGTCGAAGGTGTGCAGATCGTGTGCGCTGACAAAGTGATTCAGCTTCAGCGTCACGCCAGTCACGTCAATCATCCGACGGTAGTAGCGCAGGGTTTCATAGAATTCTTCTTTGCCGGGGATCTGTTTGGCGATATTAAACTGCCCGCCAATCTCGCCATGTGCGTCAAACAGCGTCACGTGATGCCCGCGCGCTGCGGCATTAATGGCGAAGGCGAGGCCCGCAGGACCCGCACCGACAACCGCCAGATTTTTCGGCACAGCTGCCGCAACGATCGGCATTTTGGTCTCATGGCAGGCGCGCGGATTGACCAGGCAAGAGGTGACTTTGCCGACGAAGATCTGATCCAGACAGGCCTGGTTACAGCCGATACAGGTGTTGATCTCATCCGCTCGTCCGGTTTGCGCTTTTGACAGCAGTTCGGCATCGGCGAGGAACGGACGGGCCATCGACACCATATCGGCATCGCCACGGGCCAGAATGTCATCGGCGACCTGGGGATCGTTAATGCGGTTGGTGGTGACCAGTGGGATTGTCACATGCCCTTTCAGCTTACGCGTCACCCAACTAAACGCACCGCGCGGTACCGGGGTAGCGATAGTGGGAATACGTGCCTCATGCCAGCCAATACCGGTGTTAATAATGGTGGCCCCCGCGGCTTCTATAGCCTGCGCCAGCTGAACGGTTTCGTCGAAGGTTCCGCCGTTTTCCACCAGATCGAGCATCGACAGGCGGAAGATAATAATAAAGTCATTCCCGGCACGCTGACGTACCGCTCGTACCACCTCAACGGCAAACCGCATGCGGTTGGCATACTCACCGCCCCATTGGTCATCGCGCTGGTTGGTACGCAGTGTCAGGAATTCGTTGATGAGATACCCTTCCGACCCCATCACTTCCACGCCATCGTAGCCCGCTTCCCGCGCCAGCTGTGCGCAGTGGGCAAAATCTTCAATCAACTGCAGCACTTCATCGTGCGTTAATTCATGTGGCGTAAAGCGGTTAATGGGGGCCTGAATAGCAGAAGGCGCCACCAGATGCGGCTGGTAGCTGTAACGTCCGGTATGCAGGATTTGCAGGGCGATTTTGCCGCCTTCATCATGCACAGCATCGGTAATGACGCGATGGTGAGCAAGCTGGCTGGTGTCGTTCAGCATCGCACCGCCTTCCATCCCCACGCCGGAAAGCGCAGGCGCAATACCTCCGCTCACAATTAACGCTACGCCGTGACGGGCGCGCTCGGCGTAGAACGCGGCCAGCCGTTCTGCACCATCGGGATACTCTTCCAGCCCGGTATGCATTGAACCCATCAGCACGCGGTTTTTAAGCGTGGTGAAGCCTAAATCGAGCGGAGCGAACAGCGACGGATAGCTCATAAAGGTGTCCAGTATGTAAAATTATTGTTATGTGGTCGGATGAGTTAATAATTTAGCCGTCGCCGCGTAAAAGGGAAAAGGGGAATGCCGTGATTGTGATGGGATTCAAAAAAGGAGTGGAGCCAGAGGACGAATATGCCGGATATCGGCTACGCCTTATCCGGCCTACAAAAGAGTGTCTTCTATAGGCCGGGTAAGGTTGTTACATTTGCTCCACGCTCACCCGTAATGCTGCCAGGGCTTTGCGCGTCGATCGCAATACCAGATCGCATTGCTCGATCGTTAACGTCAACGGTGGTTCGATGCGGATCGTCTTTGCATTATTAAGCGTGCCGGCAACCAGCACCCGCTGGCGGAACATCTCACTGGCAAAGTTGTAGCCGATTTCATTATCGACAAACTCAATCGCCATCAGCATTCCCTTACCGCGTACATCATGCACCAGGTCCGGATATTCCCGCGCAAGCTGGCGGAAACCATCCAGCAACATATCGCCTTTCTGCTCCGCCTGAGCCGGTAAATTTTGCTCCAGCAGGACGTTAATGGTGGCCAGCGCAGCTGCACAAGCGAGCGGGTTGCCGCCAAACGTGGTGGTATGCAGGAAAGGATTGTCGAACAGGACGGAGAACACCTCTTCGGTGGCAATGGTCGCGCCAATTGGCATCACACCGCCGCCCAACGCTTTGGCCAGGCACATAATGTCGGGTTGCACGTTTTCGTGTTCGCAGGCGAACATCTTGCCGGTACGCCCCATGCCGGTTTGCACTTCGTCAAGGATCATCAGCGCGCCAAACTCATCGCAAAGTTTACGAACGGCGGTCAAATAACCTTGCGGCGGCAGGATCACCCCTCCTTCACCCTGGATCGGCTCGAGGATCACAGCTGCGACATCGTCACCGGTCTTTTTACACTCGCTGAGCATGGTGCGCATTGCGTTAATATCGCCAAACGGCACATGACGGAAGCCCGGCAGCAGCGGCATAAAAGGTTTACGGAAGGTGGATTTAGCCGTAGCGGACAGCGCGCCCAGTGATTTACCGTGGAATGCGCCGCTGGTGGCAATAAACGTAAATTTACCGCGCGGCGATTGATATGCTTTCGCCAGCTTCAGGGCGGCTTCAACCGACTCGGTCCCGCTGTTACAGAAAAAACTGTATTTCAGTTTACCGGGCGCCAGTGCGGCGAGGGTTTTTGCCAGCATGGCCCGCAGAGGGTCAAGTAACTCCTGGCTGTGCAGAGGTTGTTTCGCGAGTTGATTCTGTACGGCGGAAACCACGACTGGATTACGGTGCCCCACGTTGAAAATTCCAAAACCACCCAGGCAATCGACGAACTCCTGCCCCTGGGTGTCGACAAGCGTATTCAGGCTTCCCGCTTGCCACTCTACGGCTCCGTAATCCCCGCCTGCAGTTACAGATTTTCGATACTCTAAGAACCCCGGATTGACATGCTCCTTGAAGTACTCAATCACCTCTCGGTTTAACGATTTCATTTCCTCATGATCAAGCGTGCGCTTTTCGATGAGATTCAGTGCGTGTGCGCTGCAGGCCAGGGCCGATGCGCTGGAAGGTAACCTGTTCAAAATATGCTCCCGGAGCTCGCGTATCACATGATACTGATTTAAGTATTGCAGGGATTGCGCCATTCCGGCGCGCTTAGCAAAAATCGGGATAAACACCAGGAAACATCTCATTTACGCAACATTTAATGCCGAGATTTAACATTTGCTGGCATTTTGCCCAAGTAAGGAGCCTGAAAACAGATCGAATAAACGCAAATTTGCGCTAAAAATGGGCAATATTTGCACTGTGACGGTGCACTGGTAGAAGTGACGTTGAATAGTTACTAGATGAAAGTATTTTAAATCAATGGATTAGAATGCGTACAGATTTTGAGGTTTAATCGCAAATTGCGATCTAAATCAAATTTAACAACTAAAGATAAAAAAATTATCGCCGAAATAACATAAGCCGAAAGAGTTAACAACCAGATAACCTGCACAGGACGCAATCATGTCTTCTCATCCCTACGTTAGTCAGCAAAATACACCGCTGGATGATGATATCACCCTCATGTCTACCACCGATTTACAAAGCTATATCACCCATGCGAACGATACATTTGTCCAGGTCAGTGGCTATCAGCTGAATGAATTGCTCGATAAGCCGCACAATCAGGTTCGTCATCCGGACATGCCAAAAGCGGCGTTTGCGGATATGTGGTACACCCTGAAGCAGGGCGAGCCATGGAGCGGGATTGTGAAAAACCGGCGTAAGAATGGCGATCACTACTGGGTGAGGGCCAATGCGGTGCCGATGGTGCGGGAAGGACGCGTGACCGGGTATATGTCGATTCGTACCCGGGCTACTGACGAGGAAATTGCGGCGGTAGAGCCTTTGTATAAAGCGCTGAACGAAGGACGTTGCAACCGACGTATTCATAAAGGGCTGGTGGTACGCAAAGGCTGGCTGGGTAAACTGCCGGCGATGCCGATTCGCTGGCGGGTACGCAGCGTGATGGCATTCATGTTTGTCCTGCTAGCGGCCACATTGCAGCAGATGGGCGCCGAATGGCCGTTACTGCTGATGAGCGCGTTGGTGATGCTTTTTGGAACGGCTATTTTCGAATGGCAGATTGTGCGTCCTATTGAGAATGTCACCCGTCAGGCGCTGAAAGTGGCGACCGGTGAGCGGAACAGCGTGTCGCATCTTAACCGTAGTGATGAACTGGGCCTGATGCTACGAGCAGTGGGCCAACTTGGATTAATGTGTCGCTGGCTCATTCACGACGTCTCCAGCCAGGTGAGTTGCGTGCGCAGCGACAGCGAAACGCTGGCGAAAGGCAGCGATGATTTAAACAAGCATACGCAGCAGACTGTCGAGAACGTGCAGGAAACGGTGACCACCATGAATCAGATGGCAGCATCGGTGAAACAAAACTCAGAGACCGCCGCCGCGGCCGATAAGCTCTCTATTGCCGCCAGTAGCGCGGCAACGCACGGCGGTGAGGCGATGGATACCGTCATCAAAACCATGGACGATATCGCCAACAGCACCCAGCGGATCGGCACCATTACGACGCTGATTAACGATATTGCCTTCCAGACCAACATTCTGGCTTTGAATGCCGCTGTTGAAGCCGCGCGGGCGGGCGAGCAAGGGAAAGGGTTCGCCGTGGTGGCGGGAGAAGTACGTCATCTTGCTAGCCGTAGCGCCAGTGCAGCCAATGATATCCGCAAGTTGATTGATGCCAGCGCTGACAAGGTGCAGTCCGGATCTGACCAGGTTCACGCCGCAGGACGCACGATGGACGATATTGTGGCGCAGGTACAAAACGTCACTCAGCTGATCGCCCAAATCAGCCACTCCACGCTGGAACAGTCAGATGGTCTTTCCAGCCTGACCCGTGCGGTGAATGAGCTGAGCAACATTACACAGAAAAACGCCGAACTGGTTGAAGAGAGTGCGCAGATTTCCGCGATGGTGAAACATCGCGCGGGTCGTCTGGAAGATGCGGTTACGGTGCTGCATTAATACTAAAAATACAGGCGGAACGTCAGGCATACGGGTTCCGCCTGCTGTGCAGATTAATCCAGCTGAGTAATATCCAGTGCAGCGCGATCGATAATACCGATGATTTTTTTGATCTGCGCATCGCTGGTATCACCATGATTGACGCGTAGATCCAGCACGGCTTTGAAGTTTTCCAGCGCGCGTTTCATCTGTGGATTTTTGCGTAATTCAAAACCCACGCAGCGGGCTTTAATCCGTTCGTGGATATGTTCCAGATGTTCACGGTTCTCATCCAGCCACTGCTGGCCCTGAGTCGTGATCGCAATCTGTTTACGCCCACCTTCCTCGTCGCTGACGGTGATCAGTGCCTGATCCTGCAAGAAATCCAGCGTTGGATAGATAACGCCCGGGCTTGGGGTGTAATTACCCTGGGTCAGGGTTTCAATCGCTTTAATCAGCTCATAGCCGTGGCTGGCGTCGCGGGTCAAGATATCCAGAATCACCAGGCGTAATTCGCCGTGGCCGAAGAACCGCTGACGACGACCCCCTCCGCCGCCACCACGACCGTGGCGATGTCCGCAACCCTGCTCGTGGTGATGTTCTTTGTTACAGCCTTCATGGCGATGTTCTTCACCTTTGCAGCAACCTGCATGGTGCTCGTTGTGGCGGCCTTCATGGTGATGTCCTTCACCCTTGCAGCAGCCTTCGTGTTGGTGCTCTGTGTGCTTACAGCAACCTTCATGATGGTTTTGCATCATCGTCTCCTGATGTTATTTAGATATATCTAATTTATATCTAAAGATTATCAGTTTGCAAGTCTACAAATTATATCCTGTATAACGTGATGATTATTAACTGTTTTTAAATGCGTGTGATAGCCGGATAATCATAATTTAACTATATCAAAAAATGCTTGCAATATTTTTGATTAGCAATCATTATCATTTAAAAAATAAATTTAGATATATCGTATTATCTTCACAAGGCGAAAAAATGACAAAAAACACCTCACGCTACCCACAGCGCGTTCGCAATGAACTGCGTTTTCGAGAACTTACTGTCCTGCGCGTAGAGCGTATTAGCGCGGGTTTTCAGCGTATTGTACTGGGCGGTGACGCTCTGGACGGTTTTAGCTCACGCGGCTTTGACGACCATACCAAGGTCTTTTTCCCTGAACCGGGCAGCAACTTTGTACCACCTGTCGTCACCGATGAAGGCATTGTCTGGGCTGACGGTGTACGTCCGTTATCCCGTGACTACACGCCGTTGTATGACGAAGCGCGCCATGAGCTGGCACTGGATTTCTATATTCATGACGGCGGCGTGGCAAGTACATGGGCGATGAATGCCCGTGAGGGTGACAAGCTGACGATCGGCGGACCGCGCGGTTCTTTGGTGGTGCCAGAGGATTATGCGTATCAGGTTTACGTGTGTGATGAGTCGGGAATGCCCGCGTTGCGCCGACGCCTGGAGTCGCTCAGCCGTTTGGCGGTACGTCCGCACGTCACGGCGCTGGTTAGCGTGCAGGATGCAGCCTACCAGGACTATTTTGCCCATCTCGACGGATTTACTCTTCAGTGGTTTATCGGCCATGACGAGCAGGCGGTGAATGAACACTTATCGCGGCTAAGCGTGCCCGCAGACGATTATTTCATCTGGATCACCGGCGAAGGCAAGGTGGTCAAAAACCTGAGTGCTCGTTTTGAAACCGAGGCGTTCGATCAGCAACGGGTTCGTGCAGCGGCTTACTGGCATCAACGCCGTTAATCAGTAATTAGAGGGCGGAACGCCAAACGCCTGGCGGAATGCGTAGCTAAATGCCGCGGTGCTTGAATACCCAACGTCGAGTGCCACGGCGGTTACGCTTTTATTTTTCTTCAGCATTAATACCGATTCAAGTATTCGCATTTTTTGCTTCCAGACGCTGAAAGGCAATCCGGTTTCTTTTTTGAAATGGCGTGAAAAGGTACGGGCAGACATACCCAAATGCTGCGCCCAGTATTCAACCGAATGCTCCAGTGCGGGGGATTCTTGTATTGTTCGGCAGACTTTGGTTAATTCGCGATCCTGCGGCCAGGGTAATACAAAGGCGACTTCCGGGAGTTGCAGAATAATATCGACCAGCACACTAACCAGCTTGCCCTCTTTTGACTGACTATCATAATGGCCTGAAATTGAATTCGTGGCGTAATGAATAAACTCTCTGGCGAAATCACTGATAGCCACGACTTTGCATTCATTGATGCTCTCTTCAAGAAAACCCGGTTTAATATCCAGATTTTCTAAATACACATCATCTAATGCCCAAACCGCATGCTCCGTATTATTTGGGATCCAAATGCCATAATGCGCCGGGATTATCCAGCACTTACCGGCAACATCAATGCGCATGCTGCCTTTGCGGGCGAAATGAAACTGCATAAAAGAGTGTGAATGCTGCGGTACATGGTGGTTGGCTTCCAGGACATAAGAGCGAAAGAATACGTCCTGCGGCAGTTCGGTCATGGAGTTATCCGGGAAGGAGTTCCACTGTTTTTGCGCGAGAGTTTCCATAAATGAATCGTCAATGCTCCCGATGGTGTGTCCGCTGTTCGATAGATCTTGTCCGCGGATCATAATACATACACTCTTTTTTCCATAATAATCTTGCGTAATAATTTTTAGTCCACTTTTGGTAAATACCATGAACTCGCTTTGTTCAGATGCTGTCATCGTCAATGAAACAAATGATAACTGGACCCGAATGGGAAAAGAGCTGCTTTCGCAAGCGGATATCAGAATTAATGGCTCGCGCGCCTGGGACATTCAACTTCATCATACCGGTTTCTTTAAACGGGTATTGCAACAAGGCTCGTTAGGGCTTGGCGAAAGCTATATGGAAGGCTGGTGGGACTGCGAACGGCTCGATATTCTGTTCTGCAAAATCCTGAAAGCAAAACTCGACCAGCAGATGCCAGGTAATCTGAAAGATATTTTACGCATTGCCAGCGCACGCCTGTTTAATTTGCAGTCACGGAGCCGCGCATGGATCGTCGGTAAAGAACATTATGATATTGGTAACGATCTCTTTGCGCTGATGCTTGATCCGCATATGCAATATTCCTGCGGTTACTGGAAAGACGCGACCACATTAGACGAAGCGCAAAATGCCAAATTAAAAATGATCTGCGAGAAGCTGCAGCTTAAGCCGGGTATGCGTTTACTCGATATCGGTTGTGGATGGGGCGGGTTGGCAGAATATGCGGCGCGTCATTATGGCGTGGCGGTAGAAGGCGTTACCATTTCCAAAGAGCAGCAGAAAATGGCGCAGCAGCGCTGTGAAGGGCTGGACGTTAACATTCTGCTGCAGGATTATCGCGATCTTGATAAACACTACGATCGCATTGTGTCCGTGGGGATGTTTGAACATGTCGGGCCGAAAAACTACGACACCTATTTCAGCATCGCCGACCGTTGTTTAAAACCGGACGGGCTGTTCCTGCTGCATACTATTGGCAGCAATAAAAAAGGGATGAGCGTCGATCCGTGGATCAATAAATACATTTTCCCGAACGGTTGCTTACCGGCAATTTCCCATATTGCCGAGGCCAGCGAATCACGGTTTGTGATGGAGGACTGGCATAACTTCGGCAGCGATTATGATAAAACGCTGATGGCCTGGCATGAGCGCTTTAATCAGGCCTGGCCGGAGCTGTCATCACGTTATTCCGCCACCTTCAGAAGAATGTTTAATTATTATTTATGTGCCTGCGCCGGGGCTTTCCGCGCCAGAGATATTGAGCTTTGGCAGGTGCTGTTTAGCCGCGGCGTAGAGGGCGGGATCCGCGTTTATCGTTAACGCACTGCCGGATGGCGGCGCAAGCGCCTTATCCGGCCTACATAGGTTTGCACTCGCAGGCTTGATAAGCGTAGAAAAGCCTTATCCGGCCTACATAGGTTTGTACTCGTAGGCCTGATAAGCGCAGCGCATCAGGCGTATCTTCGCCGGATGGCGGCGCAAGTGCCTTATCAGGCATTTATGGCTTAACCCAATTCACTCTCTGCCAGCGCTTTAAATACCATCGCGACGGCGTGCGCGCCGGGGTCCATATTTCCGAGCAGGCTTTCACTGCTCAGATACGATGCGCGACCCGCATTGGCTTTGCTCGACAAACAGGTTCGTTCGGCTCCCGCTTGCGCGGCGTCGAAGGCGGCCTGCAGATTTTGCGGCTGCGTGAGCAGCGAAGTCAGAGCCGGTTGCAGCGCATCAATCATGGTGCGATCGCCTTCGTCTGCGCCGCCGTAAAACTTCATCTGCGCCAGTCCCGTATTCAGGGCTTCGGCAACGTTAGCTCCCTGTTCCAGTTTCTGCCCGGCGGCGGTAAAGAAAATAGACATCAGCACACCGCTGGAACCGCCCATCACCACGGTCAGACGTTCGCCAATCAGCGCAAACAGCGTGGCAAGGTTATCCAGCGGCAACTGCTGACGATGCAACAGACCGGCAATTTCCCGCGCGCCTGCGGCAAAGGTTGAACCGGTATCGCCATCGCCGACTTTGGCATCCAGCGCATTAAGATGGGTCTCCAGATCGGAAAGGGTTGTGGTGACAAGCTCCACAATCCCGGCCACCAGGGCATTTGCCGAAGGCTGGAATTCCACGCGTGCGCTACGCTGAGATGACGGTACACAGCTGATTTCACGCGGTGGGACCGGCGTCGGCCAGTTACTGGTTTCCACCTCTGTGAGCAGCGCTTTTTCGATGCTCTCTTCCAGCACGATGGCCGTCAGCGAAAAGCCTTTCATATCCAGTGCGGTAACCAGCGAGGCCGGGCCAATCAGCCAGTCGATACGCGGATGCAGCAGGCTGCTGGCCAGTTCGCGGGTAATGATGGCCATTTCGGCAACAGAAACGCCGCCAAGATTGTTAATCATCACCGCCAGACGGCCGGTTTCAGGCAGGGCGGCCAGCAGTTTATCCACCATCAGGTTCACCACCTGTGCACTGTTCTGGGTGTCGATGACCGAGGCGCCTGGTTCGCCGTGAATGCCCATACCCAGCTCCGCGTGGCCCGGATGATGACGCGGGGCGGCGTCGGTTTCTTGCGGCAGATGACAGCTGGAAAGCGCAACGCCCAGACTGAAGGTGTTATTGGCCGCGTATTGCGCTTCACGCAGGACGGTGGCGAGGTTGTAGCCGCGTTCGGCAAAATAGCCCGCGATTTTATGCACCAGGATGGTTCCCGCAATGCCGCGCGGGTGTTTGTTATCCGGCAGGGAGATGTCATCGCCGACAATCAGCATTTCAACGTTGTAACCAAGACGACGGGCTTTCTCGGCGGCAAGACCGAAATTAAGACGGTCACCGGTGTAATTTTTCACGATCAACAAACAGCCCGCCTCACCGGTTACCGCCTGAATGGCGGTCAGTACCGCATCTACGCTCGGGGAAGCGAACACGTCGCCACAGACCGCGGCCGTTAGCATACCTTTACCGATAAACCCAACGTGCGCGGGTTCGTGCCCTGAACCGCCGCCGGAAATGACCGCCACGTTTTTTTTGTTAAGGTCACGGCGGACCACGATGCGAATAGCCGGATCGCTTTCCAGACGCGCCAGATTATTCCACGGGCTGGCGATAATCGTACCGTCGATGACGTCGCTCACGAGATGGGTGCGTTGATTAAAAAAGAATTGAGACATAACGGCTCCTTGAGGTTGAGTGTAAGACAAACCCCCGGAAGCATGGTCATGGTGCGGAGGCGATAGAGAGATTCTGGCGAAGTCAGCGTGGAAAAAAACAACGTTAAAATGAGTTTCATTACGGAACGTTGTTATTGTTTTTTGTTCCGAAATGAAACCTAAAAGAACGGTGAACGACCACAATGCGAGCTCGCTCGACTTTTTCCTCTCGCGATGAATGCAGGTCACACTGCACTGTCAGCTTTTTTTTACCGGTATTTTGGCAAGTGAGTGGGTAAAAGAGAAAGTGAGATTCGTCTGTGCCGGAGATTTGGTGGTAAATGAACGGATCGGGATCGCAAACCTTATATTTTTTATGGTTAAGCGTTCCAATATGAAACATTTGTCGTTTTTATCTGTTTCATATCAGAACAAAAAGACGAAAGATTTTTTTGTGCACGCCTCGCCATACAGTTATTGCATCGCTCCGGTACCTCCCGTTTTCGCCATCAGCATCAGGCCAAACAGGTTAACGCCAGGGCTCACCATGTAAAAACATGTACTTATTTGAGGATGAAAGGAATGCTAAAAGTTATTCAATCTCCAGCCAAATATCTCCAGGGCCCTGACGCTTCCACCTTGTTTGGTCAATACGCTAAAAATCTGGCGGACAGCTTTTTCGTGATTGCGGATGACTTCGTGATGAAGCTGGCGGGAGAGAAAGTACTCAACGGCCTGCACAGCCACGACATTAGCTGCCATGCGGAACGCTTTAACGGTGAATGTAGCCATGTTGAAATTAATCGCCTGATTGCCATTCTGAAACAGCACGGTTGCCGCGGTGTGGTTGGGATTGGCGGTGGGAAAACGCTGGATACCGCCAAAGCGATTGGCTACTACCAGAAGTTGCCGGTGGTGGTGATCCCGACTATCGCGTCTACCGATGCGCCAACCAGCGCGCTGTCCGTTATCTATACCGAAGCCGGTGAGTTTGAAGAGTATCTGATCTACCCGAAAAACCCGGATATGGTGGTGATGGACACTGCAATCATTGCCAAAGCGCCGGTACGTCTGCTGGTGGCCGGGATGGGCGATGCGCTCTCGACCTGGTTTGAAGCGAAAGCCTGTTATGACGCCAGAGCGACCAGCATGGCGGGCGGACAGTCCACCGTGGCGGCGCTGAGCCTGGCGCGCCTGTGCTATGATACCCTGCTGGCGGAAGGCGAGAAGGCACGCTTTGCCGCGCAGGCCGGCGTGGTGACCGATGCGCTGGAGCGTATTGTCGAAGCTAATACTTACCTCAGCGGCATCGGCTTTGAAAGCAGCGGTCTGGCAGGGGCGCATGCGATCCACAACGGCTTTACGATTCTGGAAGAGTGCCACCATTTGTACCACGGTGAAAAAGTTGCCTTTGGTACGCTGGCGCAACTGGTACTGCAAAACAGCCCGATGGAAGAGATCGAAACCGTGCTGAATTTCTGTCAGAAAGTAGGCCTGCCGGTAACGTTAGCGGAAATGGGCGTGAAAGAAGACGTTGACGGCAAGATCATGGCGGTGGCAAAAGCGACCTGCGCAGAAGGTGAAACCATCCACAATATGCCGTTCCCGGTAACGCCTGAAAGCGTACATGCCGCTATTCTGACGGCAGATCTGCTGGGACAGCAGTGGCTGGCGCGTTAATCAGTCGTCGGTAGGTTTTTATCCGGCATCTTCTCCCCCTCTGACAGTCTCTGCCGGAGGGGTTGTCTATGGTTAAACAGCGGAAAGGGATATGACGGCGCACACGCATAGCATCGGGAAGGAAGTATCTTCAGTCATTGCCCAGTCATGGCATCGTTGCAGCAAGTTTATGCAGCGGGAAACCTGGCAGGCGCCACATCAGGCGCAAGGGCTGACCTTTGAGTCGATTTGTCGTCGCAAGACGGCGTTGCTGACGATTGCTCAGGCTGCGCTGGAAGATGCCTGGGAGTTTATGGACGGCCGCCCGTGCGCGCTGCTGATTCTGGATGAATCAGCCTGTATCCTCAGCCGTTGCGGTGATCCGCAGACGGTGGAACAGCTGGCGGAGCTTGGGTTTCGCGACGGCAGCTACTGTGCGGAAAGCATCATTGGCAGTTGTGCCCTGTCGCTGGCGACGATGCCGGGCCAGCCGACAAAAACCTCTGGCGATCAGCATTTTAAACAGGCTCTGCATCCGTGGTCGTTCTGCTCGACGCCGGTCTTCGATAACCATGGTCGACTGTTCGGCTCCATCTCGCTGTGTTGTCTGGTGGAGCATGAGTGCGTTTCTGATTTATCCCTGACGCTGGCGATTGCCAGAGAAGTCGGCAACTCTTTGCTGACCGACAGCCTGCTGGCTGAATCCAACCGCCATCTGAACCAGATGTACGGGCTGCTGGAGAGTATGGATGATGGTGTGATGGCCTGGAACGAACAGGGCGTATTGCAGTTCCTCAATGCGCGTGCGGCGCTGCTTTTGCATCTCGATGCGCAGGCCAGCCAGGGAAAAAATATTCACGATCTGCTCAATCTCCCCATGCTGCTGCGCCGGGCGATCAAACATGCCCGCGGCCTGAATCACGTCGAAGTTACCTTTGAAAGCCAGCATCAGTTTGTTGATGCCGTCATCACCCTGAAACCGATTGTTGAGGAGCAGGGCAACAGCTTTATCCTGCTACTGCATCCGGTAGAGCAAATGCGCCAGCTGATGACCAGCCAGCTCGGCAAGGTGAGCCACACCTTTGAGCAGATGTCGACTGACGATCCGGAAACCCGCCGTTTGATCCACTTTGGACGCCAGGCGGCGAGGGGGAGTTTCCCGATCCTGCTGTGCGGAGAAGAGGGCGTTGGTAAGGAACTGCTGAGTCAGGCCATTCACAATGAAAGCGAGCGCGCCAGCGGGCCGTATATCGCCGTGAACTGTCAGCTGTATGCCAACAGTGTGCTGGGGCAGGATTTTATGGGCAGTGCGCCCACCGACGATGAAAATGGCCGGTTGAGCCGTCTTGAACTGGCGAACGGCGGCACGCTGTTTCTGGAAAAAATTGAATATCTGGCGCCGGAGCTGCAATCCGCGCTGTTACAGGTGATCAAGCAGGGGGTACTAACCCGCCTGGATGCCCGTCGGTTGATTCCGGTGGATGTCAAAGTGATCGCCACCACCACGGTTGATCTCGCCAATCTGGTGGAGCAAAACCGCTTTAGCCGTCAGCTATATTACGCGCTGCACTCTTTTGAGATAGTGATCCCCCCGCTGCGGGCGCGGCGTAACAGTATTCCCTCGCTGATTTATACGCGGCTGAATAGCCTGAAAAAACGCTTTTCATCCAGTTTGAAGATCGACGACGACGCGCTGGCACAACTGGTGGCCTATTCGTGGCCGGGCAATGACTTTGAGCTGAACAGCATTATCGAAAACATCGCCATCAGCAGTGATAACGGCCATATTCGGCTGAGCAATCTACCGGATTATCTGTTTGCCGAACGTCCTGGTCTGGAGACGGCGTCTTCACTGCTGCCAGCCAGTCTGACCTTTACCGCTATCGAAAAAGAGGCGATTATCCATGCTGCTCGCGTCACCAGCGGACGCGTACAGGAGATGTCGCAACTGCTGAACATTGGTCGCACTACCTTGTGGCGCAAGATGAAGCAATACGACATTGATGCCAGCCAGTTTAAGCGCAAACATCTGGAGTAGTTTCTTCAATTCTCGCCATCGAGAACAGCGCGTCTGACAGTCGGTTGATATAGCGTCTGGGTTCATCGCGTAACGTCAGCGTTCTGCTCATCGCGATAAGGACCCGCTCCAGTCGGCGCGTCAGAGTTCGCGCAACGTGTAGCTGTGCCGATGGCAGATTTTTCCCCGGAATAACAAACTCTTTGAGCGGGCCGCTTTGCGCCATATTGCGGTCAATAAGCTGCTCCAGCGCCTGAATATCCTCATCGCCAATACGCTGTTGTAAGCGCGCGAGTCCTTTCTCATCGCTGGCGAGTTCCGCACCCAGTACAAACAGCATCTTCTGTATGGCGTGCAGGTCCTGGCGTAGCCCGGTCTGGTGCGTGCTGGCATAGCAGACGCCAAGCTGGGAAATCAGTTCATCCACCGTGCCATAGGCCTCAACGCGGATGTCATCTTTGTCGATACGGCTGCCGCCAAACAGCGCGGTCGTGCCTTTATCGCCGGTTCGGGTGTAGATGCGGTACATTTATTTTATCTCGCTGAAGGGAAGTACTTTAACCAGTTGACCGGCATTGGCGCCAAGCGTTCGGATATGCGCAATTCCGGCGCGGATATGCCCACGGATCAGCGCCCGATCTTCGGGCAACTGGGCGTGGGTTAACGCAATATCACCCGTGGCGTTAAGACCCAGACCGACACGTAGCGTTGAGCTTTTGGCCGCAAGTTTGCTCAATGCCAGCGCGCAGTCATGCTCGTCGCAACAGATTGCCCGGCAAGGGACGCCTTGCTCTTCCAGTCCCCAGCACAGCTCATCAAGCACGCGAGTATCCTGCCAGCGTGAGTGATAAAACAGATGTACGCCCGGTGATGAAAGTGACATTGCGCCCCCTGCGTTATCAGAATGCCTGACGGAAGATCTCGGCAATTTCTTTCTCGTTCCCTTTGCGTGGGTTAGAGAAGGCGTTGCCGTCCTTCAGCGCCATTTCCGCCATGTACGGGAAATCGGCTTCTTTGACGCCCAGATCGCGCAAATGCTGCGGAATGCCGATGTCAGCGGAGAGACGGGCAATGGCGTGAATGGCCAGTTCGGCGGCATCCATGGTGGAGAGTCCGTCAGTGTTTTCACCCATAAATTCTGCGATATCGGCAAATTTCTCCGGGTTAGCGATCAGGTTATAGCGCGCCACGTGCGGGAGCAGTACGGCATTCGCCACGCCGTGTGGCATGTCGTACAGACCGCCAAGCTGATGCGCCATTGCGTGAACGTAGCCGAGGTTGGCGTTGTTGAAGGCCATGCCCGCCAACAGAGAGGCGTAGGCCATGTTCTCGCGAGCTTTCAGGTTGCTGCCCAGCGCTACGGCCTGACGCAAGTTGCGTGCGATCAGGCGAATAGCCTGAATAGCGGCGGCGTCGGTGACCGGGTTGGCATCTTTGGAAATATAGGCTTCTACGGCGTGGGTCAGGGCGTCCATGCCGGTCGCGGCGGTCAGCGGAGCGGGTTTGCCGAGCATCAGCAGCGGATCGTTAATGGAGACCGACGGCAGGTTACGCCAGCTGACAATCACAAACTTCACTTTGGTTTTGGTATTGGTCAGCACGCAGTGGCGGGTGACTTCGCTGGCGGTACCGGCAGTGGTATTCACTGCAACGATAGGCGGCAGCGGGTTGGTCAGGGTTTCAATCCCGGCATAGCTGTAGAGATCGCCTTCGTGAGTTGCCGCGATACCGATGCCTTTACCGCAGTCATGCGGGCTACCGCCGCCAACGGTAACGATGATATCGCAATGCTCTTTGCGAAAGACCTCCAGACCATCGCGCACGTTGGTGTCTTTGGGATTTGGCTCAACGCCGTCAAAAACCACCACGTCAATGCCCGCTTCACGTAAATGGGCGAGGGTTTTATCTACCGCACCGTCTTTAATAGCCCGCAGACCTTTATCAGTCACCAGCAGCGCTTTTTTACCGCCTAACAGTTTGCAGCGTTCGCCGACAACGGAAATAGCATTGGGGCCAAAGAAGTTCACATTTGGCACCAGGTAATCAAACATACGATAGCTCATAATATACCTTCTTAGATTTAAATTATAATTCAGAGAAACAATTCAGTGCGGTTTCTGCTAATAATCTGTCTTGTTCGACAGTGCCGCCGCTAACGCCAACGGCACCAATTAATTTACCGTTTAATATGACAGGTAAGCCGCCGCCGAAAATAACAATGCGCTGTTGGTTAGTAAGCTGCAAACCATATAGCGAAGCGCCAGGTTGTACCGCGTCGGTAATTTCATGGGTACCCTGACGCAGGCAGCAGGCGGTATACGCTTTATTAAGAGAAATATCACAGCTGGTGACAAACGCATCGTCCATGCGTTGCATTAGCAGCGTATTCCCGCCGTGATCCACCACGGAAAAGACCACCGGAACGTTGATCTCTAGCGCTTTAGCCTCAACGGCCTGCGCCATTTTTTTTGCAGCCGCCAGCGTAATGGTGGCAATTTGTTGGCTCTTATTCACAGTCTCTCCTGAAAATGTTGTAGGGCTGAGGTCACGAAACATATCGCGCAACAGCTATTTTTATCATTGGCTTTACCTTATTTTCTCGCCGCACGTTATTAAGTCAATAGGGTGGGGTTTTCATAAAAATTAAATTCATTTCCCTGATTTTGCGTTTATTGATAATGATCATTTAACCTCGTCACAATTCACGATGGATATTCCTGAATTGCGTTTCAATATGGAACGATGCGTTTTTATTAGGTGCCAAATTGGAACGAAATTAATTTTATTTTTTTATTGCTTGGCTCATTTAGAGTTCGGCCATTGCTGATGAAAGGCGAATACCGGGTGTGGTGTCCCCGGCAATATGGCCCGGCGTCCCTATTTTTTACCTTTTGAGTCAATAAATCATGAGAAGATCAAAACGATTCGAAGTGCTTGCGAAGCGGCCTGTAAATCAGGATGGGCTGATTGGCGAATGGCCTGAAGAGGGGCTGATCGCCATGGAAAGCCCCTACGATCCGACGTCGTCGGTGAAGGTGGAAAATGGTCGTATTGTTGAGCTGGACGGTAAGAGCCGAGCCGAGTTCGACATGATCGACCGTTTCATTGCCGACTATGCGATTAACGTGGCCGAAGCTGAGCGCGCCATGCAGCTCGACGCGCTGGAGATCGCCAGAATGCTGGTGGATATCCACGTCAGTCGGGAAGAGATTATTGCCATTACCACCGCCATCACCCCGGCGAAAGCGGTGGAAGTGATGGCGCAAATGAACGTGGTGGAGATGATGATGGCGCTACAAAAAATGCGCGCCAGACGCACTCCCTCCAACCAGTGCCACGTGACTAACCTGAAAGATAACCCGGTACAGATTGCCGCCGACGCTGCTGAAGCGGGGATCCGCGGCTTTTCCGAGCAGGAAACGACGGTCGGGATCGCCCGCTACGCGCCGTTTAACGCCCTGGCACTGCTGGTGGGTTCCCAGTGCGGTCGTCCCGGTGTGCTGACCCAATGTTCCGTTGAAGAGGCCACCGAGCTGGAGCTGGGCATGCGAGGGCTAACCAGTTATGCCGAAACGGTGTCGGTCTATGGCACAGAATCGGTGTTTACCGACGGTGATGACACGCCGTGGTCCAAAGCGTTTCTCGCCTCGGCTTATGCGTCGCGTGGTCTGAAGATGCGCTACACCTCCGGCACCGGCTCGGAAGCGCTGATGGGCTATTCCGAAAGTAAATCGATGCTTTATCTGGAGTCGCGCTGCATTTTTATCACCAAAGGCGCGGGCGTACAGGGGCTGCAAAATGGTGCGGTCAGCTGTATCGGCATGACCGGCGCAGTGCCGTCAGGGATCCGCGCGGTGCTGGCGGAAAACCTGATTGCCTCAATGCTCGACCTTGAAGTGGCCTCCGCCAATGACCAGACCTTTTCCCACTCCGATATTCGCCGTACTGCCCGCACCCTGATGCAGATGCTGCCGGGTACCGACTTTATTTTCTCCGGTTATAGCGCGGTACCCAACTACGACAACATGTTTGCCGGGTCGAACTTCGACGCTGAAGATTTCGATGATTACAACATTCTGCAACGCGATCTGATGGTTGACGGCGGTCTGCGTCCGGTCACGGAAGAGGAAACCATCGCCATTCGCAATAAGGCCGCACGCGCCATTCAGGCAGTGTTCCGCGAACTGGGCCTGCCGCTGATTAGCGATGAAGAAGTCGAAGCTGCTACTTATGCTCACGGCAGCAAAGATATGCCTGCGCGTAATGTAGTTGAGGATTTGGCTGCCGTGGAAGAGATGATGAAGCGCAATATCACCGGGCTGGATATCGTCGGCGCGTTGAGTTGCAGCGGCTTCGAAGATATCGCCAGCAATATCCTCAACATGCTGAGACAGCGTGTTACCGGTGATTACCTGCAAACGTCGGCCATTCTGGATCGCCAGTTCGACGTCGTCAGCGCCGTCAACGACATCAATGATTATCAGGGACCTGGTACCGGCTATCGCATCAGTGCCGAACGCTGGGCGGAAATTAAAAATATTGCGGGCGTGGTTCAGCCCGGCTCGATCGAATAAGGCGGTACACAGTGGAATGCACAACTGAACGTAAGCCGGTTTTCACCTTACAGGTGAGCGAAGGCGAGGCGGCTAACGCGGATGAGCGCGTGGATGAGGTGGTGATTGGCGTCGGCCCGGCCTTTGATAAGTATCAGCATAAAACCTTGATTGATATGCCGCACAACGCGATTTTGAAAGAGCTGGTTGCTGGCATCGAAGAAGAGGGACTGCATGCGCGAGTAGTGAGGATCTTGCGCACCTCGGATGTTTCTTTTATGGCATGGGATGCGGCAAATCTCAGCGGCTCAGGCATTGGGATTGGTATCCAGTCGAAAGGAACCACGGTGATTCATCAGCGCGATCTGCTGCCGCTAAGTAACCTGGAACTGTTTTCTCAGGCTCCGCTGCTGACGCTGGAAACCTATCGTCAGATTGGTAAAAACGCCGCGCGCTATGCACGCAAAGAGTCGCCTTCACCGGTGCCAGTGGTCAATGACCAGATGGTGCGCCCTAAATTTATGGCCAAGGCCGCGCTGTTTCATATCAAAGAAACCAAACACGTGGTGCAGGATGCTGCGCCTGTCACGTTGCATATTGCACTGGTAAGGGAATGACCATGAACGACAACATCATGACCGCGCAGGATTACCCATTAGCCACCCGCTGCCCGGAGAAAATCCGGACGCCTGGCGGCAAGCCGCTAACCGACATTACCCTTGAGAATGTGCTGGCAGGCCGCGTAGGGCCGCAGGATGTGCGTATTTCTCAGCAAACGCTGGAGTACCAGGCGCAGATTGCCGAGCAGATGCAGCGTCATGCCGTGGCGCGCAATTTTCGTCGTGCGGCAGAACTGATTGCGATCCCGGATGCCCGCATTCTGGAGATCTACAACGCACTGAGGCCATTTCGTTCTTCGTTCGCCGAGTTGCAGGCCATTGCCGATGAACTGGAACACACCTGGCACGCCAGGGTGAACGCCGGGTTTGTCCGCGAATCGGCAGAGGTATACCTGCAGAGAAATAAGCTGCGTAAAGGCAGTCAGTGACGGAGGCAGCATGCCGTTAATTGCAGGGATCGATATCGGCAACGCCACCACCGAAGTGGCGTTGGCGCAGGATGGCCGGTTTATCGGCAGCGGGATTGTCGCCACGACCGGGATGAAAGGCACGCGGGAAAATATCGCCGGAGTAGTCGCGTCCCTGCAGCAGGCGCTGGATAAAACGCCGTGGTCGCTGCAGGATGTGGCAAAAATCTGCATCAACGAGGCCGCGCCGGTGATTGGCGATGTGGCGATGGAAACCATCACTGAAACCATCATTACCGAATCAACGATGATTGGCCATAACCCGCAAACGCCCGGCGGCGTTGGCGTGGGCATGGGAACCACCATCGCCGTGGAGAAGTTGGCGGCGTTGAGCGAGGATCGATTTGCCCAGGGCTGGATACCGTTGGTGGGTGAGGAGATGGATTTCCTTGAGGCGGTTTGGTTTATCAATGAAGCGCTGGAACGCGGCGTCAACGTGGTGGCGGCCATCCTGAAAAAAGATGATGGCGTGCTGGTGAATAATCGCCTGCATCGGCCAATACCGGTGGTTGATGAAGTCACTCTGCTGGAGAAGGTGCCGGAAGGCGTGCTGGCGGCGGTGGAAGTGGCGGCCCCGGGACAGGTGGTGCGGGTGCTGTCGAATCCTTACGGTATCGCGACCTTCTTTGCCCTGACCCCTGAGGAAACGCAAACTATTGTCCCCATCGCCAGATCGCTGATTGGCAACCGTTCCGCCGTGGTGCTGAAAACCCCGCAGGGAGATGTGCGATCAAGAGTGATCCCGGCGGGTAAGATCTTTATCCGTGGTGAAAAGCGTGGCGGTGAAGCCGACGTAGCGCAAGGCGCGCAGGCCATTATGCAGGCGATGAGCGCCTGCGCGCCCGTGTGTGATATTCGTGGTGAAGCAGGCACGCACGCAGGCGGCATGCTGGAGCGGGTGCGAAAGGTGATGGCCTCGCTGACCGGCCATGACATGAACACGGTGCATATTCAGGATCTATTGGCGGTCGATACATTTATTCCGCGCAAGGTGCAGGGCGGCATTGCCGGAGAGTGTTCAATGGAGAACGCCGTGGGCATTGCGGCGATGGTGAAAGCCGATCGCTTACAGATGCAGGCCATCGCCAGTGAGCTGAGCGCCCGGTTAAATACCCCAGTTGAAGTCGGTGGTGTGGAGGCCAACATGGCCGTAGCAGGGGCGTTAACAACGCCCGGATGCGCCGCACCGCTGGCGATCCTCGACTTAGGCGCAGGATCTACCGATGCCGCCGTCATCAATAGCGACGGCGTAGTGAAAGCGGTACATCTGGCCGGCGCGGGGAATATGGTCAGCCTGTTGATTCAAACTGAGCTGGGCTTAAGTGATGCATTTCTGGCGGAGGAAATAAAAAAATACCCGCTGGCAAAAGTGGAGAGCCTGTTCAGCATTCGCCATGAGAACGGCGCGGTGGAGTTTTTCCGCGAACCGCTCAGTCCGTCAGTATTCGCCAAAGTGGTGTACTTGAAAGAGGGCGAGCTGATCCCGGTAGATAACCAGACTTCGCTGGAAAAAATCCGTCTGGTGCGCCGACAGGCTAAAGAGAAGGTTTTTGTGACCAACTGCCTTCGCGCGTTACGCCAGGTGTCACCCGGTGGCTCTATTCGCGATATGACGTTCGTGGTGCTGGTAGGCGGTTCTTCGCTGGATTTTGAAATCCCGCAGATGATCACCGATGCGCTGGCGCATTACGGCGTTGTCGCCGGGCAGGGTAATATTCGAGGTACCGAAGGGCCGCGTAATGCGGTGGCAACTGGGCTGGTTTTAGCCGGAGAAGCAAAAAAATAGCGCAGAAAACAGCCGCGCAAGCGTTTAGCTGCGGGGTAAGTCAAATAAAGGCGATGTTCTCTTTGATATCCCGGCGGAGTTGGGTACATAGTATAAATGTGTCTCTCACGTGGTTAATTTTAAGGATAAGAGCATGCCAACAGCAATTGAGAAAGCATTGGATTTTATTGGTGGTATGAACACTTCGGCGTCAGTACCACATTCAATGGATGAAAGTACCGCTAAGGGAATCTTAAAGTATTTGCATGACTTAGGTGTGCCAGCGAGTCCGGAAGTTGTAATGGCACGGGGTGAGCAAGAGGGATGGAATCCCGAGTTCACGAAAAAAGTGGCCGGATGGGCAGAAAAAGTCGCCTCCGGTAACCGCATCCTTATCAAGAACCCAGAGTATTTTTCAACCTATATGCAGGAGCAGCTCAAAGAGCTAGTGTGAGCTGACTATCGAATTAAACTCTAACGGACGTTTCCATCCCAGGATGGCGGCGTCCAGATGGGGTTGCCATTAACATGCTGTTTATTGGGCTGTCGTATCTAAACGGAAGATTAATAAAAAAGGACCTGTGATTTCTCGCAAGTCCTTGATATTGACTGGCCCCTGCTGGACTTGAACCAGCGACCAAGCGATTATGTAGTTCCTACAAGAACAACTGATAATCAATGGTTTGCGTTATTTATCATTGACATAGATTGCCACTGTTGGCCAATGATTACTTATTCTCCGCCATTTCTACCGCTACTTTATCGCTATTAATTGGAGTAGTATCTAAAATTGAATGTGGTCCTTTGTGGACTTTTTCAACAAACATTTTTAAGTCATCGAACTCCTTTTCATCAAGTGAATGTTCTGAAAGGACTTTTGACACAAATTTTGGACCGTGCCCCCCAATTTTTTTATTAAAACGCTCAATTTCACCAACAGGAACAATATAGATACCAGTTTCTTCTAGCATGCAAATTAGATTTTCATATGCAATAGTAGCATCACCGCTAGGTAGTATCGCCGCACCTGCTTGTTTTAGAATGCTCCATGCTTGTCCTTGTTTCATGGCATCCTGAATATCACTTTTCTTTAATTCATTAGGTTTTGATTTGCTAATAATTTCAACGATTTCTTTTTTAATTTCTTCAATGGTTTTGGGCTTAATTCCATTTCGAACAAATGAATCTACTTTCCCCCACTCTTTTAGAATGTTGGTAGGATCAGAACCAAAAGCTTTTACTGTATCCTCTATCAATTTTTTATCAGAAAGGAAATCAATATCAAAAATAGCTTTTGTAGGAACGCCAACTTTTCTTAAAACAGATGCAATTCCATGTATTGCTGCTTTACCCCCTGCAGGGACGTATGATGTATCCAGTAGTTGATGGTTATTATTGTTTTTTAACCATTCTGCGGTGTAATTATAAAGCCTACAATCACTATCATCTTCACAAATTATAATTTGCTCGTGGAAAATACCATCAAGAGCATTCGAGAAACGGAGGTTAGGTTTACTCCATAATTCCTTTATAGCCTCGGAGTTTGCTTCGTGAATCAAATTTCCGTTATCATTTTTTTGAATTCTGATAATTCTGACATTTCCTTTTGTACCCTCTAGGAACCCACGCATAATATCGCTGCTATGAGTGGCAACAATCATTTGCCCCTTAACTTCTGAAGCTAATGTTTCACCAAGTTTTCTCATCTGTGGTGGGTGCAAGAAAGCCTCTGGTTCATCCAGTAGAATCATATCGTGTTTACTTGTTAGCGTTTCAAAAAGGATGCCTGCATAACTTTTAACACCATCCCCCTGCATATTAAGTAGTGGGTTCTTTCTGACTGCATCTCTATAAAGATTCGTTTGCCTATCAATAAATTTATCGCCTTTAGGTATTTCTCCAATATGGATAGGGAGTTTGCTGCCACCTTTAAAATCAAACATAAGCTCTTGATTGAATGCTTTATAAAATAGCTTGCTTATTTTTTGCATCAACTGGTCGTCATCATATAAGATGTGCTGAGGTTTGGTTTTCGGTTCATTTGGGGATACGCTTTTCTGTTGCTCACAAATCTCAAGTCTTTCTTTTGCACTAATGTTCTTTATAAAGCCATCAACAAGGTGACCGTTTAAATATTTCCCATCCCATTGGTTGATATATCCTTCATATAATCGCCATGACCCATAGTGATAATTTGGGTGGATGTATTCTGCGTGTTCTTTTAAAAAATTTTCAAGTTGAATTCGGGGAATGTTTTTACTAATTAAAACATCCTCAACAACTATTTTTTCAAACCCGCTTGTTTGTGCAGCAATTGCAAATATATCGCGGAGCGTCTGTGACTTTCCACTATTATTAGGCCCGACAATGATTATTTTATCACTCTCACCAAGATGTATGGTTTTACCACATTTAAATGTTATTTTCTTGAAATTGATTGTTGGTAGAGGGAGTGTATTTGTATTATTCATATTATTTATCCTTTGCATATAATGGATTAAAAGTTACAGCACCTTCCAGATGGTCAGGTGCAAAATGTGCATATCGCATCGTCATTTTGATGTCGGTATGTCCGAGCACTCGTTGCAAGACCAGAATATTTCCTCCATTCATCATAAAGTGACTGGCGAAGGTGTGACGCAATACGTGGGTAAGTTGCCCTGCCGGCAATTCGATTCCTGTTCTTTCCAGATCTGACCGGAACGCGCCATAACAATCACTAAACAACCGACTTTTTTATCATCAGGTAGATTAACGTAGATCTCTTTGCTGATTCGAGCGGTGCGGTCTTTTCTCTGACTCTCTTTCTCAGGCTTCATGGCGACAGTCATGAAATGTAAACCCTCGTGGTGCTTGTTTTCAATGGGGCTGTTTATCCCGTTATTCTTCATGCAAAAATTAGCCGGTTCAACATCCATAACGAGATAAAAAACCTCTTCTGTCATGATTCTTAAGGTTTATGCTCTTTGAATGCCAGAAGTGGGTGTTGCCATCTATTGATGAATATATTGCTTTATAATTGATTTTTATAATCTTTTCAATGAAGTGAAGCTTAGAACCATTTATTAGATAGCTCATTGTTAACTTATTGCATCCGAATTTGAGCGGGTATCAACAAGCGCCACCGTATGGCGCTTGACACCTTACTTACGTTTACTATTTGGTGTTCTTTTTGCCAGCTTCCAGTGGCTCTTTGGGTTTTGCGTAGGCGGTGCGGTTTTGTTATCCGCTATTGTGGTGAAGTTATCTTTTACCCCACCACGTGGGCCAACTTCCACATAGATGCCTCCGTTTTTACCGGAGTTCTCACCGGGTTTAAGAGTCATTATTTTTACCTCCTGATTTTTGGGTGACGATTATCGGAGGTTGAGAATTCTATTGGTATCGGTTGGATGGCATGGGCTGAAATGCCGAAGTATGTTATGTAGAGCGACGAACTGTGGAAGGAGGTTTTAGTAGCAAAAAGGACCTGCGATTCTCGCAAGTCCTTGAAATTTGGTGGCCCCTGCTGGACTTGAACCAGCGACCAAGCGATTATGAGTCGCCTGCTCTAACCACTGAGCTAAGGGGCCGTGGCGGTGGATTATAAAGTAACTCCGCGTTGCAATCCAGACATAAGCGTACGGATGCTGTTTTTATAAACAATGTATTTTCAGTCCGTTATACTGGTTCCCCTGATGTATTGTTCGGAGTAATTATGGTTAAGGACATACTGGCACCGGAGCTGCGGGTGGTGTTTTGCGGCATCAATCCGGGGCTTTCTTCCGCAGGTACAGGATTCCCCTTTGCGCACCCCGCTAATCGCTTCTGGAAGGTTATCCATCAGGCGGGATTTACCGATCGCCAGCTTAAACCTGAAGAGGCACAGCACCTGCTGGACTTTCGCTGCGGCGTGACTAAGTTTGTCGACAGACCAACGGTACAAGCCAATGAAGTGAAGCTACAAGAGATGCGTAGCGGCGGTCGTCTGCTTATAGAGAAAATAGAAGAGTATCAGCCAGCCGCGCTCGCTATCCTTGGGAAGCAGGCATTTGAGCAGGGGCTTAGCCAGCGTGGGGCACAGTGGGGAAAACAGACGCTGACCATTGGCGCGACGCAGATTTGGGTATTGCCGAATCCCAGCGGATTGAGCCGGATTACACTGGATAAGCTGGTGGAGGCGTATCGCGAGTTGGATGATGCGCTGGTCATGCGCGGGATGTAAAGAAAAACGCCACCTTGCGGTGGCGTTTGAACTTATACGGCGAGATTAATCGTCGAGGAAGCTACGCAGTACTTCAGAGCGGCTCGGGTGGCGCAGTTTACGCAGCGCCTTCGCTTCGATCTGACGGATACGTTCGCGGGTAACGTCGAACTGTTTACCCACTTCTTCCAGCGTGTGGTCGGTGTTCATATCGATACCGAAACGCATACGCAGAACTTTCGCTTCACGGGCGGTCAGACCAGCCAGAACGTCGTGCGTTGCGGCACGCAGGCTCTCGGTGGTCGCAGAGTCCAGCGGCAGCTCGAGGGTGGTATCCTCGATGAAATCACCCAGATGCGAATCTTCATCGTCGCCGATCGGCGTTTCCATGGAGATAGGCTCTTTAGCGATCTTCAGCACTTTACGGATCTTGTCTTCCGGCATCAGCATGCGCTCAGCCAGTTCTTCTGGCGTCGGCTCGCGGCCCATCTCTTGCAGCATCTGACGGGAGATACGGTTGAGCTTGTTGATAGTCTCAATCATATGTACCGGGATACGGATGGTACGCGCCTGATCCGCGATCGAACGGGTGATCGCCTGACGGATCCACCAGGTTGCATAGGTGGAGAACTTGTAACCACGACGGTATTCAAACTTATCAACCGCTTTCATCAGACCGATGTTACCTTCCTGAATCAGATCCAGGAACTGCAAGCCACGGTTGGTGTATTTTTTAGCGATAGAGATAACCAGACGTAAGTTCGCTTCAACCATCTCTTTTTTCGCACGGCGGGCTTTCGCTTCACCGATGGACATGCGACGGTTGATATCTTTAACCTGCTCGATGGTCAGGCCGGTTTCTTCTTCAATCTGCTGCAGTTTCTGCAGGCCGCGGTGAACATCATCTGCAACGTCGTGCAGTTTTTCAGACCACGGTTTGTTCATCGCGATTGCCGCGTTGAACCAGGTTTCACTGGTTTCGTTGCCAGTGAACAGGGTGATGAAGTTTTTCTTCGGCATTTTGCACTGCTCAACGCAGAGCTTCATGATCAGACGTTCCTGAGTACGCACGCGGTCCATCATGACGCGCATGCTGTTTACCAGGTAGTCGAACTGCTTCGGCACCAGGCGGAACTGTTTGAACACTTCGGACAGCTTCTGAATTTCTTCCTGCGCGGCAGCATGGCTGCGGCCTTTCGCTTTGATGGTGTCGCGAGTGATTTCGTACTGAGTACGCAGTTCACCGAATTTTTCACGCGCTAACTCAGGGTCGATGCTGTTGTCATCATCGCTGCTGTCGTCGTCGCCATCTTCTTCATCTTCATCTTCATCGTCATCCATCTCTTCCTGAGAGAGTTCAGAACCGACGTGGGTCGCCGTTGGCGCCATGTCTTCTTCCGCATTTGGATCGACAAAGCCAGTGATCAGATCGGAAAGACGTGCTTCTTCAGCTTCTACGCGATCGTACTGCTCAAGCAGGTAGGTGATAGCTTCCGGGTATTCGGCAACGGAGCATTGAACCTGGTTAATCCCGTCTTCGATGCGTTTAGCGATGTCGATTTCGCCTTCGCGGGTTAACAGTTCAACGGTACCCATTTCACGCATGTACATGCGGACCGGGTCAGTCGTACGACCGATTTCGGACTCAACGCTGGACAGAACCTGGGCAGCCGCTTCTTCCGCGTCTTCATCGGTGCTGTTGGAGGTTTCAGCAAGCAGCAGATCATCGGCATCAGGTGCTTCTTCCATCACCTGAATACCCATGTCATTGATCATTTGGATGATGTCTTCGATTTGATCTGAATCGACGATATCTTCCGGCAGATGGTCATTGACCTCGGCATAGGTCAGATAGCCTTGCTCCTTACCACGTTGGACAAGAAGCTTCAGCTGTGACTGCGGGTTTTGCTCCATAAGACGGTATCCACACTTAATTCGTTTGATTGGTGTTGGGCGGTAAAACCGCCAACGGCAAAACGAGGGCATACTTATATTTTGCCGCTGCCTCTCCGTGCGGCTGTCGGGGGCTTCCCGATCGATATTCGGCAGTTAAGCCGTTAAATACTTTTGTCTTTCTGTTATTTCTTGGCCAGTTCCTGGTTCAGTGTCCAGAGTTCCCGGCGTTCTTCGCTGCTTAAACCGTGTGTGCGCTCACGAGCTATCAACTCTTCCTGGCGCAGTTCAAGCATCGAATCAAACATATGGTTGAGTGAGTCGGTGAAGGTTTTTTCCGCGATATCTTTATCTGCTATATCGTCCCACATCGACAGTTTTTCAAGGGTCGCAGCATCATTTGTGCCACGGTAGTGTTCTAAAAGTTGCCCGGTGGTCAGACCTGGCTGAGCCAGACAAGTGTTGACCAGTTCTCTGAATAAGCCAAGTCCAGGCAGCTTATTACTATCCAGTGCGCCTAACGGTGGAACCAGCGGGGCGAGGCCCGGGTTCTGTACCAGCAGCCCTATAAGTATACGCATGGTCGTACGTTTTAGCTGTGGAACAGGGCGGGAAGCCCCATTTTCTGCCAGTTTAGGCATTAAACGTTCAAGCTGGCTGTCATCCAGAATGCCGAGCTTGTTCCCCAACTCCTGTCGCAGGTAAATGCGCAACGTTTCGCCTGGTACCTGAGTAATCAGCGGTAATGCCAGCGTACTGAGCTGTGCGCGTCCGTCCGGGGTACTCAAATCCACCTGCGGCAGCAGGCTGTTAAATAAAAACGCGGAGAGCGGCAGCGCCTGCTCCATCCGGGCTTCAAAGGCCTCTTTCCCTTCTTTACGCACCAGCGTATCGGGGTCTTCGCCGTCAGGTAAAAACATGAAGCGTAGCTGGCGTCCGTCTGTCATATAGGGCAGTGCGGTTTCCAGTGCGCGCCATGCTGCGTCGCGTCCGGCACGGTCGCCGTCGTAACAGCAAATTACGTTGTTCGTCGCGCGGAACAACAGTTGGATGTGATCGGCAGTAGTTGACGTCCCTAGGGATGCCACGGCGTAGTTAATGCCGTATTGCGCCAGCGCCACCACATCCATATAGCCTTCTACCACTAACAGGCGCTGTGGATCGGCGTTATCCTGCTGGGCTTCATAAAGGCCATACAGCTGGCGGCCTTTATGGAAAATATCGGTTTCCGGGGAGTTCAGATATTTCGGCAGGGCATCGCCCAGCACGCGTCCACCAAAACCAATGACTCGACCACGTTTGTCGCGAATGGGGAACATCACCCGTTCGCGGAAGCGATCGTAACTGCGTCCCTGATCGTTGGTGACCAACATCCCCGCATCGACCAGCGATTTGCGATTCTCAGCATTGCCGCCAAACCGTTTCAGGACGTTGTCCCAGCCGGGGGGCGCAAAACCAATAGCAAAACGGGTGATAACGTCGCTACTTAATCCTCGCTTTTCCAGGTACTGGCGCGCAGGGGTAGCGGCGGGCTGCATCAAAGACTGTTGATAAAAAGTGTTCAGGCCGTCCATCAATTGATAAAGGCTTTGCCGTTGATGGCGCTCTATCTGACTGGGGCCACTGCCTGCTTCATAGGGCACTTCGAGGTTGTGCATTGCGGCCAGTTCTTCGACGGTTTCCACAAACTCGAGCTTGTCGTAGTTCATGAGAAAGTCGACGGCGTTGCCATGCGCGCCACACCCAAAGCAGTGATAAAACTGTTTTTCACCGTTTACGGTGAAAGAGGGGGTTTTTTCGTTATGGAACGGACAGCACGCGTGATAATTTTTGCCCTGCTTTTTCAGCTTTACCCGCGCGTCGATGAGATCGACGATGTCGGTTCTTGCCAGCAGGTCATTGATAAAAACGCGAGGAATTCGTCCAGCCATAAGCCCCTGTTTTTTGATGACTCATATACACAAAATCATTCAGGATGCATCAAGGCGGCAAGGAAGCGAATCCTCAGGAGCGTACAGCAGTACGTGACTGGGGTGAGCGACTGCAGCCAACACTGAGGCAGCTTGAATGATGACGTGTATAAACGAAAATAAGCCGCGCATTCCTTCCGGAAGCACGGCCTTACAACTACAACTCAGTCTGAATTGAGAGCTTTGGCTCTCAATGGATTAGTACAGACGAGTACGGCGTGCGTTTTCGCGAGCCAGTTTCTTCGCGTGACGTTTCACAGCAGAAGCTTTAGCGCGCTTACGTTCGGTAGTCGGTTTTTCATAGAACTCACGACGACGAACTTCCGCCAGAACACCTGCTTTTTCGCATGAACGCTTGAAGCGACGCAGTGCTACGTCGAACGGCTCGTTTTCACGTACTTTAATTACCGGCATGTAACTCTCACCTTTAATAAATTCGGTTTGCCGCTGGCATCAACGCCAGCTTATTTCAAAATGGTGCGGAATTTTACTGCAATTGCTGCTGCTTTGTAAAGCACCGACGCGATTTTGAAAGGGACTTTTATAAGGACAAGGAGTATACACGAGCGAAACTCCTGGGGCGAACAAAGTTTTACATCAACCCGCATTGGTCCTACACTGCGCGGTAATAGAGCGAGGTAAAACAAGTCATGCGTGTACTGGGTATTGAAACATCCTGCGATGAAACCGGCATCGCCATTTACGACGATGAAAAAGGTCTTTTAGCCAACCAATTGTATAGTCAGGTGAAATTACATGCTGACTACGGCGGCGTAGTGCCTGAACTGGCCTCGCGCGATCACGTACGTAAAACCGTACCGTTGATCCAGGCCGCGCTGAAAGAAGCGGGACTGACGGCAAAAGAGATCGATGCGGTGGCGTATACCGCAGGTCCTGGTCTGGTTGGTGCGCTGCTGGTTGGTGCAACCGTAGGACGTTCGCTGGCGTTCGCCTGGGGTGTACCGGCAATTCCTGTGCACCACATGGAAGGGCATCTGCTGGCGCCAATGCTGGAAGATAATCCCCCTGCGTTCCCGTTCGTCGCGCTGCTGGTTTCCGGCGGTCACACGCAGCTGATCAGCGTCACCGGTATCGGTCAGTATGAATTGCTGGGCGAATCGATTGATGATGCTGCTGGTGAAGCGTTCGACAAAACCGCCAAGCTGCTGGGATTGGATTATCCTGGTGGCCCAATGCTGTCAAAGCTTGCATCACAAGGCGTTGAAAAACGTTTTGTCTTCCCGCGTCCGATGACTGACCGTCCGGGGCTGGATTTCAGCTTCTCAGGTTTGAAAACCTTCGCTGCGAATACCATTCGTAATAACGAAAATGACGATCAGACCCGCGCTGATATCGCCCGTGCGTTTGAAGACGCGGTAGTTGATACGCTGATGATCAAGTGCAAACGCGCGCTGGATCAAACCGGTTTTAAACGTCTGGTGATGGCGGGAGGCGTGAGTGCGAACCGTACGCTGCGCGCAAAGCTGGCTGAGATGATGCAAAAACGTCGTGGCGAAGTGTTTTACGCGCGTCCGGAATTTTGTACCGATAACGGGGCGATGATCGCCTACGCGGGCATGGTGCGCTTTAAAGCGGGTGCAACGGCGGATCTTGGCGTGACCGTGCGTCCACGCTGGCCGCTGGCGGAATTACCGGCAGCATAAGTTTTTTTGCCCGGTGGCGCTGCGTTTACCGGGCTTACAAAACCGTAGGCCGGGTCAGGCGAATCCGCCGCCCGGCGATAGCTCTCACTACATCCGCAACATTCCTTTCTCTTCCAGAAACGCGATAATTTTTTCCAGGCCTTCTCCAGATTTTAAATTACTAAACGTCCATGGACGCTCGCCGCGCATGCGCAAAGTATCGCGCTCCATCACCTCCAGCGATGCGCCGACGTAAGGGGCAAGATCGGTTTTATTGATCACCAGAAAATCGGATTTGGTGATCCCCGGACCACCTTTACGCGGGATCTTCTCGCCTTCAGCAACATCGATCACATAGATCGTCAGATCTGCGAGTTCCGGGCTGAAGGTGGCGCTCAGGTTATCGCCGCCGCTTTCCACAAAAATCAGATCCAGATTGCCGAATTTCTCGCTCAGCGCTTCTACGGCGGCCAGATTCATCGACGCATCTTCGCGGATGGCGGTATGCGGGCAGCCACCGGTTTCCACGCCGACGATCCTCTCTGGCTCCAGTGCGCCCGCCTCGGTGAGAATGCGCTGATCTTCTTTGGTGTAGATATCGTTGGTCACCACCGCCAACTGATAGCTGCTGCGCATGGCTTTGCATAACGCTTCCAGCAGCGCCGTTTTGCCCGAGCCAACCGGGCCGCCAACGCCCACACGCAGGGGATGCTTGTAGTTACTCATTTTTTCTCCTCAGGAGCGGAATAATCGGGAATATTGGGTTTCATGCCGGGCAGACGCGATAGCGGCCAACGGCGTTGCGGAGCCGAGGCTGGTGTCGGGACACGTCAGCGCCTGTGCCAAACCCTGCGCATAGCGATCGCAGAGCGCAATAATCAAACGCTGGGTCGCCTGTTGTCCAAAAGGAACCAGCTTGACGCCAGCCATGACAGCGCTCTCAATCCAGCTGTAGCCGAGGCTTAACGCCAGCTCCGTCAGCGGAATTTTCCAGCGCACGCCCAGCCAGGCCATGCCGCAGAGTTGGCTGTCGACAAAGAGGGTGCGCCATTCTCGCGAGCAATCCGACTCCCAGTCGGTGACCAGCCGCGTAAACGCCGCACCCCGACTGCGTTCTTCATCCCGCAGTTCGCGGGTTTCGCGACAGGCTAGCAGGTAAGCGCTCCAGCGGCGTGCTGTGTCGAGATCGTCCAGCTCGCAGGCGCGATACAGTCTCGCCAGCAGCGGTAGGTCAACGGTAAAAAAGTTCTGCTCCATCTGCTGGATTTGCCAGGCAGAGAAGTCATCGACGCTTTTCACCCAGCCGATTTCCACCGCCCACTCCAGACCCTGGGACCAGGTAAATGACCCTACCGGGAGCGCGCTGCTGGCGAGCTGCATCAGACGTAGCTGTTGGCTGTTATGCATCAGTGCGCATGACCATGGTGATGCCCGTGTGATTCACTGGCATAAGCGCCTGCTTCAGGTTCAAACGGCAACTGGGCGAACGTCACCTCAAGGTTGAACTGGCGCAGCATGTCGTCCAGCACATGATCGTGGTGGTAGCGCAGTTCGTCCGGCAGAATTTGCAGTGGAACGTGACGATTGCCGAGGTGATAACAGGCTTTGGCGAGCAGGAAAGGATCGGCGCAGCGCACCACGGAAACCGACTCCGGCGCGGCGATCACTTCGATCACTTCGCTGCCATCTTCGGTGCTCAGCAGATCGCCACCGCGTAACAGCAAACCACGTGGTAGCATCAGCCCGGCTTCGCGACCGTCATTCAGCGCCACTCTGGCGCGACTTTTTACCCGGACATCAATGGGCAGCGTGACGCTTGCAGTAACGCGGTGAGCGTGGTCAAGGCGTTGGGTCAGATAGATCATCGTCACTCCTCAAAACAGAAAATAGCGTTGCGCCATCGGCAAAACATCTGCCGGTTCGCTGGTGATAAGTTCGCCATCAATACGCACCTCGTAAGTCTGAGCATCGACGGTGATATTGGGTTGCAGGCCGTTGTGGATCATGTCGACCTTTTTCACTGTCCGACAGCCTTTGACGACGGCGATAGCGCTTTGCAGATTGAGCTGCTGCGGGATGTTTTGCGCGTCAGCGGCCTGCGAAATAAAGGTCAGCCGGGTGTGGTGCCGCGCCGCGCCAAGCGCGCCGAACATCATGCGGTAATGCACCGGCTGCGGGGTGGGGATCGAGGCGTTGATATCGCCCATTGGCGCGCAGGCGATCATCCCGCCCTTGACGACCGTCGCCGGTTTTACGCCAAAAAAGGCGGGCGACCACAGCACCAGATCGGCCAGTTTGCCAGGCTCAACGGAGCCGACTTCATGGGCGATACCGTGGGTTAATGCCGGGTTGATGGTGTATTTGGCGACGTAGCGTTTAACGCGCAGGTTGTCGTTGTCACCGGTTTCTTCTGTCAACGGGCCACGCTGAACCTTCATGCGGTGCGCCACCTGCCAGGTACGCAGGATCACTTCGCCAACGCGCCCCATCGCCTGTGAATCGGACGAGGTCAGGGAAAACGCGCCAATGTCATGCAGCACATCTTCGGCAGCGATTGTTTCCCGGCGAATGCGGGATTCGGCAAAGGCCACGTCTTCGGCGATATCCGGATCGAGGTGGTGGCAAACCATCAGCATGTCGAGATGCTCGTCGATAGTGTTGACGGTATAGGGCAGCGTCGGGTTAGTGGAGGAGGGCAGAATATTTGGATGCGCGCAGGCGGTGATGATATCCGGCGCATGGCCGCCGCCCGCGCCTTCAGTGTGAAAAGTATGAATGGTGCGATCGCCAATCGCCGCCAGCGTATCTTCAACGAAACCGGACTCGTTGAGCGTATCGCTATGCAGCGCGACCTGGATGTCCATCTCGTCGGCTACGGTCAGCGCGCAGTCGATAGCGGCAGGCGTGGCGCCCCAGTCTTCATGGATTTTCAGGCCAATTGCGCCCGCGCTGATTTGCTCGCGTAGGGCGTCTGGATTTGAGCCATTGCCTTTGCCCAGCAAACCAATGTTAACCGGCAACGCATCTGCCGCCTGCAGCATGCGCGCGATATACCACGGGCCCGGTGTGCAGGTGGTGGCGTGAGTGCCTGCGGCCGGACCGGTGCCGCCGCCGATCATCGTCGTCACGCCGGAAACCAGCGCCTCCTGCGCCTGCTGTGGGCAGATCCAGTGAATATGCGTATCCACGCCGCCCGCGGTGACGATCTTGCCTTCCCCGGCGATGACTTCAGTTCCCACGCCTATCGGGATCGTGACGTTGGGTTGAATATCGGGATTACCTGCTTTGCCGATGGCGAAGATCCTGCCGTTTTTGATGCCGATATCCGCTTTCACGATCCCCCAGTGATCGACGATCAGCGCGTTGGTTATCACCAGATCCACGCATGCATCGGCGCGCATTTGTCCCTGGCCCATGCCGTCGCGGATCACTTTTCCGCCGCCGAATTTGACCTCTTCGCCGTAGGTGGTGAAGTCTTGTTCCACCTCGATCCACAGGTCGGTATCCGCCAGGCGCACTTTATCGCCGGTGGTTGGGCCAAACATGTCGGCGTACGCCTGCCGGGAAATGTCACTCATTATCTGCCTCCAGTGCGCCCATCACTTCGCTGCGAAAACCCACGATCCTTTGTGCACCGGCAACGCGCACCAGTTCGACTTCGCGTTTTTGTCCTGGTTCAAAACGCACCGCTGTGCCCGCAGCAATGTTCAGACGAAAGCCGCGTGCGGCCAGCCTGTCAAAGCGCAGCGCCGGGTTTGCTTCGTAAAAGTGATAGTGCGAGCCCACCTGGATGGGTCTGTCGCCATGATTTTCCACCACGATCGTGCAGATCTCCCGCCCCTGATTAAGCGCGATATTGCCTTTTGCGATCTGATATTCACCTGGGATCATTGCTGCTCCTTAGACGATCGGATTGTGGACGGTGACCAGCTTCGATCCGTCCGGAAATGTGGCTTCAACCTGAATATCCGGGATCATCTCCGGTACGCCTTCCATCACCTGATCGCGGCGCAGGACGTGACGCCCGTCTTCCATCAGCGCGGCCACGGTTTGCCCGTCGCGCGCCCCTTCCATGATGAAAGCGCTAATCAGCGCCACCGATTCCGGGTAGTTCAGCTTCAGCCCGCGGGCCAGGCGACGTTCCGCCACCAGCGCGGCGGTAAATAGCAACAGCTTGTCTTTTTCTCTGGGAGTCAGTTCCATAAGGGTTCTCTTAGGTTTGCCAGATTCGCGGGAGTACGGGCGTTTTGTGTGTCAGCAGCGGGCGCAGAAATTGCCAGATGTCGCGCATAACGCGCTGGACAACCAGGTTGTCGCTAGCAAGAAAACGGATTGTCAGCAGCGAATCGTTAAGCGTTGCCCCGGCGTAATCGCCAAGCGCCGTAAGCCGCTCCCGCGTGCCCTCGAGCATATGTTCGCTGGCCGGATAACACAGCAACGTGCCGACCCAGGGATGATGTGCGACGCCGCTCAGATTCCCCTCCTGCAACTGCAAGCGTTCTATCAGCAGTGGCTGCCCATCTCGCCATACTTCCAGGCGGTTTTGCAGCGTGCCGTAACTGAAGGTCTCCTGCATAACCGGTCGGCCAAGACACAGCAGATCCCAGGCCAGCAGGCGGCTTGCGGATGTCAGATGAAAGACGGTCTGAATAGCGGCGTTGGCGCCGGGAAAGAGGATCGTATCCTGCGGCAACCACTCCAGCGTCGCGTGAGGAGTGAGGGTAAAATGCTGGCGCAGTAATGCCTGCGGTCCACGGCTGCGGTAAAACTTTCCCGCACCAGGCTGGGTGATTAACGCGTGGCTGTTTTCGTCGAGCGTTACGGCGATATGGAGCTCATCCCCGCCGACGATCCCCGCCGGTGGATGAAGCAAATAGAGATGGCAAACGTCCTCTTCCGGGTAAAACGGGCGTTGAACCGTCAATGGACCATGATGACGCGCCGAGGCGAGCACCGTTTTGTGCCCGGTGCAGGTAAAATGCAGATCCAGTTCGGCCTGCCAGCCCCGTGTGAGTGTCTCGTACGCAACCGTGTCCAGAGCGTTTCCCCTATCAGCATGAGGGTGTTTGCATACAAAAAAGTATGCCTCAGCGCGTCGGGAAATCGATCATATGAGAAGCTTATGGATAAAGGGGCGACAATACGCCGCCCCACCAGGGTTTTACAGTATAACGAGGGGCATCCAGACCAGACCGGTAATCACCAGCAGCACGAGGAAAATCAGGCCAAAAATAGCACCGAGTCGCCAGTAATCCACCGTTGGTAAATAGCCGCTGCCGTAGTAGATAGGGCTAGGGCCGGTAGCGTACGGGGTCAGAATGCTGCCCAGACCAATGGCGGCGCCGACCATCAGGCAGAAGACCGGTAGCGGGATTTCCGGCATTGCCAGCGCGGCGGCAATCATCATCGGTGCGAGGGCGGAGGTATAGGCTGTGGCGCTGGCAAAGAAGTAACGCAGCAGATAGAACACCACGATCAGTGCTACCATCACCATCATCGGCGAATAGCCACTCAGCCCGTTTGCCAGCAGCTTGCCGAACCAGGTAATAAAACCGGTGTTATTGAGCCCGGTGGCCAGCGTGATCAGCGAGGCCAGCCAGAAAAAGACGTTCCATGCGGCTTTATTGCTGACGATGTCATCCCAGCTAATGATGCGCAGTACCAGCATCAACGCCACCACGCTGTATCCGACCATCGCGGCGTCAATATAATCGCCGCCGAAGATCCACAGCACCAGCGCGCCGACCATCAGCACCAGCATCTTTTTCTCGCGGGCGCAGAGCGGTCCCATCGCTTTTAGTTCGGTATCCGCCCAGCGTGGAACCTGATCGCCGGATTTCAGCACCGGTGGATATAACACGTACGCCAGCCAAGGCACGATCAGCACCAGTAAAATGCTCAGCGGCAGCATGCCTAAGAACCAGTCACCCCAGCTCAGCGCGGTGTGGGACGCGCCTTTCATCAGACCGATCAACAGCAGGTTCGGCGCCATTGCCGTTAAGAAAATGGCGCTGGTAACGCAGTCAGCGACAATACCCATCCACATGATGTACGAGCCAATAGAGCGTGAACTGGTGCTATTGGGTTGTGAGTTATACAGCGGCGGCAGGTTGCGGATAATCGGGTAGATTATTCCGGCCCCACGGGCGGAGTTGGAAGGTGTGACGGGAGCGAGGATAAGTTCGGAGAACATCACTGCATAGCCGAGAAACAGCGTCCTATGACCCATCTTTTTCACCAGCATCAGCGCGATTCGCCGACCGAGTCCGGTTTTCTCATAGCCAGTGCCAAACATAAAGGCCGCGAAGATCAGCCAGATGACCGAGTTTGAAAAGCCAGATACCGCCCACGACAGCGATTTGGCGGTAAATTTAAAACCGTCCTGCGCGAGTTGCTCCGGGCTGAACAGCAGCCACGGTGAAAGGACGGCGATGATCGAAATGCCAATCATCGCCACTACCGCGCCCGGTACAGGTTCCAGAATAAGCCCGACAATCACACCGGTAAAGACGGCAAAATAGAGCCAGGTGTGGCTCTCAAGACCGGTGGGGACGGGTAGAACAGCAATAATGGCGATGACCACCAGCGGAGCCAGGTATCGCCACCAACCAGCTAAAGGTGCCATTGTTGAATCCCTACGAAAGGGGAGAGGCGTAGCGCCTCTCCGGGAGGGTTATTTGATGTAATGCACGTGCTCGCAGATTTCATCGACGATAGGGTCGCGACGTTCAGCGAACAGCTTTTTGTTTTCAGCGATCAGGTTATTGCCGTGGGTATCGATGGAAACGATCAGCGGGCCGAACTCTTTTACCCGACACACCCACAGGGACTCCGGCATGCCGAGTTCCGTCCAGTGCACCTCTTCGATCTCCTCAACCTGGGTTGCCGCCACGACCGCGCAGCCTGCCGGGAAGATGACGTGCAGCGCTTTAAACTGCTTGCAGCCTTCTTCCGTCAGCGGTCCCATGCCGCCCTTGCCGACCACCAGTTTGACGCCAGTCTGTTCGATAAAGTCTTTCTCAAACGATTCCATACGCATGCTGGTGGTTGGGCCGACGGAAACCATTTCCCATTTTTCACCGTTCTTACGTACGATCGGGCCCGCGTGGAAAATGGCTTTGCCGTTCAGGTCATAAGGAATCGGGCGCTTCAGTTCGATCAGGCGGCGGTGGCAAACGTCACGGCAGGTCACCAGCGTACCGGTCAGGTAAATGACATCGCCAACGCGAATGTCTGCCAGATCTTCGGCTTTGATCGGGGTTGTGAGGATCTTTTTCATAACGCGCTCCGGGTGTGAGACAGGTTTTCGAAGGAGAGGTCAGCATGAACCAATAGCGTGCCGCGACGGTGGGCCCAGCAGCCGGTAGAGACGGCAACGCCGATAGTCGACGGGTGGCGCGCGGCGGATTCGATATGCACGCCCATCACCGAGCTATTACCGGTCAATCCTTGCGGACCAATGCCCAGACGGTTAAGTCCTTCTTCCAGACGCAGTTCCAGTTCGGCCGCTTTCGGATTCGGATGACGTGAGCCGATAGGGCGCAGCACCGCTTTACGAGAAAGAACGGCTGCGGTTTCTACGGAGGTGGCAATACCTACGCCCACCAGCACTGGCGGACAGGCGTTGACTGCCAGCGTGGAGATATTTTCAAAAACAAATTTCACCACGCCTTCGTAACCCTCAGAAGGCATTAACACTTTCGAGCGTCCCGGCAGCGTACAGCCGCCGCCTGCCATGTAGACTTCGATTTCCGCGTCATCGTTATCGGGGATGATGTCCCAGGTGACCCACGGCACACCGGTACCTGTATTTTTGCCGGTATTCACTTCGTCAAAAATCTCGACCGCGTTATGGCGCAGCGGCGCTTTTACCGTGGCGTCTTCAACGGCCTTCTTCAGAATGCTTTGCAGTTCGCCGAGGAGCGGAAAACGGGAACCGACCTTCACGAAGAACATAATCTCGCCGGTGTCCTGACAGGCTGGGCGGTTCAGGTCGATAGCTTTCTGCATGTTGTCAAACATGGTGTGGTAGATGATTTTACCCATCGGCGAGGTTTCGCCTTCACGCAGCTGTTTTAATTTATCCACGACGTCATCGGGCATGCGGGTAGAAATCATGGCGGTAAAATCAGCGACAATGTTCGTCAGCGTATTTATCGCATTTTGGTTATTTTGATTGCTCATCTTGTTAACTCCAGTTCTTTTATTTATCTGGAAATAAATTCTCCGCCACAAACTACCACTAAAAATGTGGATTAATATTATTTGCCACTGTGAATATCTAATTAACAGTTCGTGAATGATGTCCGGATAAGGCAATAAAAATTGCGCAAAGGCAGGGTTTAAGACGCATGAGAGAATTACACTGCGGTGAACAACATTACGGATAGACCGATCATGCTGAACACGTATCCCCTGGCGAAAGACCTGCAGGTGTTGGTTGAAATTGTGCATAGCGGCAGCTTCAGCGCTGCCGCCGCGACGCTGGGGCAAACGCCGGCGTTTGTGACAAAACGCATTCAGATCCTAGAGTCCACGCTGGGGACGACGCTGCTAAGCCGCTCTGCGCGTGGTGTAGCGCTCACGGAGAGTGGTCAACGTTGCTATGAACATGCGCAGGCGATCCTCGCGGGCTATCAGCATCTGGTCGATGACGTCACGCAACTCAAAACGCGCCCGGCAGGGATGATTCGTATCGGCTGTAGTTTTGGCTTTGGGCGCAGTTATATTGCGCCGGCAATTACCGAATTGATGCATAGCTACCCTGAATTACAGGTGCATTTTGAGCTTTACGATCGGCAAATTGATTTGGCGCAGGATAATATCGATTTGGATATTCGTATTAATGACGAGATACCGGATTATTATATTGCGCATTTGTTAACGAAAAACAAAAGAATATTGTGTGCGGCCCCACCGTATTTACAAAAATACGGTGAGCCGATGACGTTACAGGAATTAAGTCGTCATGATTGTCTGGTCACTAAAGAACGCGATATGACTCACGGGGTGTGGGAACTGGACAATGGTCAGGAGAAAAAGTCGGTCAAGGTGGCGGGACATCTTTCCTCTAACAGCGGTGAGATTGTGTTGCAGTGGGCGCTACAGGGAAAAGGGATTATGTTGCGTTCCGAATGGGATGTGCAGCCGTTTCTGGCCAGCGGTGAACTGGTGCGTGTGCTGCCGAACTATGCGCAGAGCGCTAATATCTGGGCGGTTTATCAGGAGCCGCTGTATCGCAGCGTGAAGCTGCGCGTGTGCGTGGAGTTTCTGGCGACGTGGTGTCAAAACCGATTAGGAAAACCGGTGGATGGGTATCACATCCCCCACGCCGGATAAGACGCCGTTGCGTCGCTATCCGACAATAAAATCACTCGGGGTCTCGTTCGCGTTTTTTCTTCAGCTTGGTCCAGATCTTCGGCTCCTGACGACGCCACAGACGCTGAATGTTGTCATGGTGACGAAGCAAAATTAAGCACGACAACATGGACACCGGAAAAGTGAACTGGGGATTGAACCACCAGACGTAAAAAGGGGCGATCAACGCGCTGACGATAGCGCCTAACGACGAGTAGCCGCTCAACAGGACGGTCAGCAGCCAGGTCCCGGCCATCACGCCGGTTAAGTCCCAACCAATCGGCGCAATCGCGCCAAAGGCTGTGGCAACGCCTTTCCCACCTTTAAAGCCGAAGAACACCGGCCAAATGTGGCCCAGACAGGCGGCGATTGCGATCAATCCCAGCCAGAAGGGGCTGACGCCTAGCGCATAGGCACCCCAGACGGGTAACATACCTTTCAGGACGTCGAAAATCAGTACCGCGACGGCGGCTCCCTTGCCACCGATGCGCAGCACGTTTGTCGCGCCCGGATTCCCAGAGCCGCTGTCGCGCGGGTCCGGCAATCCAGCAAGGCGGCATACCAGAATAGCACTGGAAATTGAGCCACAGAGGTACGCGAAGATAATCATTCCAGGCGCGATTGCACTCATAAGCTGTTCCGTTTTGAAAATGTCGTGTAAAACGCTACTTCTGTGGATAATACGCATATTTCGCCGGAAGTGGTATCCGGGTTAGCCAAAAAGCAGGCAGGTCGTGATGGATATTGTATTTATAGAGCAACTTTCTGTAATCACCACTATTGGTGTTTACGACTGGGAACAAACGATCGAACAACGGTTGGTGTTCGATATCGAAATGGCATGGGATAACCGCAAATCGGCTAAAAGCGATGATGTGGCTGATTGCCTGAGCTATGCTGATATTGCTCAAACGGTTGTTAATCATGTGGAAGGTGGGCGCTTTGCGCTGGTAGAACGGGTTGCGGAAGAGGTGGCGGATCTGCTGCTTAGCCGCTTTAATTCTCCCTGGGTACGGATCAAACTCAGTAAACCTGGCGCGGTAGCCCGTGCGGCGAACGTCGGGGTTATCATTGAGCGTGGCAATAATCTGAAAGAAAATAATTAATTTAATAATTTCTAAAACAAACGGGTATAAAAGGGTCCTTTCGTCGGCTCTTTTTTGCCGTGGTTTCTCTATCTAGGGGTTTATTAATGAGTGATATGCACTCGCTGCTGGTGGCGGCAATTTTGGGTGTGGTCGAAGGATTGACGGAATTTTTACCCGTTTCCAGTACTGGCCATATGATTATTGTTGGCCACTTATTGGGTTTTGAGGGTGACACTGCAAAAACATTTGAAGTGGTGATTCAGCTGGGCTCTATTCTGGCGGTGGTGGTGATGTTCTGGCGACGTCTGTTTGGCTTGATCGGCATTCACTTCGGCAAGGCTCCGCATGAAGGCACTGGCAAAGGTCGGTTGACGCTGGGACATATCCTGTTGGGGATGATTCCAGCCGTGGTACTGGGGCTAATCTTCCACGACACCATCAAATCGCTGTTTAACCCGATCAACGTGATGTATGCGCTGGTGGTGGGTGGTGTACTGCTGATTGCCGCAGAATGCCTGAAGCCGAAAGAACCGCGTGCGCCGGGTCTGGATGATATGACCTATCGCCAGGCGTTTATGATTGGCTGTTTCCAGTGTCTGGCGCTGTGGCCGGGGTTTTCTCGCTCCGGGGCGACGATTTCTGGCGGCATGCTGATGGGCGTGAGTCGTTACGCGGCCTCTGAATTCTCCTTCCTGCTGGCTGTGCCGATGATGATGGGCGCGACGGCGCTGGATCTCTACAAGAGCTGGTCTTTCCTCAGCGCATCAGATATCCCGATGTTTGCAGTCGGATTTGTGACGGCGTTTATCGTGGCGCTGGTGGCGATCAAAACCTTCCTGCAACTGATTAAACGCATCTCGTTCATTCCGTTTGCGATTTACCGCTTTATTGTGGCGGCTGCCGTTTACGTCGTGTTCTTCTGATGTCTTACCGTGGTGCCGGATGGCGGCGTTCTGCCTTATCCGGCCTACGGGTTATATCCGTTTCGAACCTGTAGGCCGGATAAGTACAGCGCATCCGGCAACGCAGTGTCTACGCTTTCGGGCACCGCTGCTCCTTCCAACTGGCTACCGCCGCGATGCGACGCCGGGTCAGTTCTTCACGAATTGCCTGACCTTTGAATCCAGCTTCAACCACGTCTTTCGTTGGCACCGCCTGCGCAACCTGCCAGGCTTCGCGCAACAGTCTGCCTTGCGGATAATCTGCCGCTTCAAAACCGGTTCGCCCACGCACATCGGCCTCGCTGGTGAGGGCGATTTGCTCCACGCGCTGCGGTTTGCGCCAGGCATCGATGGAATCAAACAGCTTAACGATAGTTTTCGGCTGCAGGATCGGGAAGGTATGAATGAGGTCGTGGAACTCGGAAACCAGTTTGGCTAAATCACGGATGTCATTCGGCACGCGCAGGCGCTGGCACAGTTGTTCGACAAGCTTAACACCTGCCGGACCGTGGCCGTGATGGCGCGGCCACAGCGCTTTAGGCGTCAATGCCTTGCCAAGATCGTGGCACAGCGTAGCAAAACGCACGTCGACTTCCGGACTTAACATGGCTGCCATCGAAAGCGTCATCAGCGTGTGAATGCCGGTGTCGATTTCCGGATGCCACTGTGCGGGGGCTGGAACGCCAAACAAAGCATCCACTTCCGGAAACAGGACGCGCAGTGCGTCGCAGTCGCGCAGGACCTGGAAAAATACCTGTGGGTTACGGGTGGTTAATGCGCCTTCGGTTTCTTTCCACACCCGCTCTGGTGTCAGATGCTCCAGTTCACCAGCGGTGGTCATGTCACGCATTAGCGTCATGGTTTCGTCAGCAATACGAAAACCGAGGTGCGCATAGCGGGCAGCAAAGCGCGCCACGCGCAGCACGCGCAGCGGATCTTCGCTAAAGGCAGATGAAACATGGCGCAGCAGACGGTTTTCCAGATCGTCGCGTCCGTTATACGGGTCGATAATCTCCCCGTCGTCATCGCGGGCGATTGCGTTGATGGTCAGGTCACGACGCTGAAGATCGGCCTCCAGCGTCACATCTGCGGCGGCATAGCAGGTGAATCCGGTATACCCCGAGCCTGACTTACGTTCGGTACGCGCCAGCGCATACTCTTCGCGGGTTTGCGGATGCAGAAACACGGGAAAATCGCGGCCTACCTGCTGGTAGCCCGCGTCGAGCATCTCTTGCGGCGTGGCGCCAACAACAACCCAATCTTTATCTTTAATCGGTAGCCCTAATAACGCATCCCGAACAGCACCACCGACCAGATAAATCTTCACGCCACTTTCCTTTTGAAAACTATGATCCCTTAATCATATGTCAGTGTGGCGGAGAAGGCGATTCAGTTCATCCAGCGATCTTTGCGTTTACGGCTTGGGATCATGTGTGGCAGAACCAGGCCGAGCAGCAGACCAAGACCCAACACGCCGCCACCGTACATAAACCACTGCATGATGATGGTGCGCTGTTTGTCATCAAGCTGAAGGTTGGCTGCGCTGACCTTCTTTTGCGCCACGATAAGCTCGTTTTTCAGCTTCTGGTTTTCTTGTTTCAGCCCGTCGATCACGCTGTCGCTTTGCGCTACCTTTTGCTGCATATCAGCGGTGCGCTGATTCCACGTGGTATCGATATTATTGAGCTTATCGGTCAAGGTCTTAACCTGGTTTTCCAGGTCGGGAACGCGGGTACGCAGGCTCGGCGTACTGTTCAGCTCTTTCAGTGGGATCCAGGCGGTACGTCCGGTGCTGTCTTTCACCTGGCCGTAGTTAGTGTTGGCATCGGTCTGTAATAGCGTGACTTCCTCGCCGGCGTTAACCGTACCCACGAGGCGATAATTATCTCCCGGACCGCTGCGGACCCAGGTGTTCAGTTCGTCAGAGACATAGCGCTTTTCTTCGGCATGAGAGACTGCAGTGGCGCTAAGTGCGAATAAAGTTAATCCAATCAGGCGTAATTTTGGCATCAGGCTGTCGTTATTGTCATAGAAAGTGGAACGATAGTAGTGGCATCAGTGTCTCTACGCAAAGCATTCGACATCAATCGGAATCATCTGTGTCCTTTTTGCCACCACTCGAAACTTTTACGCCCGTCAAATTGCTCGTTGCATGGCAATTTGGCGCAAAATACTATCTACTGACCATAAATAACGAACTTAGTTCGCAGTCAGTTTTCTCAACTGTGACATAACCCATAAGTACAAGACCATGGCTCAGGAAATCGAATTAAAATTTATCGTCAATAATGACGCTGTAGATGCGCTACGTGAACGTCTGAATACGCTGGGGGGAGAGCATCATGCGCCCAGCCAGTTGCTGAATATCTACTACGAAACACCGGATGCGTGGTTGCGTGGTCACGATATGGGGCTGCGTATTCGCGGTGAAAATGGTCATTACGAAATGACCATGAAAATTGCCGGACGCGTGACGGGCGGACTGCACCAACGGCCGGAATATAACGTTGCGCTAAACGCGCCTGAGCTGGACCTCACCTTGTTCCCAACGGAAGTCTGGCCTGATGGCGAGCTGCCTGCTGAACTTGCTTCTCAAGTGCAGCCGTTGTTCAGCACCGATTTTTACCGTGAGAAATGGTTGGTTGATGTTGATGGCAGCCGGATTGAAATGGCCCTCGATCTGGGGGAGGTGAAAGCGGGCGAGTTTGCAGAACCTATCTGTGAGCTTGAACTTGAACTGCTAAGCGGCGATACCCGTGCGGTACTGAAGCTGGCAAACCAGCTGGTTTCGCAAACCGGTTTACGCCAGGGTAGCTTGAGCAAAGCAGCGCGCGGTTATCACCTTGCTCAGGGGAATGCGCCGCGCGAACTCAAACCGACACGCATTTTGAAAGTTCCGGCGAAAGCGAGTATTGAGCAGGGGCTGGAAGCGGCGCTGGAGCTGGCATTATCACAGTGGCAGTACCATGAAGAGCTGTGGGTGCGCGGCGTTAAAGGGGCGAAAGCCGAGGTGCTGGCGGCTATGGGCCTGGTGCGTCACATTCTGATGCTGTTTGGCGGTAATGTGCCGCGAAAAGCGAGCGCTCACTTACGTGATTTGTTGACCCAGTCGGAAGCGATCATTTCGTCGGACGTTTCTGCTGTTTCGGCGGTTTACAGCACGCAAACGGCAATGGCCAAGCTGGCGCTGACCGAATGGTTGGTGACCAAAGGATGGCAGCCGTTCCTTGATGCGAAGGCGCAGGGAAAAATTGCCGACTCCTTTAAGCGTTTCTCGGATACCCATCTTTCACGCCATGCCGCTGAGCTGAAGACCGCTTTTGCGCAGCCGCTGGGCGATCAGTACGCCGATCAGCTTCCTCGTTTGACGCGCAACATTGATAGCATGCTGATGCTGGCGGGATACTACGACGAAAATGTCGCATCAGAATGGATCGCCAACTGGCAGGGTTTGCGCCACGCCATTGCGGCCAATCAATATATTGAAATTGAACACTTCCGCAACGAGGCAATCGCGCTGGAACCGTTCTGGCTGCACAGCGGAAAACGATAATCAGGGCCAAGGCCGGGATGCCTGATGGCGCTGCGCTTATCAGGCCTACGCGATGTGTGTAACTGTCATGTAGGCCGGATAAGGCTAAACGCCGCCATCCGGCACCATTCAAAGGATAACCCGTAAATGAAGCAGCTCTCTTCACCGTTACAGCAGTACTGGCCGACCGTTGTTGAGCGGCTGCCAGCAGCAATATCTGAGTCCTCGCTTAGCGTTCAGGCGAAGTCAGTACTTACATTCAGCGATTTTGTCCGTGACAGCATTATTGCCCATCCCGAATGGCTGGCTGAGCTGGAAAGCGCTCCACCCCTGGCGGATGAATGGCAACACTATGCCGACTGGTTACAGCAAACATTGGCTGACGTTAGTGATGAAAACACGCTGATGCGTGAGTTACGCCTGTTTCGCCGTCGCATTATGGTGCGTATCGCCTGGGCACAGACCCTGTCGCTGGTGACCGAAGAGAGTATTTTGCAGCAGCTAAGCCATCTGGCTGAAACGTTGATCGTCGCCGCGCGCGACTGGTTATACGCTGCCTGCTGTCGCGAATGGGGTACGCCCTGTAATCCTGAAGGTGTGGCGCAGCCGCTACTGATTTTAGGCATGGGGAAACTGGGCGGCGGCGAGCTGAATTTTTCCTCCGATATCGACCTGATTTTTGCCTGGCCAGAACATGGCAGCACACAGGGCGGGCGCCGCGAGCTGGATAACGCCCAGTTCTTTACCCGTATGGGCCAGCGGCTCATTAAGGTATTAGATCAGCCCACAATGGATGGGTTTGTCTATCGGGTGGATATGCGTTTACGCCCGTTTGGTGACAGCGGTCCGTTGGTACTGAGCTTCTCTGCGCTGGAGGATTATTACCAGGAGCAAGGGCGCGACTGGGAACGCTATGCGATGGTCAAAGCCCGCATTATGGGCGATGCCGACGGCACTTACGTCAGCGAGCTTCGTGCCATGCTGCGGCCTTTTGTTTTCCGTCGCTATATCGATTTCAGCGTGATCCAGTCGTTGCGTAACATGAAAGGGATGATTGCCCGAGAAGTGCGCCGCCGTGGTCTGAAAGACAACATCAAGCTGGGGGCGGGCGGTATTCGTGAAATCGAATTTATCGTGCAGGTATTCCAGCTGATTCGCGGTGGGCGCGAGCCGTCGCTGCAATCCCGCTCGCTGTTACCGACGCTTAGCGCCATCAATGCTCTGCATCTGCTGTCTGATACCGATGCGGAACAACTGCGAGCAGCCTATCTCTATTTACGCCGCCTGGAAAACCTGCTGCAAAGCATCAATGATGAACAGACCCAAACGTTGCCAGGCGATGAACTGAATCGCGCGCGGCTGGCGTGGGGGATGAACGTTGATGACTGGCAGCAATTAACTGATGTGCTGGCCAATCATATGGACAACGTACGCCGGGTATTTAACGAGCTGATTGGCGATGACGAAGCTGAAACCCAGGAAGAGTCGCTTTCAGAACAGTGGCGCGAACTGTGGCAGGATGCATTACAGGAAGATGACACCACGCCGGTGCTGACGCATCTGGCGGATGACGATCGCCGGCGCGTGCTGTCTCTGATTGCTGATTTCCGCAAAGAGCTGGATAAACGCACCATTGGTCCACGCGGACGCCAGGTGCTGGATCATTTAATGCCGCATCTGCTGAGCGATGTCTGTACGCGTGACGATGCCTCAGTCCCGCTATCGCGCATTACCCCTCTGCTGGTAGGGATTGTTACCCGTACGACCTATCTGGAACTGCTGAGCGAATTCCCCGGGGCGCTGAAGCATCTGATTTCGCTCTGTGCGGCCTCGCCGATGGTCGCCAGCCAGCTGGCGCGGTATCCGCTGTTGCTCGATGAACTGCTGGATCCGAACACCCTGTATCAACCCACCGCGACGGACGCCTACCGTGATGAGCTGCGCCAGTATTTGCTGCGCGTGCCGGAAGATGACGAAGAGCAGCAACTTGAGGCTCTGCGCCAATTTAAGCAAACGCAGCTACTGCGTATTGCCGCGGCCGATATCGCCGGTACACTGCCGGTGATGAAGGTGAGCGACCATTTAACCTGGCTGGCGGAAGCTATTATTGATGCGGTAGTCCAGCAGGCGTGGACGCAGATGGTCGCACGCTACGGTCAACCCACTCATCTTGGCGAACGCGAGGGGCGTGGTTTTGCCGTCGTCGGCTATGGCAAACTGGGCGGTTGGGAGTTGGGTTACAGCTCGGATCTCGATTTGATCTTCCTGCATGACTGTCCGATGGACGTGATGACGGACGGTGAGCGTGAGATTGACGGGCGACAGTTCTATCTGCGTCTGGCGCAGCGCATTATGCACCTCTTCAGTACCCGTACTTCGTCCGGTATTTTGTACGAAGTGGATGCGCGTTTGCGTCCGTCAGGAGCGGCGGGGATGCTGGTGACGTCAGCTGACGCTTTCGCCGATTATCAGCGTAACGAAGCCTGGACATGGGAGCATCAGGCGCTGGTGCGTGCTCGCGTAGTGTACGGCGACCCGCAGTTGACCTCTCAGTTTGATGCGATTCGTCGCGATATCATGACCCTCGTCCGTGATGGGAAAACCTTGCAGACCGAGGTGCGCGAAATGCGTGAGAAAATGCGTGCCCATTTGGGCAATAAGCATCGCGATCGTTTTGATATCAAAGCGGATGAAGGCGGCATCACAGATATTGAGTTTATTACGCAGTATCTGGTGCTGCGCTATGCGCATGAAAAACCGAAGCTGACGCGCTGGTCGGATAACGTGCGCATTCTGGAATTACTGGCGCAAAACGACATTATGGACGAGCAGGAAGCGCTGGCGCTTACCCGTGCTTATACGACGTTGCGTGATGAACTTCATCATCTTGCGTTGCAGGAACTTCCGGGCCATGTGGCGCTGGAGCACTTTGACGCTGAACGTACGCTGGTGCGTGACAGCTGGCAGAAGTGGCTGGTTGCCGAGTGAAGTGTGCTATTATCGCGCGCAAATTTTAAGACCCTCAGAGAATCTCTCAGGAGACAGGAATGAAAGTAACGCTGCCAGAGTTTGAACGTGCAGGAGTCATGGTTGTCGGTGATGTGATGCTGGATCGCTACTGGTACGGTCCTACCAGCCGTATTTCACCTGAAGCGCCGGTTCCGGTGGTGAAGGTCGATACCATCGAAGAACGTCCCGGTGGCGCAGCAAACGTGGCGATGAACATTGCCTCTCTGGGAGCGAATTCGCGTCTGGTGGGCCTGACCGGTATTGACGACGCGGCGCGTGCGCTGAGCAAAACGCTGGCGGATGTGAACGTAAAATGCGATTTCGTTTCCGTGCCGACCCATCCGACGATAACCAAACTGCGCGTGCTTTCCCGCAACCAGCAGCTGATTCGCCTGGATTTCGAAGAAGGTTTTGAAGGTGTGGATCCGCAGCCGCTGCACGAGCGTATTAACCAGGCGCTGGGTTCTATCGGTGCTCTGGTGCTCTCCGACTACGCCAAAGGCGCGTTGGCAAGCGTGCAGCAGATGATTGCTCTGGCGCGTAAGGCTGGGGTGCCGGTGCTTATCGATCCGAAAGGAACCGACTTTGAACGCTACCGTGGCGCAACGCTGCTGACGCCGAACCTGTCTGAGTTTGAAGCGGTGGCGGGCAAGTGCAAAAGCGAAGATGAACTGGTTGAACGCGGCATGAAAGTGATTGCTGATTTCGACCTTTCCGCACTGCTGATCACGCGATCCGAGCAGGGGATGACGTTGCTGCAACCGGGCAAATCGCCGCTGCATATGCCGACGCAGGCGCAGGAAGTGTATGACGTGACCGGTGCAGGCGATACGGTTATCGGCGTGCTGGCGGCGACGCTGGCGGCGGGTAACTCACTGGAAGAGGCGTGCTATTTTGCTAACGCCGCAGCCGGTGTTGTCGTCGGTAAGCTGGGGACCTCTACCGTTTCTCCGATTGAACTGGAAAACGCCGTGCGCGGTCGGGCCGATACTGGCTTTGGCGTGATGAGCGAATCTGAGCTGAAACAGGCCGTTGCCAGCGCCCGCAAGCGCGGCGAGAAAGTGGTAATGACCAACGGCGTGTTCGACATCCTGCATGCGGGCCACGTTTCCTATCTGGCGAATGCGCGCAAGCTGGGCGATCGCCTGATCGTGGCGGTCAACAGCGATGCTTCGACCAAACGTCTGAAAGGCGAAACGCGTCCAGTCAACCCGCTGGAACAGCGTATGATCGTACTGGGCGCGCTGGAATCCGTCGACTGGGTGGTCTCTTTTGAAGAAGATACGCCGCAGCGTCTGATTGCTGGCATTCTGCCGGATCTGCTGGTCAAAGGCGGCGACTATAAGCCGGAGCAGATTGCGGGTAGTGAAGAGGTGTGGGCGAACGGCGGTGAAGTGCTGGTGCTGAACTTCGAAGATGGCTGCTCTACGACAAATATCATTAAGAAGATCCAGAAAGACAGCGATAAATAACACCTGAAAAGTTTGCCGGATGGCGGTGTGAATACCTTATCCGGCCTACGTGACGTAACGTTTGTAGGCCGGATAAAACGCGTAAGCGTTGCCATCCGGCATTTCTGTTTCTTATTGTTCAGTCGTTTTCTCAACAGGCTGTGGACTGTTTTTCAGCGGCTCGGCCAGTGCCGACAGCGAACCGCCGGACAAGCCAATTTCATTTAACAGCGAGTCGATCAGCGGCGCTTGTGTACGATAGGAAAGGGCTGCGGATAATGCCTGCTCTGCGAGATTCCCACCGTTTACGTTACCTGCGGTTACTTCACCGACTGCGCCGCCGCGATTGAGACCATCAACCTGAATAATCTTGATCCCATCGATAGACTTCATTGGCTCGACGGATTTCTCAATAACCGCTGGCAGGGACTGCAGCAGCGCCAGCTTAAATTTCAGGCTGGTCTGTTCATCGGAAAGCACGTTGATGGCATCGTTAAGTGCGCGTTGTGCTTCTGCTTCTGCCAGACCTTTTTTCCGCGTTGCCTCGGCTAGTTCAACAATCGCTGCCGCCTGCAATTCTGCCGCTTCTTTCTCCGCTTTCGCGCGCACGGTCAGCTCAACGGCCTGGGTTTCCGCATCCTGAGCTGCGGCAATCAACGCCACCTGTTTGGCACGATCCGCTTCTGCGGTCTGGCGGGTGGTTTCTACGTTCTGCTGGGCACGAACCGCATCGGCCAGCGCATCGTTAGCGCGTGCTTCAGCCTGAGACTGCTGTTCGGACTTGGCGGCAATGGCGATGGACTTGGTCTGGTTGGCGATCTCTGTTGCCTGCTGCTGTTCGATCTCTTTGATGCGAACTTCACGCTCGGCCTCGACTTTTCTTGAACGAACCGCCTGCTCGCGATCGATTTCTGTTTCCTGAATTTGACGTTCGGCAAGGATACGCGTCTGTTCAGCTTCACGATGGCGCTCGGCTTCAAAGGCGGCAATTTTGGCGTTTTGCTCGGCCGTGCGGGTTTTCACCTGCTGCTCCTGCTCGAGCGTCATGAAGGCTTCCTGCTGCTCGATCTCCAGCTTACGCGACAGCGCATCACGATTTTTCTCACGGACGGCAACTTCTACGTCCTGCTCGACTTCGTTACGTTCGCGACGACGACGTTCCGTTTCCTGGGTCAGCTTGGTCAGACCCTCGGCATCAAAGGCGTTGTTAGGGTTGAAATGGACTTTTTCGGTCTGGTTGAAGTTGGTGAGTGAAACGCTCTCCAGCTCCAGACCGTTTTTGGACAGGTCTTCCGCGACGGTGTTTTGTACGCCTTGAACGAAGTTTTCACGCGTATCCTGCAGTTCGTGCATGGTCATCTGCGACGCAGTGGCACGCAGGGCATCGACAAACTTATCTTCTATTAGCACACGCAAATCCTCTGGTGACAGCGTCCGCTGTCCCAGCGTCTGTGCGGCGGTAGCAATCCCTTCAACAGACGGTTTTACACGCACAAAAAAGGCGACGACGACATCTACGCGCATACGGTCTTTGGTGATAAGACTGTCGACAGTAGAACGGCTCACCTCAAGTTTGAGGGTGTTCATGTTGATAGGAATGATTTCGTGGAAGATAGGCATGACAATTGCGCCGCCGCTCATCACCACTTTTTGCCCACCAAGGCCGGTACGCACAAATGCCTGTTCAGCAGATGCACGACGATACAGGCGGGCAAAAATAATCCCGATAATGACTAAGACGACCACCGCGACAATGGCGGTAAACATCCATGAAGGTAACATGCCAAAAACATCATCCATCTATAAGGTCCCTCTGTGTAAAATTATAAAACAGTCGGCCAGGGGTTTAGCTCGGCCTGGTAACGCGTTGCAGAGAGTCGGCAAATAATCAGCACCTTGTCTCCTTTTTTGAATTCTTTGCCCGCTTCAGGCTCCAGCAGCACATAGTGGGTCTGCCCAAACTTGTCGGTAAATTTGCCTTCGCATGGGGTTCCGGCACTCGCAGAATGGCCGGTAATAATTGCCATGCTGCCGATAAACTCATCCTCGGCGAGGGCGGTGGTTTCATCTCGTGGTAGCCATGGAGCAATAATTTTCCCGCTGTAATGCACGGCGAAGAACGCAAAAATAAAGCTCACCGGCGCGAGCAGCAGATTGCTGAGCGGTGCTTGCCACAGCGTGACCCAGCCATGCTGAAGGAGGATACCGAAGAGTCCAAAGAAGCCAGCGAGTAAGCACAGCACGATCAGCGCTGGAATCCGTCCGATATTGAGATAGTGCAATGCCTGTCCGATATTGCCGGAGGTCAGGGCATCGTAATGTTCGAGATGCGCATCAAGCGCGCCAGAAAGGTAATGACCGAAAATAAGAGAGATGATTTCTAATAGGCCAATCAGTAGTACAAATGAAATAGCAAACAGGTAGGGGCTGTTGTAATCCGTGAATAATACCAAGTTGTTTCCTCCTGTTACTGCGTTCCCTGTCAGTATCAAAAGTAATGGTTTTACCCCTTACTTTTACATGTCGTTACAATAACATGTGTCACCGTGACCTTAAATCCGAAAAGGGGGGTCATCCCCCTCTTAGATTTCGTAGGAAACTGTGAAGCAGGCGGTTTTTTTGCGCACAATATGTACAGAATAACTTCGTATCCAGGGAAATACTGAAATTAGAAAAAGCATATGGCCTTAGCAGATATTCAATAACTGGAGGGTATGCTCATGAACAGCAATATGTATTCACTGAACAATTTCGATTTCCTGGCCCGTAGTTTTGCCAGGATGCAGGCTGAGGGCCATCCCATTGATATCCAGGCGATAACCGGGAATATGGATGAAGAACATCGTAGCTGGTTTTGCAAACGCTATGCGCTGTACTGCCAGCAGGCGACGGAAGCCAGGAAGCTAGAACTGGAACACTAACAGAAAAACGGGCCTTGCGGCCCGTTGTCGTTTTTACTCTTGCGGATCAACTGACGGGATCGCGGGGGCAGGCTTAACGTCTGCCGTTTTATCACGTGATTCAAGCTCAGTCAGACGTTGCTCAAGCAGCGCCAGCTTTTCACGCGTGCGCAATAAAACCTGAGTCTGTACATCGAATTCTTCGCGGCTTACCAGATCCAGACGGGTCAGCTGTGACTGCAGCGTTTGACGAATTTTCTTCTCGACGTCTTCGCCAAACTCGCGGATCCCTTTCGGCATCGACTCGTGAACCTGACGAGCAATCTGCTCAATTTTTTTCGGGTCAATCATTGTGGTTTCCCTGAACTGGTACGTGTTGCTGCCTATTGTAGTGCGAACTGGCACAGGCATAAACCAGAATTGTGTGAAGCTAAGACGAGTAAAGGCGTTGATGAAGGTAATCAATAGCGTTATAGTTAACCCGCTTATTCTCAGGGCGGGGCGAAATTCCCCACCGGCGGTAAATCAACTGATGTTGAAAGCCCGCGAGCGCTTTTTGTTACGGCAAAAAGGTCAGCAGATCCGGTGTAATTCCGGGGCCGACGGTTAGAGTCCGGATGGGAGAGAGTAACGATCCAGTCGGGCATGGACCCGCTCACGTTATTTTTTTGCCGCTTAGACGGTACTCCTAAGACTGCCCTGATTCTGGTAACCATAATTTTAGTGAGGTTTTTTTACCATGAATCAGACGCTACTTTCCTCTTTTGGTACGCCTTTCGAACGTGTTGAACATGCGCTGTCTGCGCTGCGTGAAGGACGCGGTGTAATGGTGCTTGACGACGAAGACCGTGAAAACGAAGGCGATATGATTTTTCCGGCAGAAACCATGACCGTAGAACAGATGGCGCTGACCATCCGTCACGGTAGCGGTATTGTTTGCCTGTGCATCACTGAAGACCGACGCAAACAGCTCGATCTGCCAATGATGGTGGAAAATAACACCAGCGCTTACGGTACCGGTTTTACCGTGACCATTGAAGCCGCAGAAGGCGTAACCACCGGCGTTTCCGCAGCAGACCGTGTTACAACGGTGCGTGCGGCAATTAAGGATGGCGCAAAACCTTCCGATCTTAACCGTCCGGGGCACGTTTTCCCGCTGCGTGCTCAGGCAGGCGGCGTGTTGACCCGCGGTGGTCATACTGAAGCAACCATCGACCTGATGACGCTGGCAGGGTTTAAACCAGCCGGTGTGCTGTGCGAACTGACCAATGATGACGGCACCATGGCCCGTGCGCCAGAGTGCATCGAATTTGCCGGTAAGCATAATATGGCTGTAGTGACTATCGAAGACCTGGTGGCTTACCGTCAGGCGCATGAGCGCAAAGCCAGCTAATTGCTGACTACCGCGACAACCGTGGTAGGGATAAAAAAACCGAAGTCAGTTTTCTGACTTCGGTTTTTTGTTATTACAACCTGGCTATTTTTTTCTGGCCAGTTTAAGTGCCCAGGCTCCGCTCATTACCAGCAACAGCACTAAACATAAACCAAAAGCGAGCAGGCAAGCCTGCGCCATATTCATAAAATGCCATGGCGGGAGCAGATACCAGCCTTCGGACTGCTGGTACAGATCGACAAACCACTTTTGCATACTGCTAAGCGCTACGCCATCAGGAACGACAGGTGCGTCATAGCCGCAATCTCCAGTGGGCTTAAACCATTCTGGAGCCCAGTTTGCCAGCGGCAAATTGAAAGGGAATGTCGGATCGGTGGAACATCCCTGTACGCCAAAGAGCGAATCCGGGTCCGGGTTATGTACCGCATAATGAATGCCATTAAGTTTGATGGAGAACTTAATGCCCATAATGCTGCCATAAAATGCCGCAATGCAGCCGACCAGTTTTAGAATGAGGTTTTTAGGGTTTATTGCCGCGATCAGCCCACCGAAAACCATCACAAACATGGCAAAGCGGATGTATACACATTGCTCGCAAGGGGCCATGTAGAGATAGATTTGGAAGAACGAGTGCGCCAGAATAATTAACCCACCCATGGCACAAGCCATTAGCAACCACAAAAAGCGTCGCTCCTGCCATCTCACCAGGGTATTAACCGGTGCGGTACATAAGTCTCGCCACAATCCTTTGATAAAATCCATAGCCGGTTCCCTGTTTATTTTGTCGCCAGCTCTCTGACAAGCTCAGCCATGGAATCAATCGATTTGATGCTTTTGGTGTAGATCAGGTACTTACCATTGACGACGTAAGCCGGAACCCCCTGGATTTTGGCAACATCATAAGCCGCTTTCCATTTTTCCAGTGTCTCCTGGACTACGGGTTCTTTTAAGGCGCTCTCGAAGTCTGCTTGACTCATACCTGCAGCGTCCAGTCCTGTTTTGATGAATGAAGCGGGATCTTTACCGTCAGACCAGCGTTCTTTCTTATCGTGGTAGGCAGTGTAGTAAGCAAACTTAGCTTTTTTGAACTGTGATTTGGCATCAAACAATGAAATTCCTGCGGCCTGATCCTTAGCAATCATTACTGCAAATACTTCACTGGCCTGTTTGCCGTATTCTCCTTTGGTCTCGAGATGAAACGGTGTGAAGGCGACGAGATCGGCAACTTTATCTGACACCGGGCCGGTCACGGCTTTATCATATTTGTAGCAGAATGGGCAGGCGTAGCTGAATACTTTGATCAACGTTTTATCAGCATTGGGAATCGGTTTCTCCAGCACCATATAGTCAGTACCTTCAGTAAAAGCCGATGCTGCAAATGGTGAAACCAGCGCTGCCGTTAATACCACGCTTTTAAATAATGAAGTAATCCATTTAGATGACATAATTAATCCTTAATCTAACGAAATTATTTAAATATTTGTTGTGGGCGAACCAGTAATGCGCGGTAGTGCGTTTGGTTTGGTTTATCGGAAAGGACATCAATTTCGACTTTGACTTCTTTTGTTTTGTAGTCAATTTCGTTGATTTTGCCGATGGTTGGCTGTCCAACGTCAAATAAATTAATAGAACCACCAAATCCAAACATCGTGTCGCGGTCTTTTTGATATTCAATTACCGACGTGATAGGACTGTAGAAATCATAACCGCGCTCTTTCCCGTATTCCCAAACTTGCTGAACGGTTCCTTTTTTCTCGTCAATTTTATATTCGACGAATCGGGAGTATTTCATTGTTGGTAGAGCCGGTTGTTCGAGTCCACGGCCATCGCCATTGTCAAAGATGGTTAGCGTTCCTTTGCTGGAGAGCCAGGCGGTGTGTTGGGTGTAGGTAAAATCGAAATCAGTATTCTCGCACTTACCGTTTTCATCACACTTCAGCGCGTTGCCCTTATCATCAACCGGTTTTAACAGTTTGCTTGCCAGCGCCTTATTCCAGCCTTTAGACGGTGCCAGGATCCATTTAACCTGTTTATCACGACCGATTTTGACGACACCCTGATGGCGGGAAGAAAGAATGATGGAGTCATCTTTAGCGTCATAGGCAATGGAGTTGACGTGAGCCCAGTTACGGCCCGCACCAACGCCGAGGGCGTCACCATAGGGGGTATCTGGCTCCAGTTTCGCCTGTTGGCCTGCGTGAGCGAGATCCACGTTGACGCATACCGCGCCTGCGTCCAGCGCACCCAGCAGCGCGTCACGCATCGGGTCGAGAATTTGTGTCAGATCCCATACGTCAACAACACGTCCAGATTTATCGACTTCAATAATCTGGTCGCGGATGGTATGTACGTGAAGGCCATCTTCTTTGCGATAATCGCGTTTACCCACGCGAAGCAGTACGGTGCCGTTCACTGTTTCGACCGACTCATGCGACGCGTCGAGGAATCCGCGAGGCAGCTTATGGTCGGCCAGAATTTGCCCCAGCATATCGAATTCATACCAGTGCTGGCCCTGGACGGCGGTGAAGGTGCCTCGCGGTGTTTCACGAATACCCATCAGGTAGCCGCGCTTGTTGATATCCATGTCATGGCCGTCATAGAAGGTGTCCTGATCCAGCCACCACCGATATTCACCTTCCGTATCGACGACAAAGGTAAAGGGTGCGATATCAAAGGGGAGTGCTCCGCCAGCAGGACCCGCATCCAGGATGCCGGCATTTTTATCTTTTTCACCATGCCAGTGGAATTCTGCACCCTGCGGGGTAAAGGTGTGGGTATTCACCAGATAAAGACGATCTTCAAAACCCGGTGCTACTTTAATCACTTTTGTTTGCTGTAAATCAGATATAGAGCGGTTATCCATGTAGTGATTTACGATGGCGGAAGTTTGCACCACATAATCATCTTTCATGGCCTTACCGTTTTCTTTATATTCAACGGTTACCTTATTTGCGAACTTTTGATAAAGGCCAAAAATAGGAATGCCATCGTACGTGGCGAGTGACTCTTTGCCGACGGTATAAGTCACCGGAACGCCTTTTTCACCTTTACCATGGACGGTAACTTTAACATCTGAAATAACGTGGCTATCTAATTCAACCAGCGCAGTAAGTGGGGCATTTCCATAAGGGTCAACTACTATTGCGCCCAATTTTCCTGCAGGTTGGGCCGGTTGAAAACCAGCGGCAAGAGAGTTTCCTGCTGCTAATCCAAATGTCAGTGCCAGAGTCCCTGCCAGAAGTGTTTTTCGGTATTGTGTAAACATGGATATATCTCCTTATATTACCTATAAATATAATCTTGCTGAATATATTATGTTTTTACGGTTTTGATAAAATAAAATGGTATTGCTAATACTACTTTTGTAATGCATTAATTAATATTGATGAAATGTATTATTCTTCAGGATCTAATTTTTATTATTTTTTTGATAGTATGAGTGAGATATTTTAAGAACAATATTTATTATTGCGTAGTGTGATCTTGTCGACATTGTTTTAATTGTTTATAACGAGTTTGGCTAATAGCTTAGCCGCTGATTTATATGATCGAAATCATATATTTGTTTCTGAAATATGCCACTATATGAGTATGTCAGAATAAGGTTGTGTAAAATTTTAACGTTAAATGTTTAATGATGTTAAATTTTAAGGGTAGAAGAATGTTTATTGCCTGGTATTGGATTGTATTAATTGCACTCGTTGCGGTGGGTTATTATTGCCATATGAAACGTTATTGTCGGGCATTCCGCCAGGACAGAGATGCCTTACTTGAAGCGCGAAACAAACTCTTTCGTCGCTCTGGTGAAGATAACAGCGCGGTTAAGGAACAGGATTAGTCCTTCATATTCTGCTATGGATGAGCGGATGCTGTAAATTTGCAGGGTGGCATCCGCCCTCTGGATTATCCGATTCCCATTGACTGGAGGATGACGAGGCTTAATCCCATCACCGACATTCCACATAACACCCCATAGCTGGGATTATTATTGGGATCGATCTCTTTTGCCAACGGCATCAATTCATCGACGGACAGCGCCACCATAATACCTGCGACTGCCGCCATTATTGCCGCCATCACCACCGGTGATATCAGGCTACCGAGAATTAACCACGCCAGTACGCCGCCCAGTATTTCTGCCATACCTGAAATCCCTGCCCAGAATATCGCCGTACGTTTGGAGCCTGTGGCGGCATAGACGGGACCCGCCACCGCTAATCCTTCAGGAATATTGTGCAATGCAACGGCGAGGGCAATACCAAAGCCCAGCTCAAGGTTGCTACTGGCGGTAACAAACGTCGCAATCCCTTCAGGAAAGTTGTGCAGGCTGATGCCGAGCGTTAATAAAATCGCGGTGCGTTTAATAGAGCCGGGTAGAGGCTGCGTTGTTTTTTGTACCAGATCCTGAGGGTGCGCGTGCGGCAATAGACGATCCAGGCCAAAGTAGCCCAGTAAGCCGACGATAAACATTCCGTAGCCCAGCACTGGCGACATACCTTCAGCGGCCAGCGCAGCAGGTAGCATCTCCATAAGGGAGATCAGTAGCATAATCCCGGCGGCGAAGCCTAAGGAAAAGGCGAGAACGCGGTTAGACGGTTTTTGCCCTAACACGCCGAGAAATGCGCCGATAAACGTGGCGGCACCTGCCAGTAAAGTCAGAAGTAAAGGTACTGACATCGACAAATAAAACTCCTTATCAATCTGCTATCCGGGTTGGATCGTCAAAATAACTGATGATCTTCATCATGGTTATCTGAGTTCTTCATCAACCGAATAAGCGTATTGTGGTGGTATCAAAATGACTCCCTCAGTAAGGATATCATCATGTCTTCAACTCGTATGCCAGCATTGTTTTTGGGTCACGGTAGCCCGATGAATGTTCTGGAAGATAACGTTTATACCCGTGCCTGGCAGCAACTGGGGGAAACGTTGCCGCGTCCGAAAGCCATTGTGGTGGTCTCGGCGCACTGGTTCACCCGTGGAACGGGTGTGACTGCTATGGAAGCCCCCAAAACGATCCACGATTTTGGCGGTTTTCCGCAAGCATTATATGACACCCATTACCCGGCTCCCGGCTCGCCTGAACTGGCGCAGCATCTGGTTGACTTGCTTGCTCCAGTGTCTGTGACCCTGGACAAAGAAGCCTGGGGTTTTGACCACGGTTCCTGGGGCGTTCTGATCAAGATGTATCCGAATGCGGACATTCCGATGGTGCAGTTGAGTATCGACAGCACCAAACCCGCGTCATGGCATTTTGAGATGGGCCGTAAGCTGGCGGCGCTGCGTGATGAAGGCATTATGCTGGTGGCCAGTGGTAACGTGGTGCATAACCTGCGCACTGCGCGTTGGCACGGTGAGAACACGCCTTATCCGTGGGCGACTTCATTCAATGACTATGTTAAGGCAAACCTGACATGGCAGGGACCGGTTGAGCAGCACCCATTGGTGAACTATCTCGATCATGAAGGTGGATCGTTGTCGAACCCGACGCCGGATCACTATCTGCCGCTGCTGTATGTACTCGGGGCTTGGGATGGTAAAGAGTCTGTCACTATCCCGGTAGATGGTATTGAGATGGGAAGTTTAAGTATGTTGTCGGTGCAGGTTGGATGATGAATGCCCGATGGCACTGTGCTTATCGGGCATTAAGTTCGCGCCGTAGGCCGGGTAAGGCGAAGCCACCACCCGGCACTCTCAATTATTCGACAAAAATATGCGGATAGAAACGTGACAGATCCTGCGTGATCAACGCACGGTCTTCACGAATGCCGATCCCGGCTGGTTGATCGTTGATCAGCCAGCTGCCAATCAGCATATAGCTGTCGCCAAACTTCGGTAGCTGATGGAACTGCTGCACGATCATGCCTTCTTCACCGTACGGTCCTTCCACGGATTCGATCGTTTTACCGTTCTCAACGATGGAGACATTAGCCCCCTCGCGCGAGAAGATCGGTTTTACGACGAATTTATCCATCTGCGGATGGTCGTCTTCGGCGAAGTACGCTGGCAGCAGGTTCGGATGGTCCGGGAACATTTCCCATAACAGCGGCAACAGTGCTTTGTTGGAGATAATGCTCTTCCAGGCCGGTTCCAGCCAGCGAACGCCAGCATCTTCCAGCTTGGTGGAGAACATTTCACGCAGCATGAATTCCCACGGATAGAGCTTGAACAGGTTAGCGATTACCTGATCCTGCATGTCGGTGAACTGACCTTTTTCACCAAGACCAATATCTTCTACATAGAGGAATTCTGTAGCGATCTCAGCTTCGGCAGCGCAATCCTGCAGATACTGGATCGTACCGCGATCTTCTACCGTATCACGACAGCAGGTCAGATGAAGCAGTTGAAAACCATACTGCTCACGCAGCTCGGTGAAACGCTCGATCAGTTTTTCCTGCAGACTGTTGAACTGATCGCTGCCTTCCGGCAGGTTGCCCGCATTGAGCTGATCTTCCAGCCAGATCCACTGGAAAAACGCGGCTTCGTACAGCGAGGTTGGCGTATCGGCGTTGTTTTCTAAAAGCTTGGGTTCACCCGTGCCGTCCCACGCCAGATCGAGACGTGAATAGAGCGACGGTTGCTGTGTCTGCCAAGACTGGCGGACAAAGCCCCAGGTATGCTTCGGAATGCGAAACTTGGTCATCAACTCATCGCTGGCGATGACCTTTTCCACCACCTTGAGGCACATTTGATGCAGCTCTGCGGTGACCTCTTCCAGCTTTTCAACCTGAGCAAGAGTGAGCTTATAGTACGCGTCTTCACACCAGTACGGCTCGCCGTACATAGTGTGAAAATTGAAACCGTATTCGGTGGCTTTGTCGCGCCAGTCCGGGCGCTCAACAATACTGACTCTTTCCATGACGATCAGCCACCCATTGAACGTGTGGTGGTACCGCTTGCGCTACGCTGCATGGTGCTCTGTTTGGCCACAGACTCACCAAATCCGCCGCGGGTTACGGTAGAGGTGGTAGCTGGTTTCGGTGCCATAGCGGTTTTCGGTACGGTCATGGTGCGACCCGGCGTTGCTGCGCCGTAGTTTTTACCGCTGGCATCCGTGTATTTGCCGTAAGCCGGGCTGGCTGGGTTTTTCGAGCTGAACAGCGGTTGCTGAGCGCCCATTCCGCCGCCCATCAGTCGGCCCATCATGTAGCCCGCCATCAGCGGCATCCAGAAGCTGCCGCTGCTTTGATTCTGCGCTTGAGTCTGGCCTTCACCGGTCGGTGCCATACCCGCTTGCGCAGGAGCCTGCTGGCACTGGCCTTCGCCGAATTCAGCGATACAGTCTTCACGAGTGGCGTATTTTGGCGCGGTACGTTCAGCTTCTTTCAGCGCATTGTTAAACGCGGTAGTACATTCGGCGCTTTTACCCGGATTCGCCGCAGAGCAGTCGTCAGCGTTCTGATAAAGCGAAACCGTTTCGTCGCTCTTTTCACAGCCCGCGAGCATAAACACAGCGGTAACTGCCAGGGCGACAGGAGTCAGATGGCGCGCGCTCCAGCTTTTGCGGAACGAGGCGTGATGTATAGATTTTGTCCGTTTCATTTATGTCTTCCAGGACCCAGTGGTAACTCTGCTCAGAATAGAGGATGACTGGTCGAAATTGAAGCGGTAAGAGGCGAGAATGCGGAAGAAGGGGCGGATCTTTACGTTGTCTTACGTTCAGACGGGGCCGAAGCCCCGTCATCAGCATCAGTTACGGAACGGGTTGTTGCCGGTGCTGCTGGTTGAACGTGCTGCTGTCGGCTGTGCCGCAGGCGTCGCGCTGTTGGACGTATAACCGTCCGCCGCGGCATCTTGCTGCGCGTTTTCCGGCGCGATCGTATCCGGAGTCGTGGATACTGGTTTACCCAGCGTATTGTTCAGTGCCACCAGATCCTGCTCGTTCAGCGTACCGAGCGCAGATTTGACGTTTAACTGGTTGATGAGATAGGTATAACGCGCATTCGCCAGTTGCTGCTTGGCGTTGTACAGCGTGGTGGTGGCATCCAACACATCCACAATGGTACGTGTACCTACGGAATAGCCAGCTTCCATCGCATCCAAAGAACTTTGTGCAGAGACAACCGCTTGTTTGTACGCGTTAATGCTACTGATAGACGCATTAATGTTGTTGAACGAAGAACGAACGGTCTGCACCACGCTGCGGTGTGCGCTTTCCAGTTGTTCACTCGCGCCAACAAAGTTGTACTGCGCTTGTTTCACCTGCGAGTTAACCATTCCGCCCTGGTACAGCGGCAGTGAGAAGCTCAGACCGATTTTATTCTGGCCCATGTTGCTGTCGTCATACTGGGAGGTGTTGGTTTTAGACCCGCTGTACGAGGTGTCAGATACCCCGGTAGAGGCGGTCAAATCCAGGGTCGGTAAATGACCATCCTGCGCCAGACGAATCTGCTCACGTGCCAGATCCTGGCTCAAACGGGCCTGCAATAACGACAGGTTGCGGTTTTCTGCTTCTTTCAGCAGCGCGTTCACCGCCTGCGGTTTGTTGGTTTTAAAACCATCAACGTTCAGTGAAGCCAGTTCCGGGTAGTAGTTACCGGTTACCTGGCGCAGCTGTTCTACCGCGTTATCCAGATTGTTACGCGCGGTAACTTCATTCGCCAGTACAGTATCGTATTGTGAACGGGCGTTTTGTACGTCAGTGATGGCAACCAGGCCAACGTTAAAACGCTGAGTGGTCTGATCTAACTGACGATAGACCGCATCTTTCTGTGCCTGGGTATAAGAAAGCACGTCAATTGCGTTCAGTACGTTAAAATAGGCCGTGGCGGTATTCAGGATCAGCGTTTGCTGATCGGTCTGATAGGTCACGTCCTGAATGCCTGCTGATTTTTCTTGCAGCGTCAGGGCACGCCATTTAGACATGTCAAAAATAGACTGAGTTAACTGCAAAGATGCGCTGGTGGCGTTGGAGTTGACGCCATTTGCATCACGGTAGCCATTGCTGTAGGTGTAATCGGCACCTAAACCCAGTTGCGGCAGTAATGGGCTACGCGCTTCGTTAATTTTTTCGAATGCAGCATCGCGATCGGCGGCGGATTTACGCAATTCCGGGTTGCTCAGGCGTGCTTGCTGATAAACCTGCATCAGGTTTTCTGCCTGGCTCAAAGTACTGAACCCCGACAGGCTCAGGCCGATAAGGATGGGGAGCAATTTCTTCATTTGCATTCCTTGTTGTGAAGCAGTATTTAGCGCTGATCAAATTGTAAAAATATTTGCTGATTCTAGCAGAATCCGCCACTTCAAAAAGTTGGCGTTACGTGCCATACGGCGTTAATTTGCATCAATTTAACACAAGGGCGTTCAAACATCAGTCAAACGACCTTGAAATTCACATTTTAATCACTATTGGTTTCAGGACAGCACAATGAGTAAACCAGACAACTTGCCAATGACTTTCACTAAAAATGATGTAGAAATTATTGCACGAGAAAAGCTATACCGCGGTTTTTTTTCACTGGATCTTTATCGGTTTCGCCATCGCCTGTTTAACGGAGGGATGAGCGGCGAGGTAACGCGCGAAATTTTTGAGCGCGGACACGCGGCAGTCTTGCTACCCTTTGACCCTGAGCGAGATGAAGTTGTGCTGGTCGAGCAGATCCGTATCGCGGCATTTGATACCAGCGAAAGCCCGTGGTTACTGGAAATGGTGGCCGGGATGATCGAAGAGGGCGAAACCGTTGAAGATGTAGCCCGTCGTGAAGCAATGGAAGAGGCCGGGCTGGAAGTTAAACGGACGAAGCCCGTTCTGAGCTATCTGGCAAGCCCGGGTGGCACCAGTGAGCGCCTGTCTATTTTAGTCGGCGAAGTGGACGCCACGACCGCGAGCGGGATCCATGGTCTGGCTGATGAAAACGAAGATATTCGTGTTCATGTGGTAAGCCGGGAACAGGCTTACCAATGGGTAGAAGAGGGGAAAATCGACAACGCAGCGTCTGTCATCGCCTTGCAATGGTTACAGCTGCACTATCAAGAGTTAAAAACTGAGTGGAAAAAATGAAGCGTTACACACCTGACTTCCCTGAAATGATGCGTCTGTGCGAAACCAACTATTCGCAATTGCGCCGCCTGCTGCCACGTAATGATGCAGCCGGTGAAACAGTGAGCTATCAGGTAGCAAACGCACAATATCGGTTAACGATCGTGGAATCGACCCGATACACTACGCTTGTTGCGATCGAACAAACGGCACCGGCCGTCACATACTGGAGCCTGCCTTCATTGACCGTGCGCCTGTATCATGACGCAAGGGTGGCTGAAGTGTGTTCAAGTCAGCAGATCTTTCGCTTCAAAGCGCGGTATGATTATCCAAATAAAAAGTTGCATCAACGCGACGAAAAGCATCAAATTAATCAGTTTTTGGCCGACTGGTTACGGTACTGTTTAGCACATGGAGCGATGGCGATTCCGGTTTATTAGCGTCGTGAAACCTAAGGACACCATTTGGAAAGCCTGTTAACCCTTCCTTTGGCTGGTGAGGCCAGAGTCAGGATCTTACAAATTACAGATACTCACCTGTTTGCCGAAAAGCATGAAACGCTGCTGGGTGTGAACACCTGGGACAGCTATCAATCCGTACTGGATGCAATACATGCAGAGTCGCCTGAGTACGATCTGATCGTCGCGACGGGTGATTTGGCGCAGGATCAATCCGCTGCGGCTTATCAGCATTTTGCTGAGGGCATCGCAAGTTTTCGTGCGCCCTGCGTTTGGCTACCGGGTAATCACGATTTTCAGCCGGCAATGTACAGCGCGCTGCAGGATGCGGGCATTTCCCCGGCCAAACGCGTTTTCATTGGCGAACAGTGGCAAATATTGTTGCTGGACAGCCAGGTGTTCGGCGTTCCCCACGGTGAGTTAAGTGAATTCCAGCTCGAATGGCTGGAGCGTAAACTTGCTGATGCGCCAGAGCGTAATACCTTGCTGCTTCTGCATCATCATCCTCTGCCTGCGGGCTGCAGCTGGCTCGATCAGCACAGTCTGCGTAATGCCGCTGAGCTGGATAACGTGCTGGTGAATTATCCTCGCGCCAGGTATCTATTGTGCGGGCATATTCATCAGGAACTGGATCTGGACTGGAACGGTCGCCGTCTGCTGGCGACGCCGTCGACCTGCGTGCAGTTTAAACCGCACTGTTCCAACTTCACATTGGATACCATCAGCCCAGGCTGGCGGACGCTGGAGCTTTTTGCCGACGGGACGTTGCAGACTCAGGTACGTCGTCTGCAGGGTAATCGGTTCCACCCTGATACCGCTTCAGAAGGCTACTGATGTCTACGCTTCTCTATCTTCACGGATTTAATAGCTCTCCTCGTTCGGCGAAGGCGTGTTTACTGAAAAACTGGCTGGCGGAGCACCACCCGCACGTTGAGATGATCGTGCCGCAGCTACCTCCGTATCCTGCGCAAGCCGCAGAGATGCTGGAATCGATCATTCTTGAACACGGCGGAGAGTCGCTGGGGATTGTCGGTTCCTCTTTAGGCGGCTATTACGCCACCTGGCTGTCGCAATGTTTTATGCTGCCGGCAGTGGTGGTGAACCCTGCCGTACGGCCTTATGAACTGCTGGTCGACTATCTCGGTCAAAACGAGAACCCCTACACGGGGCAGCAATATGTGCTAGAGTCACGCCATATTTACGATCTTAAAGTCATGCAGATTGACCCGCTGGAAGCGCCGGATTTGATCTGGCTGCTCCAACAAACGGGCGATGAAGTGTTGGACTACCGCCAGGCGGTGGCGTATTACGCCTCCTGCCGTCAGACAGTTATTGAGGGCGGAAACCACGCATTCACGGGCTTCGAAGATTATTTCAACCCGATTGTCGATTTCCTTGGACTGCACAGTTTCTGACGATCAATTCGAATTGCTTATTTAAACCATGACGCAAACTTATAACGCTGATGCCATTGAGGTACTCACTGGGCTTGAGCCGGTACGCCGTCGCCCTGGGATGTACACCGATACGACCCGTCCGAACCATCTTGGGCAGGAAGTGATTGATAACAGTGTGGATGAAGCACTGGCGGGCCACGCAAAACGCGTGGACGTGATCTTACATGCCGACCAGTCTCTGGAAGTCATTGATGACGGACGCGGCATGCCGGTAGATATTCACCCTGAAGAAGGCGTTCCGGCGGTTGAGCTGATCCTCTGTCGTCTGCACGCGGGCGGCAAGTTCTCTAACAAGAACTACCAGTTCTCCGGTGGTCTGCACGGTGTGGGTATCTCCGTTGTTAACGCCCTGTCCAAACGTGTGGAAGTGAACGTGCGCCGCGACGGGCAGGTATACAACATCGCGTTTGAGAATGGCGATAAAGTGCAGGATTTACAGGTTGTCGGTACCTGCGGCAAACGCAATACCGGGACCAGCGTGCACTTCTGGCCGGATGAAAGCTTCTTTGACAGCCCGCGTTTTTCTGTTTCGCGCTTAACGCACGTACTGAAAGCAAAAGCGGTACTGTGCCCAGGCGTTGAGATCACTTTTAAGGATGAGGTCAACAACAGCGAACAGCGCTGGTGCTACCAGGACGGTCTGAATGACTATCTGAGCGAAGCGGTGAATGGCCTACCGACGCTGCCGGAAAAACCGTTTATCGGTAATTTCAGCGGTGAGACGGAGACGGTGGACTGGGCGCTGCTCTGGCTGCCGGAAGGCGGCGAGCTGCTGACCGAAAGCTATGTGAACCTGATCCCAACCATGCAGGGCGGTACGCACGTTAACGGTCTGCGTCAGGGACTGCTGGATGCGATGCGCGAGTTCTGCGAGTACCGTAACATCCTGCCGCGTGGCGTGAAGCTGTCGGCGGAAGATATCTGGGATCGCTGTGCTTATGTGTTGTCGGTAAAAATGCAGGATCCGCAGTTTGCCGGACAAACCAAAGAGCGCCTCTCTTCGCGTCAGTGTGCGGCATTCGTCTCTGGCGTGGTGAAAGATGCATTCAGCCTGTGGCTGAACCAGAACGTGCAGTCAGCCGAACTGCTGGCTGAGATGGCGATTTCCAGCGCGCAGCGTCGTCTGCGTGCGGCGAAAAAAGTAGTGCGTAAAAAGCTGACCAGCGGTCCGGCGCTGCCGGGTAAACTGGCGGACTGTACCGCACAGGATCTTAATCGCACCGAACTGTTCCTTGTCGAAGGTGACTCGGCGGGCGGATCGGCCAAGCAGGCGCGCGATCGTGAATATCAGGCGATCATGCCGCTGAAAGGTAAGATCCTCAATACCTGGGAAGTCTCTTCCGATGAAGTGCTGGCTTCGCAGGAGGTTCACGATATTTCCGTGGCGATCGGTATCGATCCTGACAGCGACGATCTAAGCCAATTGCGCTACGGCAAGATCTGTATCCTGGCGGATGCGGACTCCGATGGTCTGCACATCGCTACGCTGCTGTGCGCGCTGTTTGTGAAGCACTTCCGCACGCTGGTGAAACACGGTCACGTCTACGTGGCGCTGCCGCCGTTATATCGTATCGACCTCGGTAAAGAGGTGTATTACGCGCTGACGGAAGAAGAGAAAGCGGGCGTACTGGAGCAGTTAAAGCGCAAGAAAGGTAAGCCGAACGTGCAGCGCTTTAAAGGTCTGGGTGAAATGAACCCGATGCAGCTTCGTGAAACTACGCTGGATCCGAACACCCGTCGCCTGGTGCAGCTCATTATCGATGATGAAGACGATCAGCGTACCAACGCAATGATGGATATGCTGCTGGCCAAGAAGCGTTCTGAAGATCGTCGAAACTGGTTGCAGGAGAAAGGCGATCTGGCGGATCTCGAAGGGTAATTGCATGTAGAAAAGCCGGAGACGGGCGTAAAATGCCTTATCCGGCTCTCATCTGACGAAGCGATTTATGCCGGATAGCTAAGCGTCACCCGGCAAATCGACAATCTTAAATGCCCGACTCCAGAATACGAATATTCATGTCCAGCACGTCACCTTTCACGGCTTCGCTGTAGGCTTTCATATGCGGGGTCTGCAAATGCGCTTCAAGATGCGCGATGCTTTCCCACTGCTCAACCATCACGATTGAATCTGGTGCTGTAGTCTGAAAACTCACACCTGCGGCGTGATCCACCATCGGCGCATAGCCGTGGCAGCCTTCTTCTTTCAGTACGGTCGGAACGATTTTGGCAAACTGATCCAGTACCGCCTGGCGGTGATGTTGACCTGGACGTGTACGGATTTCTGCAATAACGGTAAGCATGGTTAACTCCTTCTAATTCCAGGTTACCAGTTAACCAAAAATTTCGGTCAGATGCTTGCGATATTCTGCGATATAACGCGGGACGTCCGGCATTTTAATCACGTCATTGGTGATAAAGGTCGGCAGCGCTTCCATTCCCAGGAACTGGTTTGCTTTATGGAAAGGGAGATAGACGCCATCAACGCCAACCCCATGGAAGAACTGGTCTTTTTCAGTGAAGGCTTCCATCGGTGCGTTCCAGGTCAGGGACAGCATGTATTTTTTGCCCTGAATCAGCCCGCCGGAGCCGTATTTTTTAGAGGCATCTGAACGTGTGCGGCCGTCGCTGGCGTACAGCGTACCGTGACCTTCGGTAAACACGTCATCGATGTATTTTTTCACGGTCCACGGTGCGCCCATCCACCAGCCAGGCATCTGCCAGATAACCGCATCGGCCCAGACGAAATTCTGCACTTCTGCTTTTACGTCATAATCGCTGTCTGCGCGTACGACTTTAACATCATGCCCGAGGTCGCGCAGGATACCGTCCGCGACCTCGGTCAGGGTGTCATTCAGTTGACCATTAGAATGGCCGAATTTTTTCGCCCCGTTGATAATCAGAATGTTGCTCATTTTGTGTCCTCAAGGAAATACGTTTGAGGACGATTTTACTCCCACCAGCGGTACGGTGAAATTAGCAAAATGTGCAAAGTCTTTTGCTATATGAGCAACAATAACGCAATTACCAACTGACTTTTGCTTCAAAGCCACCTTCCGGAGCGTTGCCGAACGAGGCTGACATTCCATGCAGTGTTGCGATACGACGGACAATCGACAGGCCGAGACCGCTGCCGGTCACGCTTTGTCCCGGTGGACGATAAAAGCGTTCACCGATGTGTGTAAGTACCTCTGGCGCAACGCCAGGACCGTTATCTTTGACGCTGAAGTTACGGGCGTTGAGCGTCACTTCCACAATGCTCCCCTGCGGACTGTAGCGAATGGCATTATCCAGCAGATTTCGTACCATCAGGCTCAGCAACAGCGGCTGTCCTGTACGCGTGATATTGTGCGCGTTAATCTGCAAACGTACGTCAATATGCGCCTGCTGGGCCGGATGGTAGATATCCATCACCGCGGATTGCAGTAGCTCCTCCAGCGAGATTTCTGCCACATCCTGAAGATTATCGAGGGAGTCGAGGCGCGAAAGCGTCAGGAGCTGATCGACCAGTCGGGTGGCGCGTTCAATTCCCGCATGCAGCTGCACCAGCGCTTTTTCCCGCGTTTGCGGGTCGTCGTCTGACAGTTGCACCACTTCGGTTTGCACCTTCAGCGCCGTCAACGGACTGCGCAGCTCGTGAGCGGCGTCAGAGGTAAAGCGCCGTTCGCGGACCATCATAGAGTGGATACGGGTAAACAGCTGATTAAGCGATTCAACCAGCGGGCGCACTTCGCTTGGCACACCTTTCGGGTCGAGCGGTTCTTCTGACTCCGGGGCGCGCCAGCGCAGAGCTTGCGCCAGTTTTTTTAGCGGCCTGAGTTCGCGACTCAGCATGACCACCAGGATCAGCAACATCAGCGGCAGCGCAACCAGCCACGGGGTTAACTGTGCGGTAAGGATCGACAGCGCCATATCCTCCCGGTATTCCCACTCCTGGCCCACCACAATGCGATATTTTCCATCAGCGGAATTCAGCCACAGGAAGCGCCAGGAATCGTTGTCGCCCCTGAGTTGGCCGTCGCTAAACCCCTCCCGGCTGTAGCTGTAGGGAATATCCTGGCCATTGTCGCCATCGTGTAGCACCATTTTGCCGTCGGTGGAGTAGATGGCAAACGCCAGTGCGTCGTCATCAATATGGCCATGTTTCAGTTTTTTTGGCGTGCGGGCCATATTGTTTGAGGTGGTGACATCGCTGATATCCAGCGTGCTAAGCCGCTTGGCGAACAGCATCAGCTGCGTATCAAACAGCTCATCGACATTATCGGTAGTCTGCCTCCAGGCCACAAAACTGGATACGGCCCAGGTTGCTGATGCCAGAATCAGAAAAATAAGCGTTAGCCTGACTCGCAGGCTGAGGCGTTGTGTGAGTTTCATGCGTCACCCAGGGTATAGCCAATGCCATGCACGGTACGGATAAAGTCGCTGCCGAGCTTACGGCGTAAGTGATGGACGTGGACCTCAACCGCATTGCTGGAGACATTTTCGTCCCAGGTATACAGTTTTTCTTCAATCAGTTTGCGGGGCAGGACGCGACCTTTGTTGCGCATCAGCAGTTCCAGCAGCGCGAACTCTTTAGGTTTGAGTGACAAAGGTTCACCCGCCGCCGTGGCGACCAGCGCGCCGGGATCAAGCGTCACCTCGCCATGGCGTAATGTGTTGCTGGCCTGGCCGCTGGCACGACGCACCAGCGCCTCCAGTCTGGCGGCAACTTCGATCAGCGCAAAGGGTTTGCACAGATAGTCATCTGCGCCCAGGCGCAGGCCTTCTACGCGTTCTGCCAGCGCGTCGCGAGCGGTCAGAATCAGCACAGGCTCCTGCTTTCCGTTGGCTCGCCATTCGCGCAAAATGTCCCGTCCGTCTATGCCTGGCAGCGTCAGGTCGAGGATTACCGCATCATAAGGTGCGCTGTAGAGTGCTTCTTTCCCTTGGCGACCTTCGGTAAACCAGTCGATGCTGAAACCCATTTTACTCAGACCTGTTTTCAGGCCATCGCCAATCAACGTGTCATCTTCGATCAGTAAAATACGCATATGTTCATCCCTGCGATAACTCATTTGCAGTCAGTAAACCTGTGGCTACAGTCTCTGTACAGCAAAAAAAGTATCTTTTTTTGCCTTAAGAACTTGTTAAGGATTAACTTATTTAATAGTCGTAAACCAACATGAAAGGGAGACATGACGATGAAAAAATTAGCTGCAATGGTTGCCGTAATGGCACTGTGTTCCGCACCTGTTCTGGCAGCTCAGCAGGGCGGCTTCTCTGGGCCAACGACAACCACCACGCAGAGCCAAAACGGCGGATTTGTCGGCCCGAACGGTAGCAGCACGACGGTAGAAAGCGCCAAATCACTGCGTGATGACACCTGGGTTACCCTGCGCGGGAACATCGTTGAGCGTATTTCCGACGACCTGTACGTGTTTAAAGATGCGACCGGCACGGTGAATGTGGATATCGACCACAAGCGCTGGAACGGCGTAACCGTCACACCGCAGGATGTGGTTGAAATCCAGGGTGAGGTGGATAAAGACTGGAACTCCGTTGAAATCGACGTAAAACAGATTACCAAAGTTGCTAAGTAATCCCCATCAGGGCCGCATTCGCGGCCCTTTTCTTTGTGACTCAACACGCCAGATAGGGTAGTATCTGCGGCAATATTGCCCTTCAATAGAGGGGTACAAAGTTGAGGAACCACGATTAATGAGCGATATGGCAGAGCGCCTGGCGCTGCATGAATTCACGGAAAACGCCTATCTGAACTATTCCATGTACGTCATCATGGACAGGGCGTTGCCGTTTATTGGCGATGGTTTGAAACCCGTTCAGCGTCGCATCGTATACGCGATGTCCGAACTGGGGCTGAATGCCAGCGCCAAATTTAAAAAATCCGCCCGTACCGTCGGTGACGTGCTGGGTAAATACCATCCGCACGGCGACATCGCCTGCTATGAAGCGATGGTGCTGATGGCGCAGCCGTTCTCTTACCGTTACCCGCTGGTTGACGGGCAGGGGAACTGGGGGGCACCGGACGATCCGAAATCCTTCGCGGCGATGCGTTATACCGAATCACGCCTGTCTAAATATGCGGAAGTCTTGCTGGGCGAACTCGGTCAGGGAACGTCGGACTGGGTGCCAAACTTCGACGGCACCATGCAGGAGCCGAAGATGCTGCCTGCGCGTCTGCCAAATATTCTGCTGAACGGCACGACCGGTATTGCCGTTGGTATGGCAACGGACATTCCGCCACATAACCTGCGTGAAGTGGCAAAAGCAGCGATTACCCTGATTGAGCAGCCGAAAACGACGCTGGATCAGTTGCTGGATATCGTGCAAGGGCCGGATTACCCGACCGAAGCGGAAATCATTACTTCGCGCGCGGAAATTCGTAAGATTTACGAAAACGGACGCGGCTCCGTACGTATGCGTGCGGTATGGACGAAAGAAGACGGCGCGGTGGTGATTTCCGCGCTGCCGCATCAGGTTTCCGGGGCAAAAGTGCTGGAGCAGATCGCTGCTCAAATGCGCAATAAAAAGCTGCCGATGGTAGACGACCTGCGCGACGAATCGGATCACGAAAACCCGACCCGTCTGGTGATTGTCCCACGCTCTAATCGTGTGGATATGGAGCAGGTGATGAACCATCTGTTTGCCACTACCGATCTCGAAAAAAGCTACCGTATCAACCTGAACATGATCGGTCTTGATGGTCGTCCGGCGGTGAAAAACCTGCTAGAGATCCTCACCGAATGGCTGGCGTTCCGCCGCGATACCGTGCGTCGCCGCCTGAATTATCGTCTGGAAAAAGTGCTCAAGCGCCTGCACATCCTTGAAGGTTTGCTGGTGGCGTTCCTCAACATTGACGAAGTCATCGAAATTATTCGTCATGAAGATGAACCTAAGCCTGAGCTGATGTCGCGGTTTGGCATTTCTGAAACCCAGGCTGAAGCCATCCTTGAGCTGAAATTGCGCCACCTTGCCAAACTCGAAGAGATGAAAATCCGCGGTGAGCAGGATGAGCTGGCGAAAGAGCGCGATCAGTTGCAGGCCATTCTGGCTTCCGAACGTAAAATGAGTAACCTGCTGAAGAAAGAGCTGCAGGCCGATGCAGACGCCTATGGCGACGATCGTCGTTCTCCGTTGCAGGAGCGCGAAGAAGCGAAGGCGATGAGCGAGCACGACATGCTGCCATCTGAGCCGGTGACCATTGTGTTGTCCCAGAGTGGCTGGGTGCGTAGCGCGAAAGGCCATGACATCGATGCGCCAGGATTAAGCTATAAAGCGGGCGACAGCTTTAAGTCGGCAGTGAAGGGTAAGAGCAACCAGCCGGTGGTGTTCGTGGACTCGACCGGACGCAGCTATGCCATCGACCCGATTACGCTGCCGTCGGCGCGCGGTCAGGGTGAACCGCTGACCGGGAAGCTCACGCTGCCGCCAGGCGCGACGGTTGAGCACATGCTGATGGAAGGCGACGATCAAAAACTGCTGATGGCCTCCGATGCGGGCTACGGTTTTGTCTGTACCTTCAATGACCTGGTCGCACGTAACCGTGCTGGTAAGACATTGATTACGCTGCCAGAAAATGCGCGCGTGATGCAGCCGGTGGTGATTGAAGATGAAACCGATATGCTACTGGCTATTACTCAGGCTGGTCGCATGTTGATGTTCCCGGTGAGCGATTTACCGCAGCTGTCGAAAGGCAAAGGGAACAAGATCATTAATATCCCTTCAGCGGAAGCGGCGAAAGGCGAGGATGGTCTGGCGCAACTTTACGTGCTGCCGCCGCAGAGCACGCTGACCATCCACGTCGGTAAGCGCAAAATCAAACTGCGTCCTGAAGAGTTGCAGAAAGTGACCGGTGAGCGCGGCCGTCGCGGCACGCTAATGCGTGGTCTGCAGCGTATCGACAGCATTGAGATTGACTCGCCTCGACGCGCCAGTCACGGCGACAGCGAAGAATAACGCTACCGTCCGGCTCTCCCTGTTAAAGCCCAGGGAGAGCCAACGTTAAAAATTCCCGTGAAACCGTTGTTTATTCGTGCGTTGCGATTAACAATACGCTTTTCCAGAGAGCCGCCCTTAACAAAGCCCTAACCTGATACCGCGTGATGAATCAGGTGACGTAAAATGCCAGGCTCTTAGGCCTTAGAGGTTGTTATGCTATATATTTTTCGTTTAATTATTACTGTTATTTACTGCGTTCTGGTCTGTATTTTCGGTTGCATATACTGTCTGTTCAGCCCACGAAATCCAAAACACGTTGCAACGTTCGGTCATATGTTTGGCCGCCTGGCTCCCCTTTATGGCCTGAAGGTCGAGTGCCGCATGCCGGCAGACGCGCAGAACTATGGTAATGCTATCTATATTTGTAACCATCAGAACAACTATGACATGGTTACCGCTGCGAATATCGTTCAGCCGCCGACGGTGACGGTAGGTAAAAAAAGCCTGCTGTGGATCCCTTTCTTCGGGCAGCTGTACTGGTTAACCGGTAACCTGTTGATTGACAGAAACAACCGCGCTAAAGCGCACAGCACCATTGCTGCCGTGGTGAATCATTTCAAAAAACGCCGCATTTCTATCTGGATGTTCCCTGAAGGGACGCGTAGCCGCGGTCGCGGTCTGCTGCCGTTTAAAACCGGCGCGTTCCATGCAGCGATTGCTGCTGGTGTCCCGGTCATTCCGGTGTGCGTTTCCACAACCTCGAACAAGATAAAACTCAATCGACTCAATAATGGTCTGGCAATTGTCGAGATGTTGCCACCGGTGGATATTAGCCACTTTGGGAAAGATCAGGTTCGTGAACTGGCAGCGCATTGCCGCACGCTGATGGAACAAAAAATCGCAGAACTCGATAAAGAAGTTGCTGAGCGGGAAGCCGCCGGTAAGGTTTAATCCGCGCAATTCGGGTTTTTTACAGGAAATGACTTCCTGCGTGTTAATAGCCAGTTTTTTATGGAGTTTATATGTCATTCAGTCGGCGTCAGTTCATTCAGGCATCGGGGATCGCACTGTGTGCAGGTGCTGTTCCGCTGAAGGCTAATGCTGCCGGTCAGCAACAACCGTTACCCGTGCCTCCGCTGCTGGAATCCCGCCGGGGGCAGCCGCTATTTATGACGCTGCAACGTGCGCACTGGTCCTTTACACAAGGCACGCGCGCACCTGTCTGGGGAATTAACGGCCGCTACCTGGGACCGACAATCCGCGTCTGGAAAGGGGATGACGTCAAGCTTATCTACAGCAACCGTCTGACTGAAAATGTCTCGATGACCGTCGCCGGGTTACAGGTACCTGGCCCGCTGATGGGCGGCCCGGCGCGCATGATGTCCCCGAATGCTGACTGGGCGCCGGTGCTACCGATTCGCCAGAATGCCGCCACGTTGTGGTATCACGCTAATACACCAAATCGTACTGCTCAGCAGGTCTATAACGGTCTTGCCGGGATGTGGCTGGTTGAAGATGAAGTGAGTAAATCACTGTCTATTCCCAACCACTATGGCGTGGATGATTTTCCGGTCATTATCCAGGACAAGCGGCTGGACAACTTTGGCACGCCGGAATACAGCGAGCCCGGCAGCGGTGGCTTTGTCGGTGATACGCTGCTGGTCAATGGGGCGCAAAGCCCGTATGTCGAAGTCTCCCGCGGCTGGGTGCGCTTGCGTTTGCTGAACGCTTCAAACTCGCGTCGTTACCAGTTGCAAATGAGTGATGGCCGTGCTCTGCATGTGATTTCCGGCGATCAGGGTTTTTTACCTGCGCCTGTTTCGGTGAAGCAGCTCTCGCTGGCTCCGGGCGAGCGTCGTGAGATCCTGGTGGATATGACGAACGGTAATGAGGTCTCTATCACCTGTGGTGAGGCGGCCAGTATTGTCGACAGGATCCGCGGGTTCTTTGAGCCTTCCAGTATTCTCATCTCCACGCTGGTGCTGACTCTGCGTCCAACGGGCCTTCTGCCGCTGGTGACCGATAGCCTGCCAATGCGCCTGCTGCCAACGGAAATCCTCAGCGGTTCGCCGATTCGCAGCCGTGATATCAGCCTGGACGACGATCCTGGCATCAACGGTCAGCTGTGGGACGTCAATCGTATGGATATTACTGCCCAGCAGGGCTCCTGGGAGCGCTGGACGGTGCGGGCGGATATGCCCCAGTCCTTCCATATTGAAGGTGTTTCGTTCCTGATCCGTAATGTGAATGGCGCGATGCCGTTCCCGGAAGACAGAGGCTGGAAAGATACTGTCTGGGTTGATGGCCAGGTTGAATTACTGGTTTATTACGGACAGCCTTCCTGGGCCCATTTCCCGTTCTACTTTAATAGCCAGACGCTGGAAATGGCGGATCGTGGCTCAATCGGACAGATGTTGGTGAACCCGGCGCCGTAATGCGCCGGGGTATTCGTTACGCCCGCCAGAACATGCGCGAGAACAGGATCAAAATGGGGTAAATCTCCAGACGCCCCATGATCATGGCCGCGCACATCAGTAGCTTTGCTTCCTCGTTTAAGGTGCCAAATGTCGTGGCGGTGACGCCAAATCCTAGCCCCATATTGTTGATGCAGGCGGCAACGGTGGCGAAAGAGGAGAAGAGATCGTAGCCCATCAGATTGAGCGCCCAGATAAAAAAGCTGGTGAACAAAACGTAGAGAAAGAAAAAGCTCCATACCGAACGCACCACCCGGTCGCTTACCACGCTATTGCCCACTTTGATGTTAAGCAGGGCACGGGGATGCGCGAGCTGGTGTAACTCCTGACGGCACTGCTTGAACATAATCAAAAAGCGCAGCACCTTAATCCCCCCGCAGGTCGATCCCACACAACCGCCGAAGAAACTGGCGCTGAGCAGCATGAAGATCGTGTGCGAAGGCCACTGCGCGTAATCCGCCGTCGACAGGCCATTATCTGTCAGCATCGAACTGGCCAGAAAAAAAGCATGCACCAGGCTGTCCGTTAATCCGTACATGCCTGCCCGCCAAACTTGCCAGGTGGCGATCAGAGTGACCACCAACGCAATAAGCAAAAAGAAACGCAATTCGGCATTACGACGAAAGGGTTTGAAGGTACGTTTCACGATAGCAACGTACCAGAGGGTGAAGTTAAACGCAGACAGCAGTGAAAATATCCCGGCGACAAGCTCAATGGCATGGCTGTTATAAAAGCCGATGCTCTCGCTGCGAGTAGAAAATCCGCCGAGAGAGACCGTCGACAGCCCGTGGCATAAGGCGTCGAAAAACGACATCCCGGCAGCCCAGTAGGCCAGAGTACAAATAAGACCCAGAATGACATAGGTCATCCACAGCGTGCGTGCAGTATCAGCAAGTCTTGGCGTGAGGCGTTCTTCTTTAAAAGGGCCCGGCATTTCAGACTGATACAGCTTCATGCCACCAATACCCAGCAGCGGCAATACCGCCACCGCGAGGACGATAACACCCAGACCGCCAATAAAATTGAGCTGAGCCCGATAGTACAGATACGACTTCGGCAAGGCGCTGACGTCATCAATCACCGTTGCGCCTGTAGTGGTAATCCCAGAAACTCCTTCAAACAGGGCATCCGCAAAAGAGAGGTTTAAGCCATCGTCCATCCACATCGGCATCGCGCTGATAAACGAAAACAATAGCCAGAACAGGACGATAATGACGAAACCATCCCGGGTGCGCAGTTGAATCCCCGCATGTTTGGTTGCCAACCACGCCCCGCCGCCGAGGGTGAAGAAAGTCATAAACGTGCTGAAAAAAGCGAACAAGCTCCGCTCTTTGTTTAACAAAGCGATGAGCATCGGTGGCAGCATAGAAAAGCTGTAGAGAAGAACCAGAAATCCGCACAGGTGAACAACAACCCGTAACTGGGAAATATGCAGTGAATCGTTGAGTCGCAATGAAAAATCCCCCGCCGAAAAAGAGTTATCTCAGCTGGCCGGCATGGTGTTAATTATGATTGATAAAAATGATCGTCGTAAAATTTAACAATTTATATAACTTTCTACTGGTCTGGTTCAGACTCCACTTCATTTCTTGCCGACATACAGCGTATAATCCTCGGCCTTTGATTATTTTTTTACCATTTTTGGAAGCATTATGAGCGCAATATCCCTGATCCAGCCGGACAGAGACCTTTTCTCCTGGCCGCAGTACTGGGCTGCCTGTTTTGGCCCGGCACCGTTTTTGCCGATGTCACGCGACGAAATGGACCAACTTGGCTGGGATAGCTGCGACATCATTCTGGTTACCGGCGATGCATACGTCGATCATCCCAGCTTTGGCATGGCAATTTGCGGACGTATGCTGGAAGCACAAGGCTTTCGCGTAGGGATTATCGCCCAGCCGGAGTGGAACAACAAAGACGATTTTATGCGTTTGGGTAAACCGAACCTGTTCTTTGGTGTGACCGCAGGCAACATGGACTCGATGATCAACCGTTACACCGCCGATCGCCGACTGCGCCATGACGATGCCTACACGCCGGACAACGTTGCGGGCAAACGTCCGGACCGCGCCACGCTGGTCTATACCCAGCGCTGTAAAGAAGCATGGAAAGATGTGCCGGTTATTCTCGGCGGTATTGAGGCCAGCCTGCGCCGTACCGCGCACTATGACTATTGGTCTGATACCGTTCGTCGCTCTGTTCTGGTGGATTCCAAAGCCGACATGCTGATGTTCGGCAACGGCGAACGTCCGCTGGTGGAAGTGGCGCATCGTCTGGCGATGGGCGAAACCATCGATCAGATCCGCGACGTGCGTAACACTGCGATTATGGTTAAAGAAGCGCTGCCGGGCTGGAGTGGGGTGGATTCCACGCGCCTCGACACGCCGGGCAAGATTGACCCGATCCCGCATCCGTATGGTGAAGATCTGCCGTGTGCTGACAACAAGCCTGTCGCACCGAAAAAGCAGGAAGCGAAAGCGGTAACCGTACAGCCGCCGCGCCCGAAACCGTGGGAAAAAACCTACGTGCTGCTGCCGTCCTTCGAAAAAGTGAAGGGCGATAAAGTGCTGTATGCGCATGCGTCGCGTATCCTGCACCACGAAACCAACCCAGGCTGTGCGCGTGCGCTGATGCAAAAGCACGGCGATCGCTACATCTGGATCAACCCGCCAGCCATTCCGCTCTCTACCGAAGAGATGGATAGCGTCTTTGCGCTGCCGTACAAACGCGTGCCGCATCCGGCGTATGGCGACAGCCGCATTCCGGCCTATGAGATGATCCGTTTCTCGATCAACATTATGCGTGGCTGCTTTGGCGGCTGTTCGTTCTGTTCGATCACCGAGCACGAAGGGCGCATCATCCAGAGCCGCTCTGAAGACTCGATCATCAATGAAATCGAAGCCATTCGCGACACCGTTCCAGGCTTTACCGGCGTGATTTCCGACCTCGGCGGCCCAACGGCGAACATGTATATGCTGCGCTGTAAGTCACCGCGCGCGGAGCAAACTTGCCGTCGTCTGTCATGCGTCTATCCGGATATCTGTCCGCATATGGACACTAACCACGAACCGACGATTAACCTTTATCGTCGTGCGCGTGATTTGAAAGGCATTAAAAAGATCCTCATCGCTTCGGGCGTGCGTTATGACATCGCGGTTGAAGATCCGCGCTATATCAAAGAACTGGCGACCCACCACGTTGGCGGCTACCTGAAGATTGCGCCAGAGCATACCGAAGAAGGCCCGCTGTCGAAGATGATGAAGCCGGGGATGGGCAGCTACGATCGCTTTAAGGAATTGTTCGATACCTACTCTAAGCAAGCGGGTAAAGAGCAATACCTGATCCCGTACTTTATTTCCGCGCACCCGGGTACGCGTGACGAAGATATGGTGAATCTGGCGTTGTGGTTGAAGCAACGTCGTTTCCGTCTGGATCAGGTGCAGAACTTCTATCCATCGCCGTTGGCGAACTCCACAACCATGTATTACACCGGGAAAAACCCGCTGGGTAAAATTGGTTATAAGAGTGAAGACGTGGTGGTGCCGAAAGGTGATAAGCAGCGTCGTTTGCATAAAGCCCTGCTGCGTTACCACGATCCAGCCAACTGGCCGTTAATCCGCCAGGCGCTGGAAGATATGGGTAAAAAGCATCTGATCGGCGGTCGTCGCGAATGTCTGGTCCCGGCGCCTACGCTGGAAGAGATGCGCGAAGCGCGTCGCCAGAACCGTCATACTCGCCCGGCATTGACCAAGCACACACCGGTGGCGCATCAGCGCCAGACGCCTGCCGCAAACAAAAAACGCGGGAAAGTGGCAGGGCGCTAATCTGCCTTGCCCGGTGGTGAAACGCTTATCAGGCCTACAAATAGCACGATTTTGTAGGCCGGATAAGGTGCTTGAACCGCCATCCGGCAGAGAGACTCAGTATTTATGCTTCACGAATTCTGGCCGCTAATGCGGCCAGTTTTGCATCATCCGCTCGTTCATAATCGTGTGACGAAAGATATCCTTCATACTGCTCGAAAAATTTGTTCTGCCGCGCTTCAATCGGTTTCCAGTGGGTTAGATCGCCAGTACCGTGCATGGGGCTTAATTTGCTGTGCACATGGTCTACGCCGAAACCTTCGAAGAACATACCCGTACGACTGACATCCGGGAAAGCTTTATCCAGTTTCTTAGCCACTTTTTGTGTCGCCAGCATCAGATCAGCCAGTGCCTGCGGCGGCATATCGAAGGCATAGCTGGGATAATGCTTTTTCGGGATCACCACGGTAAAACCGTCGGTGTTCGGGAAAATCGACAGAAAAGCCAGATGATGCTCGTCTTCCCAGACCTTATGGCAGGGTGCTTTACCTTCAACTATTTGACAGAAAATACAGGTCATTCCTTTTCTCCGCAGGTAAGGTGATTCGTCAGGACGCAGTCAGTTTAGTACAGACCCAACACCTTCCACCACATCAGACCCACGGTGATAAACACCGCCTGGTTAAACAAGCTGATGATAAATCCTGTACGCCACCAGACGCCCGTTGGAACGTACCCGGCACCAAACAGGATTGGACCGCGAGCATGGGTGTACTGGGTGAGCGAGCAGTACAAACTGCTGGTGAAGGCCAGCATTAATGCCGTGGGGGCTGCGGGAATATTCAGATGCAGACCGACACCAAGGAAAACGGCGTACAGCGCGGCAATCTGTGCATTACCGCTGGCAAAAAAGTAGTGGGTATAGAAGTAGGCGGCGTTCAGCAGCAGCAGGACGATCACCCAACTGGTACCGTGCATAGTACTGCTCAGGCTATCGCCGATCAGATTGCCAAACCAGGTGGTGAAGCCCAGTTTTTTCAGCTGGTTCGCCATCATCAACAGCGCGGCAAACCAAATCAGTGTGTCCCATGCGCCTTTCTCGCTCTTCACATCTTCCCAGCTCAGAACGCCGCTTAGCAATAAAATGGACAGTCCCACGAACGAGGCAGTGGTGGCGTCGACGCCTAACGTATCGCCAAAAATCCACAGCACCAGCAGCACGCCGACGGTAGCCAGCATCAGCCATTCGCCGCGAGACATACTGCCCATTTCCGCCAGCTCTTTGCGCGCCAGGTTAGGGGCATCCGGCGTGTGTTTAATTTCCGGGCGCACGATCCAGTAGACCAGCAGTGGAACCAGCAGTAATGACACAAGGCATGGCAGCAGAGCCGCCATAAACCAGCCGCCCCAGGTCAGCGTGACGCCCGCATTGGCCGCCAGTTTCACCGCCAACAGGTTGCCGGTATAGCCGGTCATAAAGAGCGCGGCGGTGACGTCGTTGACGTTGCCAATACAGGTGATAAGAAAGGTACCGATTTTACTGCGGGACTCATCTTCCGGGTTCGAATGGAAACTGCGTGCCAGAGAGTCAGCAATCGGATAGATGACGCCGCCGCAGCGTGCTGTATTACTCGGCATTGCCGGGGAGAGGATCAGATCGGCAAAAGCCAGACCATAGGCGAGTCCCAGCGTGCGCTTGCCGAGCAGACGGATCATCTGCAGCGCAATGCGTCGTCCGAGGCCTGTTTTGATAAACCCGCGGGCAATCATAAAAGCCACGACAATAAGCCAGATAAGTGAACTGTTCAGCTCACTCAGTGCCGTGGTGATAGCGCCGCTGGCGGTTTTATCCCCGGCAGCATAGGCGAGTGCAAAAACCGTAATCCCAATAATGCCGACAGCGCCGATGGGTAAAACTTTTGCCACGATAGAGGCAATAGTCGCGACGAAAATAATTGCTGAATGCCAGGCTGGCGCACTTAACCCGGAAGGTGGAGTAAGCTGCCACAGTCCGGCAGAAATGAATATTATAAGAATTAATGGGAGCCATTTGACTCCGCTACTTTTTTTCTCAGTCACGTTTACGCACCTATGGATATGGTGAATGTATTCATCAAATAAATATATTTATTTAATAATTAACAGGTTATATTGCGTAATGCTGCTCCAGCGACTGCAAGAAATACATCAATATATGTGTGTGAATTGTTTCCTGATATTTCAAATCAGTAAAGGCCCGACGAGAGTGTCGGGCTGGAGGGAAGGGGTTAACCGCCGAACTGATCCGGGTCTGGCCCCAGACGTTTGCCCTGATCGAGTTTCGCGATTTCGCCTAATTCGTCTTTATCCAGGCGGAAGTCCCAGACGTTAAAGTTTTCTGCGATACGCGCAGGGGTGACCGATTTTGGAATCACCACCAGCCCGCTATCCAGGTGCCAGCGGATGACAATCTGCGCCGGTGATTTGCCATATTTCTCAGCGAGGTCACGGATGATCTTTTGATCAAAGACGTCTTTGCCGCCCTGCGCCAGCGGGCTCCAGGATTCGGTCTGGATTTTATGCGTTGCGTTCCAGGCGTGCAGTTGACGCTGTTGCATAAGCGGATGAAGTTCGATCTGGTTAATCACCGGAGGTACGCCGGTTTCATCCATCAACCGCTGGAGATGATTGATCTGAAAGTTGCACACGCCGATGCTCTTAATCAGCCCTTCTTTTTGCAGGTCGATCATGTTTTCCCACGCTTCAACGTAGTGGTCGATCGCCGGAACCGGCCAGTGCATCAGGTACAGATCGAGGTAATCAAGCTGGAGTTTTTCCATGCTTTCGAGCAAGGCTTCCCGGGGGCGTTTTTGGTCATCATTCCACAGCTTGGTGGTGATGAATAACTCGTCCCGTGGTACGCCAGCATCGCGTATTGCTTTGCCGACACCTTCTTCGTTTTTGTACGCCGCAGCGGTATCAATTGAGCGATACCCCACTTCCAGCGCTTTATGAATGGCGGTGATGACTTCTTCGTTGCTTGCCTTCCAGACCCCCAGGCCCAGTTGTGGCATGACGTTACCATCCTGTAGCTTGATAATGGTTGGACCGGTCATAATTCCCCCCCACACTTAATCCTTCAGGCTGCCTCTTTGTTGGCTGCTTGCGTTTACCCCGGTCACGTACTTATGTACGCTCCCGGGGATTCACTTAATTGCCGCCTCGATGCCTCATGAATGATTGGGTGTAAATTGAGTTCACCGGGGCAGCCCCCGGTGAGTTAGGTGTGACTTAAGCCTGGTATAAATACCCAAAAACGAAAGGCGGAGGTTAAAAAACCTTAGCGGGCAGCTTCGTAAATCCGACGGCTGACTTCAAGCGTAATGTCCTGATGTTCGCCCAGTTGCGTACCACCGTGTGCTTCCAGTTTTTCCAGCAATGCCGGGATGGAGCTACCGTCCAGGCCATAGTCAGACAGGCGAGTGGGTACGCCCATTTGTTCGAAGAAAGCGCGGGTAGCGGCAATGGCGGCGTCGATGCGCTGGTCGTCGGAACCTTCGGTGATATTCCAGATACGCTCTGCGTATTGCAGCAGTTTGGCACGCTTGGTATCACGTTTTTCATTCCACAGCGCTGGCAGAACGATGGCCAGCGTTTGAGCATGATCCAGACCGTGCATTGCGGTCAGTTCATGGCCCAGCATATGCGTTGCCCAGTCCTGCGGTACGCCTGCGCCAATCAGGCCGTTCAGCGCCTGGGTTGCCGCCCACATGACGTTCGCACGCACGTTGTAGTTTTCCGGATCCTGCAAGGCTTTCGGACCTTCCTCTACCAGCGTGAGCAGAATGCCTTCGGCAAAGCGATCCTGAATTTTCCCGTCTACCGGATAAGTCACATACTGTTCGACGGTATGCACGAAGGCATCTACGACGCCGTTTGCAACCTGACGCGGCGGTAGGGTGTAGGTGTAAACCGGATCCAGAACGGCAAACACTGGCTGCACGAACGGGGTCATAAAGGCCAGTTTATCGCCGGTGGTTTTACGCGAAATTACCGCGCCGGAGTTAGATTCAGAGCCGGTTGCAGGCAGGGTTAATACGGAGCCCATCGGGATGGCGCTTGTTACATCGTTGCCGTGGGTTTCCAGAATGCGCCATGGATCGATGCCATCAGCGTACTGTGCCGCTGCCGCGATGAATTTGGTGCCGTCCAGCACTGAACCGCCACCTACCGCCAGCAGAAACGTCACTTTCTCATCACGCACGATTTTTACTGCGTTCATCAGCGTTTCATAAGACGGGTTTGGCTCGATACCGCCAAACTCCAGCACATCCAGGCCTTTCAGCGCGTCCTGAACCTGCGCCAGGACGCCAGTTTTTTTCACGCTGCCGCCGCCGTAGGTAACCAGTACGCGAGCGTCCTGAGGAATTTGATCGCGCAGCTCAGCAATCGCGCCTTTACCAAACAAAATACGTGTTGGGGTATGGAGATTAAAGTTGTTCATTGCTCGTTCCCTTTGGTGGGTAATAAAAGAGTGCAGGTGAGTGTCTGCCGGATGATGAACATTGTGGTCGCCCGCCGCGCTGCTCTCAATGCTCATTTCTGTCGATGTCTTGCCCATTTCTACAGACTGCTGGAGAAAACGGATAAATCTGCGCATTATGTCAGGGTCGAAAACCGATGATGAAATGGTGCCCCATGAACCGTGATGAGATCTGTCTTCTGCTGACAGATAAAATTAAGCAGCTGAAAAGCAATGAAAATAGACTTAACGAACTGCTGCCAGATGTCCGCCTGCTACACGGTACGGAGCCGGCGGCGCGTACACCGGTCATGTATCAGCCAGGCATCATATTTCTCTTTTCGGGACATAAAATTGGTTACATCAATGAGCGCGTATTTCGCTATGACGCCAACGAATACCTGCTGCTAACCGTACCTTTACCCTTTGAATGTGAAACCTATGCGACGCCGGAGGTTCCTCTGGCCGGTATTTATCTGAATGTCGATATCCTGCAATTGCAGGAGCTGTTGATGGACATTGGGGAAGACGAGCTGTTCCAGCCCGCCATGGCGGCCAGCGGGATTAACTCTGCAACGCTCTCTGACGAAATTCTCTGCGCTGCTGAGCGCCTGCTGGATGTGATGGAGCGACCGCTGGATGCGCGCATCCTGGGGAAACAGATTATTCGCGAGATCCTCTACCATGTGCTGACCGGACCGCGCGGCGGCGCGTTACTTGCTCTGGTCAGTCGCCAGACGCATTTCAGTTTGATAAGCCGGGTGCTGAAGCGAATTGAAACCAAGTACACCGAAAACCTCAATGTAGAACAGCTGGCAGCAGAGGCGAACATGAGCGTGTCGGCGTTTCATCATAATTTTAAAGCGGTGACCAGCACGTCGCCGCTGCAATATCTTAAGAGCTATCGCCTGCATAAAGCGCGGATGATGATGATTCACGATGGAATGAAGGCTAGTGCGGCTGCCATGCGTGTCGGCTATGAGAGCGCATCGCAATTCAGTCGGGAGTTCAAACGTTTCTTTGGCGTAACGCCGGGGGAAGATGCGGCAAGAATTCGTATGATGCAGGGGAGTTGATTTCTTGTAGGCCTTAAAACTGCGCGCCATCAGGCAAAATGCCGGGAATTACCCCGGCTAAGGATAATACTCAGGCGCTACAGTATTTTTTTTTAATCACCACGAACAATGTTCCCAACAATCCTGCGGTTAACAGGGCAATCGGCAGGATCATTAGAAAGGTCATCACCTGATCTTCATGGCGTTTAACGAACGGGATCATGCTCAGCGCATAGCCGAAACTGGTGACGACGGTGACCCACAGCAGGCCACTCAGCCAGTTAAAAAACTGGAACCGACGGTTAGGAAGCCCTGAAATGCCAGCCATCGTTGGCAGCAAGGTGCGAACAAACGCCAGGAAACGCCCTGCCAGCAGCGCCATCAGGCCGTGTTGATCAAACATGCAGGTGGCGCGCTGATGGTATTTTTCCGGTAATTGCGCCAGCCAGCCTTTCACCGTGCGCGTGTTGCCTAGCCAGCGTCCCTGAATATAACTCAGCCAGCAGCCCAGACTGGCTGCGGCCGTCAGAATAGCTATGGTAGGTAAAAAACTCATCACGTCCTGAGCGATCAGCGCTCCTGCCAGTAATAACAGGCTGTCTCCGGGTAAAAAGGAGGCGGGCAGCAGGCCATTTTCTAAAAACAGCGTGGCGAACATGACGAAGTACACCACGCTCACAACGTGCGGATCCGCCAGTGCGGCAAAATCGTGTTGCCAGAGCGCGGAGACAATATCTTGAATGACTACCATGGACTTTCCTGTGGAACAGCGTTTATGTGTGGATTGTACTCCTGAATTGCCCGGGATGCCTTGATCCCGGACGCAACAATTGCAGACTTTTCCACCAGAAGTGTCTGCATATATGTCCATCTGTGGCAATTTTACTCGATTCGGGCAAATCCTGCGGCCAAATCGGCAATCATATCGTCAACATTCTCTAAACCGATATGTAAACGGATGAGCGTTCCGCTGAAATCCACCTCGCCTTGCGGACGGATTGCCGCAATGTGTTCCGGCTGGTTGGCGAGAATCAGCGACTCAAAACCGCCCCAGGAGTAGGCCATACTGAACAGGCTGAAGTGATCCAGATACGCAGCAAGCTCCTCATTATTGAGCTTCTTATTCAATACAAAGGAGAACAGGCCGCTGCTGCCGGTAAAATCACGCTTCCAGAATTCATGCCCTTTACTGCCGGGCAGTGCCGGGTGGTTCACGCGGGCGACCTGCGGATGGCTGGCCAGCCACTCGGCGACCTTTAAGCTGCTTTCATGGTGCTGACGCAGGCGAACGCTCAGCGTACGCAGTCCACGGCTGGTCATATAGGCGGTATCGGCGTCCAGCATTTGCCCCATCAGATAGGCATTTTCGCGCAGTTGATCCCAGCAGCGGGCATTAGATACCGCCGTGCCGACCATGCCGTCAGAATGACCAATCAGATATTTGGTGCCTGCCTGAATAGAGATATCAATGCCAAAATCCAACGCTTTGAACAGCACCCCGGCAGCCCAGGTGTTATCAATCATGATGATTGCATCCGGCGCGACGCTTCTGACGGCGGCAACAATAGCTGGAACATCATGCACTTCCATAGTGACAGAGCCGGGAGATTCCAGAAATACGACTTTCGTGTTCGGCTGTATGTGCTTAACGATATCGGCGCCAACCAGCGGATCGAACCAGCCGGTGGACACGCCGAGCTTGCCGAGAATTTTGGTACAGAAATCCTGACTGGGTTCATAGGCTGTGTTGGTCATCAGCACATGATCCCCTTGCTCCACAAAGGCAAGGATGGTGTTGGCAACGGCCGCCGCACCGCAGGGGAACAGCGCGCAACCCGCACCACCTTCCAGTTCGCACATCGCTTCCTGAAGAGAGAAATGCGTCAGGGTTCCGCGACGCCCATAGAAAAGCGCACCGTTCGCCCGGTTGTGCGTGGCCTGTTTTTTAGCCTCTACGGTGTCAAAAACCAGCGAAGAAGCGCGCTGGATCACGCTATTTACCGAGCCCAGCGTGTACTTTTTACTGCGTCCTGCGTGAACGAGTTTGGTTTCAAGTTGCTTATCTGCCATGTTGTCTTACCTGTTTTTATACGTCTGGATGTCTAAACTACCATGAATCAAAGATGACGCATCCTGCAGAACGGTCATACAGTAGAAAATAATCTCAAAATGCTTCTGGTGACTTTTTTACTGCGTAAGCGCAAGGAAAAGAAACCAAAGGTGCGGCAATATGTAAATAGTAATGAGAACGACTATCAATTCGACGTCGTTTTGATATGATTACGCTCAGATTTTGTGATTTGCGTCCTGGAGATACAGAGTGGGTAATAATTTGATGCAGACGGATCTTTCCGTCTGGGGTATGTATCAGCACGCCGATATCGTGGTTAAGTGCGTGATGATTGGGCTGATTTTGGCGTCAGTGGTCACCTGGGCTATCTTCTTTAGTAAGAGCCTTGAGTTCTTTACTCAGAAACGCCGCCTTAAGCGTGAACAGCAACTGCTGGCGGAAGCCCGCTCTTTAGATCAGGCAAGTGAAATTGCCGCAGGATTCGATGGCAAAAGCCTGGGCGCACAGTTGATTAATGAAGCGCAGAACGAGCTGGAACTGTCAGAAGGCAGCGACGATAACGAAGGCATTAAAGAGCGTACTGGCTTCCGTCTGGAGCGTCGTGTGGCGGCGGTAGGTCGTCATATGGGCCGCGGTAACGGATACCTGGCCACCATCGGGGCTATCTCTCCATTCGTCGGTCTGTTCGGTACCGTATGGGGCATCATGAATAGCTTCATCGGGATTGCACAAACCCAAACGACCAACCTCGCCGTTGTTGCGCCGGGTATCGCAGAAGCGCTGTTAGCGACCGCAATCGGTCTGGTCGCAGCAATTCCAGCTGTTGTTATCTACAACATTTTCGCACGTCAGATTGGCAGCTATAAAGCGATGCTGGGCGACGTCGCGGCACAGGTGCTGTTGCTGCAAAGTCGCGATCTGGACCTGAATGCAAGCGCATCCGCGCATCCGGTACGTGCAGCGCAGAAATTACGTGTAGGATAATGTTCCATGGCAATGAGCTTTAATGAAAACCTGGACGATAACGGTGAAATGCATGAAATCAACGTGACGCCGTTTATCGACGTTATGTTGGTTTTATTGATCATCTTTATGGTTGCCGCGCCGTTGGCAACCGTAGATGTGAAGGTGAATCTCCCTGCCTCCACCAGCACGCCGCAGCCGCGTCCGGAAAAACCGGTTTACCTGTCAGTTAAAGCCGATAAGAGTATGTTTATTGGCAACAATCAGGTGACGGATGAAACCATGATTAACGAGCTAAATGCGTTAACTGACGGGAAGAAAGACACCACGATTTTCTTCCGGGCAGATAAAACCGTTGATTATGAGACCATGATGAAGGTGATGGATACGCTGCATCAGGCGGGCTTCCTGAAGATTGGTCTGGTCGGCGAAGAGACAGTGAAAGCGAAGTAATCTTCCTCATTGCCGGGTAATGGTTGCCGCCTTACCCGGCGTGTCTCTCCTGATTCAACTCCCTCGCACACTTGTTCTTATCTGTTCTCATCTAACGCGACCGTGGTTATCCTGGTGGGTTCGTAGTTCCCTTCAGACAGCTTTCGCGTCAGGCGTAAGGTGGCCGTTTCCCGCGCGAGTATATGCTGGTAGGTGCTTTCCAGTCGGGCCATGATTTTGTCCCGCAGTTCTGGTTGCTGCTCCATAATGGCTTCGATCGCGGCACCGTAGATCTCTTCTTTAGCCTGTAGCGAGTAAATTTCACGGCGATTTTGCCATTTCATCCGCACCAGTGCAGCGGGAATAGAGACTATCTCCTGAGCAACGCTTTCCAGTGTCGCGTTTTTATTGGCAATCAACACGGCTAAATTTTGCTTTAAGACAAACTCATCGCTTTTATGGTTATCTAAAGCCAAATAAACATTATTATCCTCAACATCTTTCATTTTATTTCTCTTCCAGAGAATAAAAAATAGGGTCGCTGGTTTCACGGGTAATTAAATTAAGCCAAATTTTGTTGCCCTGTTCATTTATGATGGCTGTTTTTTGAGTCAAAATTTTACTTAATTCTTGTGCATTAATGTCGCCTTCTGCCTGTAGTGAATTGAGCAGGCGAGAGAATGACTCAATTTTTGCTGCACGAAACAGGCGCTCTTTTAAATGACGGTCGCACTCTTCAAATAGCATATTTCGTGACTGGCCGGTAGCAGCAGAGCTAATCAAAATATCGGATTCGTAATCGCTTAATGTTATCTTCCCCTGAGTCAAATTTTCACTATTATCTGTGGAGGTGGTATTGTCAGGTGAGCTGGATAAGTGAAAACGCGAGGGAACAAGATGCTCGGGAAGCATGTTGAAATATCCTTTGATGCCAATGATATGTTGTTTTAAATAAACCATGCCGCGTTGACAATAGCATGGCGTAATTTTAAAATCAAAAAAAATGGAGCCAGTATATGAACAGTATATTTTATTCTGTTATTACCCTGCTATTGCTGACCTGCGGGGTACTTTTGTTGATGCGCAGTGCAAATAAAAACCGTAATGCAGAAAATGGATACGCTGAAAACCAGCCGGAAATACTGAGTAAAGAAGAGGGTGAAGATCATTTCTCGGTACTGATGAATTCGATTACTCCGGTTTGGTATTGGCGTGTCAATCACGAATATATCGATTTTATCCACTCGACGATCAAACGGATGACAATGGTGGAGCTGAATGAGACGCCAGGGCTATTTGATGCACAGCGGCGTTGCAGCGATCTTAACTCTGCGGTGTATAAATATTACGACAATATTAAAAAACGCTGCCTGAGTGGCGAGAAAGTCCCGCATGCCGATCTGGACGTGCTTAACTTACGTCAGTGCTTCAGGGAGTTCAGCCTGGAAGCCTATCCTGCACTTGTCGCGCTGGTGTGGCCGGAATATCAGCGCCCAGAAATCAAAGCAGAAGAGGTGTGAGGAGCTGGCTGGCCCGTATTACGTGCCGGGAAGAACAACGTTGCTACCCGGCACGGGATTACCTACGGCTATTTGTCAGATGAGGCCTGCCACAGGTTCAGCTTACCGTCCGCGACGTGCTTATCGATCTGCGCCAGTTCTTCGGCGCTGAACGTCAGATTCGCCAGCGCCTGAACGTTTTCTTCCAGTTGCTCCGGTCGACTGGCGCCAATCAATACCGACGTTACCCTGTTGTCTTTTAGCAGCCAGCTTAAGGCCATTTGTGCCATCGACTGTCCACGCTGTTGCGCCATCTCATTAAGCAAGCGCAGGCTGGTAAGGTTTTCTTCCGTCAGCATGTTTTCCGTTAACCCACGAACCTTTTTCCCTTCACGCTGCATGCGTGAACCTTCCGGAATACCGTTGAGGTATTTCCCCGTCAGCAGTCCCTGAGCCAGCGGCGTAAATGCGATGCAGCCCATGCCGTTGGATTCCAGAGTATCCAGCAGGCCGCTGCTGTCTACCCAGCGGTTAAGCAGGTTGTAAGACGGCTGATGGATCAGCAATGGAATTTTCCATTCCCGCATCAGCTCGGCCATTTTCTGCGTACGTTCCGGAGAATAGGATGAGATGCCGACATACAGCGCTTTACCGCTTTGCACGGCGTGGGCCAGCGCCGAGGCGGTCTCTTCCATTGGCGTATTTTCGTCAACGCGGTGAGAGTAGAAGATATCGACATAGTCGAGACCCATGCGTTTCAGACTCTGGTCGAGGCTGGCGAGCAGGTATTTGCGCGAACCGCCAGAACCGTATGGCCCAGGCCACATGTCATAGCCTGCCTTGGTGGAGATAATCAGTTCATCGCGATAGTATGCAAAATCCTCGCGCAGTAATCGGCCAAAATTCTCTTCTGCGCTGCCTGGTGGCGGCCCATAGTTATTGGCTAAATCAAAATGCGTGATGCCTAAATCAAATGCTTTACGCAACAGGGCGCGCTGTGAATCCAGCGCCTGAACGTGCCCAAAACTGTGCCATAAACCCAGCGATAGCGCGGGTAAACGCAAACCGCTGCGCCCACAGTAGCGATAGAGCATCTGCTCGTAACGTTCAGGATTGGCAAACCAGGCCATGAGATCTCCTTAGTGCAGGTGAATTTCGAAACAACGTTTCTATTCTAGCGGGTTCACGGTGAATATCCCGTTCACCAGGTCACACTGAGATGAAAAACTGGGCAAAAACAGGTCACTGTGCTTTGCTTAAAAAAACATCAATCAGGAGTGCGACGATGCCGCGTTTGACTGCCAAAGATTTTCCGCAAGAACTGCTCGACTACTATGACTATTACGCGCATGGCAAAATAACGAAACGCGAGTTTCTCAATCTGGCAGCGAAATATGCAGTGGGTGGCATGACGGCGTTGGCTTTATTCAATTTATTGAAACCCAATTATGCCCTCGCAACGCAGGTAGAATTTACCGATCCCGATATTCTGGCGGAATATATTACCTATCCTTCGCCTGAAGGGCATGGTGATGTGCGGGGGTATTTAGTTAAACCTGCGAAGGTGACAGGGAAAGTTCCGGCGGTGGTGGTAGTGCATGAGAATCGTGGGCTGAATCCGTATATTGAAGATGTGGCGAGACGGGTGGCGAAGGCGGGCTTTATGGCACTTGCGCCGGATGGATTAAGTTCGGTAGGGGGATATCCTGGCAATGATGATAAAGGTCGGGAATTGCAGCAGCAGGTTGACCCCGTAAAGTTGATGAACGATTTTTTTGCCGCCATTGAATTTATGCAATCTTATTCAGGGACGACGGGAAAGGTAGGTATCACCGGATTTTGCTACGGTGGTGGTGTGTCGAATGCCGCTGCTGTAGCTTTCCCTGAACTGGCCTGCGCGGTGCCTTTTTATGGGCGGCAGGTTCCTGCATCAGATGTCCCCAAAATAAACGCGCCTTTATTACTGCACTATGCGCAATTAGACACACGTATTAATGAGGGATGGCCTGCCTATGAAGCGGCGCTTAAGGCCAATAAGAAAGTCTATGAAGCCTATATCTATCCCGGCGTTAATCATGGCTTTCACAACGATTCGACCCCCCGTTATGATAAAGCTGCCGCTGATTTAGCCTGGGAACGTACTCTTGCGTGGTTTAACAAATATTTGCGATAGAAAACAATAGATTATTTAATGCTTATAACTAATTACCTGAATAATAATGCTACCTAATTTCATTAGCATTCATATTGATATAGTGTGGAGAGAGAGTGGATGTACTTAAGAAAGTAAAAAAATAAAGAACGCATTATATCTTCTCTACTGCCTGCCGATAACAAGGATAAGTATCGCCTGATGGCGAATTCCTCATCAACGGCAAGGAAATTATTATGCGTTTGCTGAAAAACTTCACTATTCGTATTGTCATGTTGGCAATACTGGGACTTTTTTGCCTGCTCTGGTCGGGCGTGGGTTTATTCAGTCTTCATTCGTTATCAAAAATATCTGAAGGCAATGATATTGACCGTCATCTTGTCCATCAGATGACGGTTCTCAGTCAGGGCAACGATCAGTACTTTCGCTTCGTAACGCGCTTAAGTCGCGCCATGGATGTCAAAATGAGTGGCGGAACGCCTGATTTTGCGCCAGCGCAACAGTCCCTGGAGAATATGAGCAAAAAACTCCAGGAGATGAAAACATTATCTCCGGGCCCTATGGACCCTGACGTCGCTAACGCAGTACTGACGAAGTGGCAGGCGCTGCTGGACAACGGCGTGATCCCGCAAATGCAACTGGCGCAGCAGGGAACGCTTACGGCCTTTGCTGAGCATGCCAGCACTATTACACCCGCGTTGAGCCGTGAATTTGGCGCCAGTGCCGAGCGTTTTAACGCCACGGCAGGCGAGCGACTCGATACCACCCGCGTGATGGTCGATGGCAAAACCTCTATCATCCGGACGCTAATTATCACCGCCGTGATCCTTGGGATTGCCCTCCTTTTCTTTACCGACCGCTACCTTGTTTCCATGATGGTGAAACCGCTGGGACGTATTCGCCAACAGTTCCAGCAGATTGCGCAGGGCGATCTCAGCCATCCCATCGAAGATTTTGGTCGTAACTGTGTGGGTCAACTGGTGCCGTTATTGTGCGCGATGCAGGATAGCCTACGTGAAGCCGTCAGTACCATCCGTTCAGGTAGTGACAACATCTGGCGAGGGGCGACGGAAATTTCGACCGGCAATAACGATCTCTCCTCACGTACTGAAGAGCAGGCTGCGGCTCTGGAAGAGACCGCTGCCAGCATGGAGCAACTGACCGCAACGGTAAAACTGAACGCAGAAAATGCGCGTGAAGCCAGCCAGCTTGCCGATACGGCCACAGAAACGGCAGGCAAAGGGAGCACGCTGGTTTCAGAAGTGGTTGAGACGATGGACGGCATTGCCGCCAGCTCTAAACAGATCGCGGAAATCACGTCAGTTATTAATAGCATTGCTTTCCAGACCAACATTCTGGCGCTGAACGCGGCGGTTGAAGCAGCCAGGGCAGGCGAGCAGGGGCGCGGTTTTGCCGTCGTCGCCGGTGAAGTACGCAACCTTGCCAGTCGCAGCGCCGGGGCGGCGAAAGAGATTGAGACACTGATTGGCGAGTCATCGCGTCGTGTTGATCAGGGCGCTCGTCTAGTTAAAGAAACAGGATTAACCATGGAGGCGATTCTGCGCGGCGCCACCGAAGTGACTGTCATCATGAAGCAAATTGCCTCTGCCTCGGAAGAACAGAATAAGGGTATCTCGCAGGTGAGCGTGGCGATCACGCAGATGGACAGCGTAACGCAACAGAACGCTGCATTGGTAGAACAAGTTTCCGCCGCGGCAGTGGCGCTGGAACGACAAACAGAGGAGCTGCAACGCTCGGTGCAACAGTTCCGCCTTTCCGCTAATGATGTGCAATACGCAGCCAGCCAAACCACTTCCTCTTCAGCAGACAGCAAAACGTCTGCGGCCGCTAAAACGGATGAATGGGTGTCCTTTTAAGCCGTTATAAAAAGTTCGTGATACCTCTGGTCTTTGCTTAAAAAATCGCTATATAATTTATTATATAGCGATTGGAGGTTATGCATGGACAACCATTTTGGTAAAGGCCTGATGGCCGGATTAAACGCCTCAAGTGCGGACAGTGCACGCTCGGTGGCGAATTTTTGTGCGGATTATAAGCGTGGTTTTGTGCTGGGATTTTCACATCGAATGTTTGAAAAAACGGGCGATCGACAGCTCAGCGCGTGGGAAGCGGGGATCCTGACGCGCCGTTATGGGCTGGATAAAGAGATGGTGATGGATTTCTTTAAAGAGAACCAGTCCAGTACAACAATTCGGTTTTTCATGGCTGGCTATCGACTCGAAGCTTGATCCGAAAGGGGTATTATCTTGCTTTAATTAATTACACTATTGACCTACGCCTTCGTTTTGTTGCTCCGCCGAAGTATTATAATGCACATAACCATATAAAAAGTGTGGTAATGGCGCGCCGATCGCAATATGCAACATGCGAATGGTGCAAAATAAAAGCCAGGTCTTCGCAACGGAATAACTATAAAATGACTGGAGATAACTCTCTCATCAATTCGAGCGGCATTAATCGCCGTGATTTCATGAAGCTTTGTGCAGCACTGGCCGCTACCATGGGGCTCAGTAGCAAAGCCGCCGCAGAAATGGCCGAATCAGTTTCTCGTCCTCAGCGCCCACCGGTTATCTGGATTGGTGCTCAGGAGTGTACGGGTTGTACTGAATCGCTGCTTCGCGCGACACACCCTACAGTGGAAAACCTTGTTCTGGAGACAATCTCTCTGGAATACCATGAGGTGCTCTCTGCCGCCTTCGGCCATCAGGTTGAAGAGAACAAACATAACGCTCTGGAGAAGTACAAAGGGCAATATGTTCTGGTAGTAGATGGTTCTATCCCACTGAAAGATAATGGTATTTACTGCATGGTTGCCGGTGAGCCGATCGTGGATCACATCCGCCGGGCCGCAGAAGGCGCAGCCGCTATCATTGCCATCGGCTCTTGCGCCGCGTGGGGTGGTGTTGCTGCCGCTGGCGTTAACCCAACGGGTGCCGTCGGCCTGCAAGAAGTTCTGCCAGGCAAAACCATCATCAACATTCCCGGCTGTCCGCCGAACCCGCATAACTTCCTCGCAACGGTCGCGCATATCATCACTTATGGTAAGCCGCCGAAGCTGGATACCAAAAACCGTCCGACATTCGCCTATGGCCGTTTGATTCACGAACACTGCGAACGTCGCCCGCACTTCGATGCTGGTCGTTTTGCTAAAGAGTTTGGTGATGAAGGCCACCGCGAAGGTTGGTGCCTCTACCATCTGGGCTGTAAAGGACCAGAAACCTACGGCAACTGCTCAACGCTGCAATTCTGCGATGTGGGCGGCGTGTGGCCGGTGGCTATCGGTCACCCTTGCTACGGCTGTAACGAAGAAGGCGTCGGCTTCCATAAAGGTATTCACCAGCTTGCTCACGTGGAAAACCAAACGCCGCGTTCCGAGAAACCTGACGTCAACATGAAAGAAGGCGGCAATGTTTCTGCCGGAGCGATTGGACTGCTGGGTGGCGTAGTAGGACTGGTTGCCGGTGTCAGCGTGATGGCGGTTCGTGAACTGGGGCGTCAGCAGAAGAAAGATAACGCTGACTCACGGGGAGAATAACCGTGAACAGACGTAACTTTATTAAAGCAGCCTCCAGCGGGGCATTGCTGTTGGGCGCAGCGCCGTCCATCAGCCATGCGGCTGCAGAAAACCGTCCGCCGATCCCTGGTTCTCTTGGGATGCTCTATGACTCGACGTTGTGCGTAGGCTGCCAGGCCTGTGTCACCAAGTGTCAGGATATCAACTTCCCGGCGCGTAACCCGGAAGGCGAGCAAACCTGGTCGAACAACGACAAACTGTCGCCGTATACCAATAACATCATTCAGGTGTGGCGTAGCGGAACAGGCGTTAACAAAGACCAGGAAGAAAATGGCTACGCATACATCAAGAAACAGTGCATGCACTGTGTTGATCCGAACTGCGTTTCCGTTTGCCCGGTCTCCGCGCTGAAGAAAGATCCGAAAACCGGCATCGTCCATTATGACAAAGATGTCTGCACGGGCTGTCGTTACTGCATGGTCGCTTGCCCGTACAACGTGCCTAAGTACGACTACAACAACCCGTTTGGTGCGCTTCACAAATGTGAACTGTGTAACCAGAAAGGCGTTGAGCGTCTGGACAAAGGTGGTTTACCGGGTTGTGTTGAAGTGTGCCCAGCCGGTGCGGTGATTTTTGGTACGCGTGAAGAGCTGATGGCTGAGGCGAAAAAACGTCTCGCGCTGAAGCCAGGTAGCGAATACCACTATCCGCGTCAGACGGTGAAAGCAGGCGATACCTATCTGCATACGGTACCGAAGTACTACCCGCACCTGTACGGTGAGAAAGAAGGCGGTGGTACGCAGGTTATGGTACTGACGGGTGTTCCTTACGAGGATTTGGATCTGCCGAAGCTGGATGATCTTTCAACTGGTGCGCGTTCCGAACATGTTCAACATTCCCTGTACAAGGGCATGATATTACCCCTGGCTGCGCTGGCGGGCTTAACCGTGCTGGTTCGTCGTAACACGAAAAACGACCATCACGATGGAGGAGACGATCATGAGTCATGATCCTAAACCGCTGGGCGGAAAAATAATCAGCAAACCGGTCATTATTTTTGGGCCGCTTATCGTCCTGTGTATGCTCCTGATCGTGAAACGTCTGGTCTTCGGACTGGGCTCAGTCTCCGATCTGAACGGCGGTTTCCCATGGGGTGTATGGATCGCGTTTGACCTGTTGATTGGTACTGGCTTCGCGTGCGGCGGTTGGGCGCTGGCGTGGGCGGTGTACGTTTTCAACAGAGGACAATACCATCCGTTGGTTCGTCCGGCGCTGCTGGCGAGCCTGTTTGGCTACTCGTTGGGTGGTCTGTCGATCACCATTGACGTCGGTCGTTACTGGAACCTGCCGTATTTCTACATTCCGGGCCACTTCAACGTGAACTCGGTACTGTTCGAAACGGCGGTCTGTATGACCATCTATATCGGCATCATGGCGCTGGAATTTGCTCCGGCTCTGTTTGAACGCCTGGGGTGGAAAGTTTCCCTCAAACGTTTGAATAAAGTGATGTTCTTTATTATTGCCCTCGGCGCGCTGCTGCCAACCATGCACCAGTCTTCAATGGGTTCATTGATGATTTCTGCGGGTTATAAGGTGCATCCACTATGGCAAGCTTATGAAATGCTGCCGCTTTTCTCGGTATTAACCGCCTTTATTATGGGCTTTTCGATCGTCATCTTTGAAGGCTCGTTGGTACAAGCCGGTCTGAAAGGTAACGGTCCGGACGAGAAAAGTTTGTTCATCAAGCTGACGAATACCATCAGCGTGCTGCTGGCGATTTTCGTCGTCCTGCGCTTTGGCGAACTGATCTATCGCGACAAGCTGTCCTATGCGTTCTCAGGCGATCTTTACTCCCTGATGTTCTGGCTTGAAGTCGTGCTGATGGTCTTCCCGCTGGTGGTGCTGCGCGTCACTAAGCTGCGTAATGACTCGCGCATGCTGTATCTGTCTGCGCTGAGCGCATTGCTGGGTTGTGCAACATGGCGTCTGTCCTATTCGCTGGTGGCGTTCAATCCTGGTGGTGGCTACCACTACTTCCCGACCTGGGAAGAGCTGTTGATTTCTATTGGTTTTGTGGCTATTGAGATTTGTGCATACATCGTACTCATTCGTCTACTGCCGATACTTCCTCCTTTAAAACAAAACGATCAAAATCGTCATGAGGCGAGCAAAGCATGAGCCAGAGAATTACTATTGATCCGGTAACCCGTATTGAGGGTCATTTACGCATCGACTGCGAAATCGAAAATGGCGTGGTATCTAAAGCATGGGCTTCCGGTACCATGTGGCGCGGCATGGAAGAGATCGTGAAAAACCGCGATCCGCGCGATGCCTGGATGATTGTGCAGCGTATCTGTGGCGTTTGTACGACCACTCACGCTATCTCTTCCGTTCGTGCAGCAGAAAGTGCGCTGAATATTGATGTTCCGGTGAACGCACAGTATATCCGTAACATCATTCTGGCCGCGCACACCACGCATGACCACATTGTTCACTTCTATCAGCTGTCTGCGCTGGACTGGGTGGATATCACCTCAGCCCTGAAAGCTGACCCAGCGAAAGCGTCTGCCATGCTGAACGGCGTGTCCTCCTGGCACCTGAACAGCGCAGAAGAGTTCACCAAGGTTCAGAACAAGATCAAAGATCTTGTTGCCAGTGGTCAGTTAGGCATTTTTGCTAACGGTTGCTGGGGTCACCCGGCAATGCAGCTTCCGCCGGAAGTGAACCTGATTGCGGTCGCACACTACCTGCAAGCGCTGGAATGCCAGCGTGATGCCAACCGCGTTGTGGCACTGTTGGGCGGTAAAACGCCGCACATCCAGAACCTGGCGGTAGGTGGGGTTGCTAACCCAATTAACCTTGACGGTCTCGGCGTGCTGAACCTTGAACGCCTGATGTACATCAAGTCCTTCATCGATAAGCTGAGCGACTTCGTTGAGCAGGTGTACAAGGTTGATACTGCGGTTATTGCTGCGTTCTATCCTGAGTGGCTGGAACGTGGTCAGGGTGCGGTTAACTATCTGAGTGCGCCGGAATTCCCGACAGACGGTAAAAACGGCAGCTTCCTGTTCCCGGGCGGTTATATCACCGATGCTGATCTGTCGACCTATCGCCCGATCACCTCTCACTCCGATGAGTACCTGATCAAAGGGATTCAGGAGAGTGCGAAACACGCGTGGTACAAAGATGAAGCGCCGCAGGCTCCGTGGGAAGGCACAACGGTTCCTGATTACACCGGTTGGTCAGATGACGGCAAATACTCCTGGGTTAAAGCGCCGACCTTCTACGGCAAAACGGTTGAAGTGGGTCCGCTGGCCAACATGCTGTGTAAACTGGCGGCCAAACGCGAGTCTACCCATGCCAAGCTGAATGAAATCATCGCGATTTACACCAAGCTGACCGGTAAAACTATCGAAGTGTCGCAGTTGCACTCTACGCTGGGCCGTATTATTGGCCGTACCGTTCACTGCTGTGAACTGCAGAACGTTCTGCAGGATCAGTACAACGCGCTGATTGTGAACATCGGTAAAGGCGACCACACCACCTTCGTGAAACCGGATATTCCGGCAACAGGCGAATTCAAAGGTGTTGGTTTCCTCGAAGCGCCACGCGGTATGCTGTCTCACTGGATGGTGATTAAAGACGGCATTATCAGCAACTACCAGGCGGTTGTACCGTCAACCTGGAACTCTGGCCCACGTAACTTTAATGATGAAGTGGGACCGTATGAGCGCTCGCTGGTAGGTACGCCGATTGCCGATCCAAACAAACCGCTGGAAGTGGTTCGTACCATTCACTCCTTCGACCCTTGTATGTCATGTGCGGTGCATGTGGTGGACGTTGACGGGAACGAAGTGGTCTCAGTTAAGGTTCTGTAATGCGGATATTAGTCTTAGGGGTCGGCAATATTTTGCTGACCGACGAAGCCATCGGGGTACGTATCGTTGAGGCATTAGAGCAACGGTACATCCTGCCAGACTTTGTTGATGTTCTGGACGGTGGTACGGCTGGGATGGAGCTTCTCGGCGATATGGCGAACAGAGATCATCTGATCATTGCTGACGCCATTGTGTCGAAGAAAAACACGCCAGGAACGATGATGGTCCTGCGGGATGAAGAGATTCCAGCGCTGTTTACCAACAAAATCTCACCGCACCAGCTTGGCCTGGCCGACGTATTGTCGGCCCTGCGTTTTACCGGCGAGTTTCCGAAAAAGCTGACCTTAGTCGGCGTTATTCCGGAATCGTTGGAACCGCATATCGGGCTAACGCCAACGGTTGAAGCGATGATTGAACCTGCGCTGGAGCAGGTTCTTGCCGCGCTTCGCGAATCAGGCGTTGAAGCGATCCCTCGGGAGGCGGCTCATGTCTGAGGAGTTTGTCGGTTTTCAGACGGCCCCGAAGACGCAGATTCAGGCAGCGTTTGAAGAGGTTGCCCGGCGTTCGATGCACGATCTCTCTTTCTTGCATCCGAACATGCCGGTATATGTTTCTGATTTTACGCTGTTTGAAGGACAGTGGACGGGGTGTGTTATCACACCCTGGATGCTCAGCGCACTGATTTTCCCCGGACCGGACCAGATCTGGCCGGTGCGTAAAGTCAGTGAAAAAATCGGGTTGCGTCTGCCGTACGGCGAGATGACCTTTACCGTTGGTGAACTGGAGGGCGTATCGCAATACCTTTCCTGTTCACTGATGTCGCCGCTTTCGCACAGTATGTCGGCGCAAGAAGGTGTGCGTCTGACTGACGATTGCGCGCGCATGCTGTTATCGCTGCCGGTGAGCGATCCGAATGCGCCGCAGCTAAATCGCCGCGCGCTGCTGCTGGGTCGTCGGAACTGCGAAAATGCATGAGCTGTCCCTTTGTCAGAGCGCGGTTGAGATTGTTCAACAGCAGGCAGAGCAGCACGGTGTCAAACGTGTAACCGGCATTTGGCTGGAAATCGGAGCGCTCTCGTGCGTTGAAGAGAGCGCCGTCCGTTTCAGTTTCGACATCGTCTGTCAGGGCACGCTGGCGCAAGGGTGTGAGCTGCATATTGATTACAAACCAGCCCAGGCATGGTGCTGGGATTGCAGTCAGGTTGTGGAAATCACCCAGCATGATGCGCAGTGTCCACTATGTCAGGGCGATCGTCTGCGGGTTGATGCAGGCGATTCACTGAAAGTGAAAAGTATTGAAGTCGAATAACCCATAGGTTGCTATGGGGCGGAGTCAGATATGTGTATTGGAGTCCCAGGTCAGGTTCTGGCCGTTGGTGAAGATATTCACCAGCTTGCGCAGGTTGAAGTGTGCGGCATCAAACGTGATGTCAATATTGCCCTGATTTGTGAAGGTGATACCGCTGAGCTGGTCGGGCAATGGGTGCTGGTGCACGTAGGGTTCGCCATGAGCATCATTGATGAAGATGAAGCTAAAGCCACGTTAGACGCACTTCGCCGCATGGAGTACGACGTCACCAGCGCGTGACAATCGGTTAGTGCCTGATGACGTTACGCTTATCAGGCCTACGCCTTCTATGTAGGCCGGATAAGGCATTTATGCCGCCATCCGGCATCTTGCGTTAACCCTGGCGCTTATCTTCGGTATTGGTGTCGAAGTCGCTGGCGTCATGACGTTCATGAAGCTGCTCGTTCAGCGGCCCGTTGGTGCGGTTTACAATACGACCTCGCTTAACTGCCGGACGCGCGGCAACCTCTTTTGCCCAGCGCTGTACGTGCTTGTAACTTCCTGCATCGAGGAACTCTGCCGCGTCGTACACGTTACCCAGCACCACATTGCCAAACCACGGCCAAACCGCCATATCGGCAATGGTGTATTCATCTCCTGCCACAAACTGATTCTGTGCTAACTGCTTATCTAGTACGTCGAGTAAGCGTTTGGCTTCCATGGTGAAGCGGTTAATAGCGTACTCAATTTTAACCGGCGCATAGTTATAAAAGTGACCAAAACCACCGCCGAGGAACGGCGCCGCACCCTGTAACCAGAACAACCAGTTCAGCGTTTCAGTACGTTTTGCCAAATCCTGCGGCAGGAAATAACCGTATTTTTCCGCCAGATAGAGCAGGATTGCGCCAGATTCGAATACGCGAACCGGTGGGTTTTGCGAGTGGTCACGCAGTGCCGGGATCTTCGAGTTCGGATTCACCTCAACAAAGCCGCTGGAAAACTGATCGCCGTCGCCGATGCGGATAATCCAGGCATCATATTCCGCGCCCTTCACACCCTGCGCCAGTAACTCCTCCAGCATAATCGTCACTTTCTGCCCGTTTGGCGTCCCCAACGAATAGAGCTGTAGCGGATGCTTGCCAACCGGCAGCGTCTTCTCGTGGGTGGCGCCGGAAATCGGGCGGTTGATATTGGCGAATGCGCCGCCGTTCGATTTTTCCCACGTCCAGACTTTCGCGGGCTGATAGGTATTGTCTGACATATTGACCTGCCTTCTGAGTGGTTGTGTTGATGCAGTGTAGCAGTTAGGTAGAACTCAATTTAACAGATTGGGACTTTATGTCGCTTTGTGCTGAAAGGGGAAGATAAATCTAACCCGTTCATTGTACCTGGCCCGTACTCCATGAAGAGGAAATCAATGTTGGACGGAAATTGCTACCGTATTCACCATCAAAAATTGGCGGTGAATAAGCAGTAATAATGAAAAATGGTGTTCCAGGAGTAAGCGGTTATCAGGGCCCTGCGGGTGGGTGGGGTGCGGTAAAAGCCGTCACTGCTTCGGTGTTTTCGCAAAAGGCTGTCGCGCGCGACATTATCGCGATGTTCAAAATGAACCAGGTGAAAGGGTTCGATTGTCCGGGCTGTGCGTGGCCGGACCCCGGGCATCGTGCGCCAATGGAGCTGTGCGAAAATGGCGTTAAGGCGGTTTCTTGGGAGACAACCAGTAAGAAAGCGTCACCGGAATTTTTCAGTCGTCACCCGGTTTCCACACTCTGGCACTACAGCGATTATGAACTGGAAAACATTGGTCGTTTGACGCATCCAATGAAATACGATGCAGTGTCAGACACCTGGCAGGCGGTGGATTGGGATATCGCCTTTCGGGAGATCGGCGAGCGTCTGCGCAGCTATGACTCAGCACAACAGGTTGAGTTTTATACCTCCGGCAGAACGTCAAATGAGGCGGCGTTCCTGTATCAGCTGTTTGCCCGCGAATATGGTAGCAGCAACTTTCCTGATTGCTCAAACATGTGCCACGGACCGACCAGCGCAGGGCTAACGCCGGCCATTGGCCTTGGGAAAGGGACCGTTGAACTTGATGATTTTGACCACTGCGATCTGGTGATTTGTATCGGGCATAACCCAGGTACTAACCATCCACGCATGCTGACCACCTTACGCGACGTTGCCAAACGTGGTGCCAAAATTATCTCCATCAACCCGCTGAACGAAAGGGGGCTTGAGCGCTTTAGCTTCCCGCAAAGCGCGAAAGAGATGTTCACCGGACAGGCGACGGAGCTGAGCAACGACTACTACCAGGTAAAAATGGGCGGTGACGCCTCGTTGCTCAAAGGCATAATGAAGGCGCTGATCGAAATGGACGAAGCGCGGATCCTACTGGATCAGCAGCCGACGCTCGATCATGCGTTTATCGACCAACATACCGCGGGATATGCAGCGCTGTATGACGACTTACGTCAGCATAACTGGGCTGAGCTGGAACAGGACTCGGGCCTGACGCGCAGTCAGATGGAAGATCTGGCGCACAGCTACAGTAAATCCAGCGCCACGATTGTTTGTTATGGTCTGGGCATCACTCAGCATAAAAACGGCACCGAGAACGTCCAGCAGCTGGTAAATCTGTTGCTGCTGAAAGGCAATATGGGTAAGCCGGGGGCGGGGATCTGCCCGTTACGCGGCCATTCTAATGTGCAGGGCGATCGTTCTGTGGGGATCAACGAAGCGGCGTCCGAAGACTTCCTGCAACGCCTTGAGAAGCATTTTTCTATTCGCGTTCCGCGCAAGCATGGACGCTCCAGCGTGGAGAGCATTCGGGCCATCGAGCGGGGAGACGCAAAAGCGCTCATCTGCATGGGCGGCAATCTGGCGGTAGCGATGCCCCAGCCGCAGCGTACCTTTGCGGCGATGAAAAATCTGGATCTGCAGGTCCATGTGGCGACCAAACTGAACAGATCGCATCTGCTGCTGGCAAAGCATAACTACCTGCTACCTGCATTAGGCCGAACGGAGCGCGACATGCAGGCGACGGGGATCCAGTCAGTGACCGTCGAAGATTCTATGTCGATGGTTCACGCTTCCTGTGGCGCGCTGAAGCCGGCTTCCCGCTGGCTAAAATCGGAACCCGCGATTGTGGCGGGCATGGCGCGTGCCACGCTGCCGCATTCTCCGATCAGCTGGGAAGCATTTACCGGGGACTACGCGTTGATCCGTGACGCCATTGAAGCCGTGATCCCGGCGTTCCACGATTACAACGCACGTATTGCCGAGCCGGGCGGATTTCGTATGGATACGCCTGCTTCGCGCCGTGAATGGCGAACGGAGAATGGCAAAGCCAACTTTATCGTCAGCCATCAGCGGGCGGTAGAGCGGGAACATCAGCCTGCTGATGCACTGGTTCTGGCGACGCTGCGTAGCCACGATCAGTACAACACCACGATTTATGGTATGAACGATCGCTATCGTGGCATTACTGGCCGTCGGGATGTGGTGTTTTTAAGCGCCGAAGAAGCGACGAGCCGCGGTCTGAGCCAGGGTGATGTGGTCAACGTTCAGGCGCTGGACGACAACGGTCAGCCCTGCGCGGATCGCATCATGTACGGCTTAACGGTGGTGATTTACAACATGGCGGCTGGCTCAATTGGCGCTTATCTGCCTGAAGCGAATGTCCTGCTTTCGCTGGATGCAGTAGATACACAAAGTTTGACTCCGGCGTATAAAAGCGTACCGGTCACCCTGACCAAAGCGTAGTTCCTGCTGTGAATTTTTCGCCTCTGAGCGCCAGCCGCTGCGTTGAGGTGTATGATGATGTCGACCTCTGTCCGGTTAGTGTCGCAGAGCAGGCAATCAGAGCGAAAAATTCACGCCAACCTGCTCAGGCTGTATTGTTTTGAGGTAAGGTGCATGAGCAAAGGAACGACCAGTCAGGATGCCCCATTCGGGACATTATTGGGCTATGCCCCAGGTGGCGTAGCAATCTACTCTTCAGATTACAGCTCCCTCGACCCACGGGACTACGACGATGATGCAGCATTTCGCAGCTATATCGACGATGAATACATGGGCCACAAATGGCAGTGCGTAGAGTTCGCACGCCGCTTTCTCTTCCTTAACTATGGCATGGTCTTCACCGATGTGGGTATGGCCTGGGAGATCTTCTCCTTACGCTTCCTGCGCGAAGTAGTGAATGACAACATCCTACCGTTACAGGCATTTCCGAATGGTTCGCCCCGCGCGCCGGTAGCAGGGGCTCTGCTTATCTGGCAAAAAGGCGGTGAATTTAAAGATACCGGGCATGTGGCGGTCGTCACCCAGTTGCTGGAAAACAAAATCCGTATTGCCGAACAGAACGTGCTCCATACGCCGCTGCCTCCCGGACAGCAGTGGACCCGCGAACTGGAGATGGTGGTTGAGAACGGTTGTTACACCCTGCGTGATACCTTTGACGATACGACTATTCTTGGTTGGATGATCCAGACCGATGATACCCGTTTCAGCCTACCGCAGCCGGAGATCGCCAATGACTCGCTAAAAATTGGCGGCGCGCGACTGGAAGATAACGGGCAATTTGACGGTAAATGGCTGAATGAGCAGGATCCGCTGCAAAAAGCCTACGTGCTGGCGAACGGCCATGTGATTAATCAGGACCCGCATCAGTACTTCACCATTACCGAGAGTGCCGAGCAGGAACTGATTAAAGCCACTAACGAGCTGCACCTGATGTATCTGCACGCGACTGACAAGGTGCTGAAAGACGACAACCTGCTGGCGCTGTTTGATATCCCGAAAATCCTCTGGCCGCGCCTGCGCCTTTCCTGGCAGCGTCGTCGGCATCATATGATTACGGGGCGTATGGATTTCTGTATGGATGAACGTGGACTGAAGGTGTATGAGTACAACGCCGATTCCGCATCGTGCCATACCGAAGCCGGTTTGATTCTCGAAAGATGGGCCGAGCGTGGTTACATAGGGCAGGGACACAACCCGGCTGAAGGGTTGATCAACGAACTGGCAGGGGCCTGGAAGCACAGCCGCGCACGTCCGTTTGTCCACATCATGCAGGATAAGGATATCGAGGAAAACTATCACGCGCAGTTTATGCAGCAGGCGCTGCGTCAGGCCGGGTTTGACAGCAAAATTCTGCGAGGTCTGGATGAACTGCGCTGGGATGACGCCGGTCAATTGATTGACGGGGACGGCCGTCTGGTGAACTGCGTCTGGAAGACCTGGGCGTGGGAAACCGCAATTGAGCAGGTGCGCGAGGTCAGCGAAACGGAGTACGCCGCGGTGCCAATTCGTACCGGGCATACGAATCAGGAAGTGCGCTTAATCGATGTGTTGCTGCGCCCGGAAGTGCTGGTCTTCGAACCTCTGTGGACGGTTATCCCTGGCAATAAAGCGATTCTGCCGATCCTCTGGCAACTGTTCCCGCACCACCGTTATCTGCTTGATACGGATTTCACTGTTAATGAAGAGCTGGCGCAAACCGGTTATGCGGTGAAACCTATTGCAGGACGTTGTGGCAGCAACATCGATCTTGTGAGTCATCAGGAAGAGCTACTGGATAAAACCAGCGGTAAGTTTGCCGAGCAGAAGAACATTTATCAGCAGCTTTGGTGTCTGCCAAAAGTTGCCGGTAAATATATCCAGGTTTGTACCTTTACCGTAGGTGGTAACTATGGCGGTACCTGCCTGCGTGGTGACGAGTCGCTGGTGATTAAAAAAGAGAGCGATATTGAACCGCTGATTGTGGTGAAGGAATAACCGCTCAACCCCTGTGATGGTGATGTTGCCATCACGGGGGCTTTTGACCTGCGCTGATTTTTACTCATGCCAAATCGATAGCATTGGAAATACGCCAACTTAGTATCATCAAATAAGTCAGCGCTTTCGCTGATTCAGGCTGATTGTAAGCCTTATTATAAGGGTCGCAAAATCCAGGGCAAGATTACGAAACCCCGCAAGGATTGACGCGAGGTACTCTCTGTCCATTGCCGCTCTTTCGTGATCTTGCCCTAAGCTGCCACCAGGTCCGGAAGCCCGCTGGCGATGTCCACTTTGAGGGCAAAAGGAGTGGAATGTGGCTGGTAAAGGCCGAAGCCCACCACTGCGGTGGCTGTCTCCGGCAGTCCGTCCACGTTCAGCGTAAAACGCAATTCTTTTAATGACATGTTGTTCTCCCTGGTGTTTACAGGAATAAAGACATTCCGCTGTTCAGCGGCAGTACAGTGTTACGCTTGTGTTCAGGCACGCTACCTACTCTGCTAAATTATTGGGTCTATTGAGTGTTATATCAATGCTCAATATAAAACTGATCTTCATACTCTAAGTCGTAGTTATTAAGTGAATTTAAGATAATATCTATTGCTCGTTTTCCCGCGGCCCAGGAACCGAAATGTTGTTTTTGTAGAGCAAATGACCCAATTATATAGAACCAACTTTCCTGAATCTTTCCGGCAAAAACAACTAACATGCCTTCTCCATTTCTTGCATTCTTTACTTTTAACTCACCAGTCCATAATTCCGTAATGTTCTTATTGAAGATATCTTTGCGTACTCTTAGTGAAATTTCATCAATTTCAAGGTGATTATTTTCTTTTAGTTGACTGACAATTAGTTTACAAACCTGTTCTTTATTGATTGCCGCATCATGGTATAAAAAATAGCCATCAATAATGCCATGAACGTTACTTTCTTCTTTTAAAGATAACGAATAGTAGCTCATCTTTTCGTTATTATATCGTTCTGAATATAGCCATGAGGCAGGGTAATAAAAGGAATGGTTTGCAGGTACATCCAGATTTATACTCTTTAGTTCTTCTGCCAAATGCCATTTTGAGTCATTAATTAAAGTGAAAAAATTCACACAATGAAAGAGATCCTCAGCCAGCGATTCATAATCCTTCCAGTTGCAACAGGCTTTTACCATTATCACATTGGCCCTGTTGTTTTCAAAATCATAATTTTTAAATACTCTGATTCTTGATGTGATGGTTTCGTTATCGATATCTTTTTTTGTCAAAAAATCAGCATATCGACCACTAACGCTATAATAATATTTACAGTAAAGGATTTCTTCACCTAAAAGGTCTAATATATATTCTCCCCAGTCACTGGCATCGATGTCGTTATTTATATGTTCATAGACTACATCAACTTCTGTAAAGGGGTATTTTGCTCCAGAAATGGTCTGATAGCAGCCAATAGCATAGAGGTTATTGGTTCCTGCGATTAGCTCAGGTTTAATGCTGACCGGTTTTACATCTAGTGGGAGTAATATCTTGTAATATAAGCTTGTTACTTCTGAGGATGTATAGCGGCATCGCCAAAAATGCTCTTTTTGGTATTCAAAACTATATGTCACTGCCCTTGGGATGGATGGTTTGTTATTGCTTTCTCTCATTATAATAACTCTCTCTGGATTATCTACATTTCGTTTTTTAACATAAAATACATCACAACTAGAAAACCCAAATTAAAAGCCAATTTATATCCTTTAGATACCAGATTCTCTCCTTCAATGAAATTTTTAAGAAATGATTTTTTGATATTTTCTTGGTTATATTTTTGATGGAACGATACAATATTATTGACGCCAGTATCAATAAGAGAAAATACAAAAACAGATAACAGCCGATAAGAAAGCATATAGTTGACAATCGAGTGTATTGTAAATCATCATTTAACATAACACTAATGCAGGAAAGTAGTAAAAAAGCTACAACCCCAAATAACATTCTAAACATTCTATTGTATTGGTTCATTTAACCTCCAATGATAACAGTTGCTACACCTGAATGGAATAATTCCACATTACCGATAGTTGAATCGATAAGAGAAAAAAGTAACAACCAATAAAAAAAAGCGTTCGCCAAGCCAGTGTCCATTGGCATAGTGCCAACTTGGGTTAATAATAAAAACCATCTTTCTAGGTGATGTTTTAAAAATTTTGTCACATTGGCTAATTTAAATCTGAAATATTCATTGTTTATTATAAAATGTTTTTAATATTTAAGTATTATGAAATTAAAAACCATGTAAATATAAAATAAAAACACACAGCTTCAGAGAGATATTTATCGTGTATTTATACCTCGCGAATGAAGAAATTAGCTTTTTATTAATATTATCATTGTTAAATTTGATATGGAAGGAGTATATTTTTCAATCCCAATGTCGACTAATGAAAATGCGCTATAGTAAAAAACATAAATCCTGATAACGCCACAAGAAATTTAACAAGTATAATGCTATGTACATGATGTATGTTTTTAATCAATAAAAAGCAAATCAGAGATGACAATGCAATACCAAAATAAAATCTAAAAATTTGTTATGATACACCTTGATAATATTGCTTAAAGTTTCATAGAAGAACAATACTAACCTCCAATGATGACGTTTGTTTTTCCAGTCAATATAACACCTGATGTTGAAATTGCCAACCCCAGTAATACAGGCCAAGGGGTTTCAGTGAAGGGGCCTATTTGTATATCTTCCTCCCAATCAATTCCAATAACCAGTGCAAGCTTTCATGCCAGCTTTACTCTGAACATGAGATTATCTGTATCCCACCAAACCCCACTTTTCAGGCCTCCCCCTACTGAGCCAGCACTTACAGCAAGGGAACTTTTTTGTTTTAAATATTTAGATTCCAGAGCACTTGATAATTCGCCTTTTGCGGCAGCTGCTTCAGCCCCCAATTCAAAAGCAGCGCCTCCTTGATGCTCATCCTCACCATTAATTAATGTTTCAGAGGCTTTTGCTTCAGCAGTTCCAAATGTTCCTTCTATTTTTATATCTTTAAAATCACCCGAATTTTCCTTTCCAAAACTAACCCCCGTATTTATAGAAAAACCGGTAGCCTTTACACCATATGTTCCTGATAACTGTTTATCGTTTGAGATAGTACCTGCATTCATTTCTACTTTACCAACAACAGTTCCTAAATTTTCTATCTTATCATTTTTTTCATAATAATATTTCTGAGTTGTCTTGGTTGTATTTATAAAGTTTGATGTGCAGAATGAATAAGGATTTAAAATTAGCCATTGCTTAAATGTTGCTATGAGTGGTGGTTGTCAATTATGGTATGTACATAAGATACATGAAACACGCATATATATATATAAAGACAAATATGAGCTTAAGGAATCTTGATATGTTAAATTGATTGGATAAATACCATTTTATTGGTTGTCTGTCGATGTTGGTACTATTATTTTTTATATGAAATGCAGCTAATCGTTTAGCACCACCATCTATCATTGAAAAAATAGTATAGTAAAAAAAAGCATAAATACCAAGTAGGTGTACTATTTTTAATGATGTTATATTTCGAACGTGATGAAATATAATATATACTGAAAGGAGGTATAGGGCAATACCTAAAAAAAATCTAAATACAAGATTATTGTATAATGGAAAGACAGATTCTGATATGCGAATAATTTTACTCATATTATCCCCCAATAGTAACAGTAGATGCACCTGATAGCACTATACCAGATTTGGAAGAGGTAAATCCAAGTCGCTCTTGAATAGGGACGCTAGTAAATGGTCCAAGCTGGATATCAATATCGCCCCCTAATCCTAATATAAATGCTATTTTCCCTGACAATTGAACTTTTACCATTATATTATCAAAATCCACCCATGCCCCTCCTCCCAATCCTAAACCTGCCGACCCAGCAGTTCCATCAACGGAACCTTTCAATTTAAAATATTTTGAGTCTATAGCACCTGAAAGCTGCCCTTTTGCAACAGCTGCCTCTGCTCCAAGTTCAAAGGCGGCACCAACTCTTGCTTCGTCAAGATCGTGTGTTAAATTATAGTTGCCTTTTCCTTCAGCTAACCCGATTGTACCTTCAGCTTTTGCCTCCACATAGTCACCAGATCCTGCTTTTCCTGAACTGAGGTCTACATTCCCAGAAATACCCTCTAACTTTGCATCAACCGAGCTGGAATGTACATCCTCATTTGCAACTGTCCCTGCCTTCATTTCAGCCTTGCCAACAGTACCTCCGAGACTAATGTTCGTCCCACTTTCTCCAATCGGATGATTTAGTTGAAAATCTATAATGCCTGCTTTTAAGTCACTCGTATCATATTGACCATCACCATCACCATCACCATCACCATCACCATCCGTTAGAGCTGACACTGCGTATCCAGTATATAATTTAAACTCATCTGAGCCATTTGGATTTTTTACCGAGCCATCTTCATTTGTATTTTTAACTATTGTTATAGAATGATATTCAGGAAGTTTAGGTCCTGTTGTCGGTGGTAATGATTTTTTACCAAAAACTACCTTATCCCCTTTTCTGGCGGCGGGTATTCCATTTATTGTAACTGTTTTAGAACCTTCACTGATTACACCGGGCCCATGCTCTTTACAAACAAAAGTATCCCCCATTCGAGCAGCCGGAAAACCTCCTGTTGAGACATTACTACTGCCTGATGTTATTGGCCCATCATGTCCGGCTGTATCTGCCGTTTGTCTTGCTGCATCCTTACCCATATCGCATTCTCTTATGTGGCAATTAACTAATTTAATTATGGATTTAATTTTAACATGCCACCGGTCAGCACCTGTTCCTCGCTACCATCTGCTGATAATTTTTTGGTATTGACATGATATTCATCTTTCGCAGTATTCTTAATTATTTTTCCACTAATCGTAATTTCTCCATTCTCCAACAAGGTAATGCTCGACTCTCCACAAATAAACTCGATCTTCTCTTCTGAAGAAACGCTGATGGTTTTTTTTACCTTTATTGTTTGCTTCCCTTCATGAAGGGTAATTTCCTGATCTCCTTTATCTATATCGGTTGTTTTATTTCCTTCAGTAACTTCGGTGATCTGATTATTAACTACCGTTGTTTTTTGATCATTAGCTACCGTCACCGTCTGGTCATGACCACCTGCCTTTTTACTGCCCACCTTCACTGTTTGCCCCACAACCACCGTCTCCGTATGGTTGTTGTTTACCGTCGTGGTCCGGTCGTGCAGCACCTCCGTATCCATGTTCTTCTGCGCATGGATATACACCCGCTCCTTTCCGGTGGCGTCATCAAACGTCAGCTCGTTAAATCCGCCGCCTTTATAGGTTTTCGAGCGGATGGTCATCTGCGTTTTCGTGCCCGGCAGACTGCCCGGTGGGCGGTTGTCCTGGTGGTAGGTGCGTCCCATGATGATGGGCTGGTCCGGGTCGCCGTTGAGGAAGTCCACAATAACCTCCTGGCCCACACGCGGAATGGCGAGATTGCCAAATCCCGTTCCCGCCCACGCCTGCGATACCCGTACCCAGCACGAACTGTCCTCATTCCCCGGACAGTAACGGTCCCAGTGAAAACGTATCCGCACCCGGCCATGTTCGTCACAGAAGATTTCTTCCCCGGCCGGGCCGGTGACGATGGCGCTCTGTGGGCCGTCTACGGAGGGCTTCGGCAGGGGAGGGACACGCCATGTTCTGTCGGCCGGGATAACCTCGAAACGATTGCTGAGAGTGGTTCCTGTTCCCTGACTGCCATGCAGTGCCTGCGGCTGGTCTCCTGCCAGTACGCTACCCACAATCTGCCATTCCCTGTTCAGCGATACTGATGGATGTCCTGTCAGGGTAAAGCGCTTCCCCGGCCACATTTTTGGTGAGTTACTGTAACCTGTTGCTGTCTCTGCATTATGTCTCCGGCCCTCAATCTGGTAGCGGGCAAACGCCTGTCCGTGGGATTCGTCTTTGAAACGTCCGGGATAATCGAAGATTTCATACTGCGTGAGTTGGCCGTTCAGGTTCTCAGCAGCGCGGTTGTAATAGCCGGGCCAGGCGGGCGTTTTGAAGGTGTAGTCCTGAGTTTCGACGGATGAAGGCCGTATCTGCGCATGATATCTGAACTGGCTGATGTGTTCGGTGGATGCCTCGGCCGTCGTATTCGGATTAAATGGCATGGATCCCAGTGACGATACTCCTGCCACATCATCGCAAAGTACCAGCTTTTGCTCTGTCCCTTCCGGAGTGCACCAGTCAAAATAAAAGATGCCTTCTTCTGACCACAGGCGGTTCAGGAAGGCAAGGTCAGTCTCACCGTACTGCACGCAGAACTCGCGTGCCGGGTGCGGCTCATAAAATACCGGGGTCCACCCGGTGATACCATTTTCACTGAGCAGGGTGGAGGAGATGGCTTTGATATCCTGCTGCTGGAAGATGCGGAAGTTCTGGCGTAAACCGCTTCTCCAGAGTGGTGGTGAGATAATTATATGGTATCCCATCTGCCAGTGATTGTTTTCACTGAGGGTTACGGCAGAGACAATACCACTGATATAGCGTAATGGCTCCATTCCCTGCCAGATGGTCAGTACGGCATTTTTTTCCAGGAAATCAGTTGCGGTCAGGTCAGAAAGACCGCTGGCAATATCCACTATTAGCTGGAAAGGTTTTGAGTAATGCTGAGTAAGTCGAAAACTGACCACCGCGGTGGTCATTTCCGACAGACCGTCCACTGCCAGTGTGAAGCGCAGTCCTTTTAACGACATATTACCTCCTGATGGTGATTGTCAACGGATTTACCTCAAATTCTCTTACAATGCTTTTATTAATTTGGTTGTTTAGTAGAGGAGTGAAACATCAGATAACTATATCCTGTAAGTTTAATTTTTCATCAATGTTTATTCTGTAACTCATGTTAATTCTTATCTTGCATTTTGTTAGCAGAAAATACATGTCTCCTGGATTTATCTGGGCCGTTATATTAGACGGTCGTATCATTCAGTCGGGTATATAGAATCCATTAGTAAGAAGTTTTTTCTTTATTGTTTTTCTACATTCCGATAGTTGTTTTCCATACCTTACTTGGCAGTAATTATACAATTTATCATTCTCATTTTTGGTTGTTGGTGAATCTCTTAGAATGTCAGAAGGCGAGACAGGTAATTCAAAAAATAAAGTTGATGATATGGTGTGTTTAATGAAAGGAATTGGTATCCAGGGCATGTCGCCTTCTTCATAGTATAGCTGTTTATCTATTCCAAGTAGAAAATATAAAAAAATAGATAAGATGATAAATTTATGGAATGAATGGGATCGCATATATAATATTGTACTCGAGAAAAATTTTCATTCGAAAACAAGTGTTAATTTCAGGGGGCACTTAACTTGAACTTTGTTCTGAGATTGGCAGCAATCTGAAGACCATAAGTTCCTGGACAAGCACGACCTAAGCCATTTAAAGAGGCAAACTCCCTATGTCCTCCTAACTGTGTGATTGGGAAAAATTTTATAAGAGTCCTAACTAAGACGTTAATAGCATTTTTCTGTTTATCGGTAGGTATATCAACGGATATATCCCAGTCATCCTTAACTTGTCCGGCAAACTCACTTAATGATCCCCATCGGGATGGTCCAAATTGTGAGGCTTCACCTGGTAAACTAAAATCTGATAAAAAAACTATACCAATTTTTCCTGTGTTTGCCCCTTTTAGGTGAGCGCCTTTTTCTCTTATATCCAGAGCTTCATAAACTACACCTGTGCAATCTATAGCATAATGATAACTTAAGTGATTAAAACTTTTGATGTCGGTTTCTTCAGCCTGGCGCATTTTAGCTTCCCCATCTTTAGTACATGAGTAACTATTTCCAGCATGATGTATTACAATTGCAGGATAGTCCCAGTCTTCACCATCACTTCCTGGGGTGGTTTTTGCTTTCCAATCACTTCGTTTTCTGACAGTTATTCCTGCTTCATGCAAATCAGAAAATATAGATTCCCTTACCTCGTTCTTTTTTTTACGTTCTTTTATGGACTTTGATATTGCATCAAGCCCTGTATGAATCAACTCTTCAGTTACTTTATAATAATCGTTTTCCATATTAAGACCGTTTGAATGTAATTGATGACTAAATGCTCATGAATTTATAAATTAACGTGTTGATTTTATTGTGAATTTTATGATGGCCATCGTGCGGGAAATATACTTCTCTTATGTGTTCACACTGCAAAATCATCACAGCCATAGGTCTACGTGCGTTACGTACTACCCGGCCTGCTTTCCCTTTAATTACTCTACTATTTGGCACTGCTATCTATTCTGCTTCCATTGTAAAACTCTGTCCTTTTAACGACATATCAACCTCCCTAAAGTATGACTCTCGCTGTTTAGTGACTGTGACGGTACGTACAGTGTTACGCTTGCGTTCAGGCACGCTACCGCCGAAGTTTCCGGCGTCCGCCATCTCCCGTAAAAACGTAATTCCTTACTGACAGCCTTCTTCTTTATTGATTGCCTGTGGCGCAATACAAAAACAGCACCCTGCCCGTGAGGGCCGGATGCTGTGGTTTTAACTTATGCTTCCAGCGGTGCACGCCAGTCGTCAGCACCGGAAGTACCGGACTTGATGTGTTCCCACTCGACTTTACGGTACGCCAGTGATACGGCGAGCAGTTGAGTGAACTCACGCTGTGTCGGGTCCTGGCAGTGCGGCATATGCAGGTTCATATCCACAATCGTTGAGTCCGTCAGGCGGGTAGTGAAGTAATGTTCCTGCTTACCTTCGACAGAAGTGCGCCACCAGTGCAGTTCAACTTTTGGCAGCATCTCACCGGACGCCAGCGCGTTATACAGTAGCGGAACGGCTTTATTCAGCGCCACGGTAAAGATGAATGGCTTGTGGGCACGCTGGCCTGCGGGCTGACCGGACTGTGGGTCGGTTGGCACGGTGACGTTGTGCAAAAACTCCTGCACCAGCATTTCGTCTTCGTGGCCCTGCACATAGATGTTACCGACAGAATCGGCGGTGAATGCGCCAGCGGTGATATTGCCCTGAGTCTGGCCTGTTATTGAAATGTAACATGGGGTTGGCATTTGTCGTGCTCCTTGTGGGTGTTGTTAACAACTATTTCCGGTGGTCTGCCGTTAATTCCCGACAGGCCGATAATAATGCGGCTCACTCCAGGAGTCGCATTATGCTTCTGCATCCGGCTTACGAACAAACCGAAGATGTGGTAACTCGATGAATGATATTTAATATTTATTAATTATGTTTTTAATTTAATCTAAATATATATTATCAACTATTGCAATTCATTTTCTCAGATGCCTGTGTCTGGAAATGGACATTGGTTAATCATGAATAATATTATATTCGCTGCGCTTTATTGAGAAAAGTCTGTGAGGTGTTTCTTAATATGTTTCATCCTTTTATCCATAAGTTTTATACATAGCAATCCACTATAATTATTCCTGATAATGCATAAAATAAATTCATTTAAATTCAATGTGTTATGGTTTTGCATTGTGCGATTTGTGTTGCTTTTGTTTCTTCTGTACTTATATCTATCGAGCGGATAATAAAATCATACCCTTCTTTCAATTGAAGAAAAAGATCTTTTAAAATTTATCATTGAGCGTAAAATGCGGAGCATGAAGGGTGTGGAATTTATCTTTTACTGCCACTGGAACGGCATTGTTAGTAATTTTTTGTAGTAACGAAAATGCTGTGTTCATGGCTCGAGCGACAATCTTACGGACTATTTTTATGAGCAGCAGAAAAAATGACAGCAGTGGCAGTATTGCCCCTAAAGAACGTGTAAATATTAAATTTCAGCCGAAAACGGGAAACCAGACAGCAGAAGTGGAACTGCCGCTTAATTTATTAGTAACCGGCAATCTGACAGGTGGAACAGATGACACTCCGCTGGACGAACGCCAGCCTGTTGCTATTAATCGTAACAATTTTAACGCCGTGCTGGATCAGGCGGATATCGGGCGTGATTTTACGGTGCCCTCTGCGCTTAGCGAAGCTTCTGATGTACGTATGAACGTCAATCTGAAAGTGAAATCACTGGCCGATCTGTCACCGGACAATATTGCCGCCCTGGTTCCGGAGATGCGCAAAATGCTGGAACTGCGCGAAGCGCTGGTTGCACTCCGGGGGCCAATGGGCAATATGCCTGCCTTCCGTGCGCAACTTCAGGCTCTGCTTGCTGACGAAAAGAGCCGCGAACAACTGATTGCGGAGCTGGGCCTCGCTGGCCGGAAATAACTTGTACAAGGATTTCAGTATGTCAGAAACCACCTTACCGGAAGCGCTTGCTTCCACTGCATCTGTCGCCGCACCCAGCCTGCTGGATGAGATCATGGCGCAGACCCGTTTTAAACCAGAATCAGAAAGCTACGATATCGCCCGTCAAGGTGTGACTGCCTTTATCACCGCAATGTTGCAGGATGATGAGGCAGAATCAGTCGATATCCTGGCCGTTAACGGCATGATTGCTGATATTGATGCGCGTATGGGCCGCCAGATGGATCTGATCCTCCATGCCCCGGAGTTTCAAGAGATGGAGTCGTTCCTACGCTCACTGAAGCTGCTGGTTGACCATGCCGATCCGCGTGAAAACATCAAAATTCACATCATGCACGCTACTAAAGAAGAGCTGTTGGATGACTTTGAATTTTCAGCGGAAATAACCCAGTCTGGGTTCTATCGGCATGTCTATTCCAGCGGTTTTGGTCAGTTTGGCGGTGAGCCGTTTGCCGCAGTGATTGGCAATTACGCTTTTAACAATACCGCTGCTGATATGAAGCTGCTGAAGTATGTTAGCGCCGTCAGTGCGATGAGCCACTGCCCATTTCTGTCTTCCGTATCACCGGAATTCTTTGGTCTGGATTCGTTTACCGAACTTCCTGGCATTAAAGACGTTGCTGCTATTTTTGAAGGCCCGGCCTACACCAAATGGCGTTCGTTGCGCGAGTCCGAAGATTCCCGCAATCTGGGCCTGACAGCACCGCGTTTCCTGCTGCGTCATCCTTATGCACCGGATGAAAACCCGGTTAAGAGCTTTAACTACCATGAAAACGTCAGCAAAAATCATGAGCATTATCTGTGGGGAAACACGGCTTTTTTGCTTGCGGCAAACATGGCTGAAAGTTTCATGTCCACCCGCTGGTGCCCAAATATCGTCGGTCCGCAGAGCGGTGGCGCGGTAAAAGATTTGCCGGTGCATTTATATGAAGCCATGGGCCAGCTTCAGGCCAAAGTTCCGACCGAAATTCTCATTACCGACCGGCGGGAGTATGAACTGGCGGAGCAGGGCTTTATTACTCTGACAATGCGCAAAGGCTCTGATAATGCGGCATTTTTCTCTGCCAATTCGGTTCAGAAACCCAAAGTGTTCCCTAACACGGTGGAAGGGAAGGAGGCTGAAACCAACTACAAACTTGGTACGCAGCTCCCTTATCTTTTCATCATTAACCGACTGGCGCACTACATCAAAGTATTGCAACGCGAACAGCTTGGTTCATGGAAAGAAAGAGGGGATCTGGAGCGTGAGCTGAACGGCTGGATACGCCAGTACGTAGCTGACCAGGAGAACCCGCCTTCTGACGTGCGCAGCCGTAAACCGCTGCGTCAGGCGAAGATTGAAGTCTCTGATGTGGAAGGTGAACCAGGCTGGTACCAGGTTGCTCTGAGCGTCCGTCCGCACTTTAAGTACATGGGGGCATCATTTGAGTTGTCCCTGGTCGGGCGTCTGGATAAAGAGTAGTCACCATGATAATGGAGCGGGAGTCTGGGGGGAGTCTGTTTGAACGTATCGGGGAGGCGGCAAAACCATCTTCACGCCAGCGCCCAAAGACGGCGCTGTTGCATTCTATACGCGATAACCTGCGCAATATCCTCAACACCCGTTCCGGTAGCTGTTATGGCTCACCGGAGCTGGGGATCACGGATTTTATCGACAGGCCACCCGAGCGCCAGAACATCCGGGAATGGATGGTTCAGGCGATCCAGAACTGTATTCTGCGTTACGAACCCCGGATATCGGATGTGGCGGTGACTGCTGCCACAGAGGATAGCCATGCGCCACTGAACCTGCGTTTTCATATTGTGGCATATATGGATTTCAGCGACAGGCAGGATGTCCTGGAGTTTGACATTCTGCTGGATAACCACCAGCACTGGTGCGTGGAGTAAACCTGATGGCCTTCGAAGAGCGTTATTACCGCGAAGAACTGGACTATCTGCGTCAACTGGGCAAACTTCTTGGTCGTGAAAAACCCCATCTTGCCCGTTTTCTGGCCGAGAAAGAGGGCGATCCTGATGTGGAACGCCTGATGGAGGCATTTGCTTTCCTTTCTGGTGGCCTGCGGCAAAAGCTGGAGGATGAGTTCCCGGAGTTTACGCACAGCCTGATTAATATGCTGTGGCCCAATTATTTACGTCCTGTGCCGTCAATGGCCGTGGTTGAATACAACCCTGTTGCGACACAGTTTTCTGCGCCCGTTCAGGTTTGTCGTGATGAACTGATTTGCTCAGGCCCGGTTCGCGTGACGTCTTCGGGACGTAAGATTCTGGCCGGGGATGATGCTACCCAGTCTCCTGTATGCCATTTTACTCTGGCACGCGATACCTGGCTGCAACCGTTACATATTCGCGATGTGCGTAACACCAGCACGCTGAAAAAAGGGTACGTTGACATTGATTTTTTCACCGAAGGTAGTGTTTCTCCCGACACATTGGATCTGAATAAACTCACTTTCTGGCTGGGAAACGGAGATGACTATACCCGCCAGCAACTCTATTTATGGTTCAGTGAGCGGTTAATGGATGCGGAACTGGTGGCTGGAGAGCGGCGTATTCCCCTACCGGATTTGTGGCTGAACGCAGCTGGGTTTGAACGGGAAGATGCACTATTGCCGTGGCCGAAAAACGTCCATAGTGGCTATCGCGTGCTTCAGGAGTATTTTTGCTACCCGGAGAGCTTTTTCTTCTTTCATTTACAGGGGGCCACGTCGCTACCGGCAGACTTCCCGGTCGGCGCGTTTACACTGCGTTTGCATTTTAATCTGCCATTACCTGTGGATATCAAGCTTCGCAAAGATTCACTGCGCCTGTACTGTACGCCGGTGGTGAATTTATTCGCTCACCATTCTGAGCCTGTCAGGCCGGACGACAGTTCACCGCAATATGCGTTACGGGCCAGTCAACAGAACCCGGAACACTATGATGTTTTCCAGGTGAAGACGGTTTCCAGTAAGGTTGCAGCGTCGGATAAAACTCCCGGTCCTGATGAAGCAATACATATCTGGCCTGAGTTTGAAGGGTTTCAGCATCAGATCGAGTACAGCCGTCAGCGTGAAGTTGTCTACTGGCACCACCGCACCAGAACCTCCCTGTTTCATCGTGGTCTGGAACACGCCATTGCCTTTGTTCACGCCGATGGCAATCAGCCCGACCCTTCCCGACTGAACGGTGAAGTATTCACCGCTTCGCTGGTGTGCACTAACCGAATGTTACCTGCGTCACTGCATACCGGCGATATCTGCGTTCCTGTTAACAAAAATCCAGCGGTGGCATCGTTCAGCAACGTTACGCGCCCGACCCGTCCTCTGTATCCAGTAACGGATGGCGATATGCACTGGTCGCTGATTTCCTGCATGAACCTGAACTACCTTTCGCTGTTGGACCGGGAGGCGCTGATCCAGGTGTTGCGTACCTTCGATATGCCGGGTATCCACCATCCACAGCAGGCACGGCTTTCCTCACAGAAGCTCGATGCCATCGAAAAAATGGAATCCCGCCCGGTTGACCGTCTGTTTAAAGGCGTCCCGGTTCGCGGTCTGTCCACCACGCTGTGGATCAATCCCGCCCCCTTTGTCTGTGAAGGCGAGATCTACCTGTTGGGTACCGTACTGTCATACTTTTTTGCGCTGTACGCCAGCATCAACTCATTTCACTGCCTCAAAATTATTAACACGGAAAGTCAGGAGTCCTGGGAATGGCAACACACAGGCCAGCACGCCCTGATGTAGGGGAAACGCTACCGTTCCCGGATGTGTGCGGGATGAATTTTTATGTGCTGATGGAGTCACTGTACCGCCAGTATGGTGAGCCGGGCTGTGAGCCATCCCTGCGCACCGAACCGGAGCATGAAGTGGCGCTGTTCAAATCTGATGCCAGTATTGCCTTTCCGGGCAGCGATCTGAGTACGCTTGAACGCAGTGACAGCGGGCAGTTTATCCTGACGACAAAATTCCTGGGCTTCTCCGGCAGTCAGTCGCCGCTGCCCGGCTATTACCTGGATCGGATGGCGCGCGAATCTGCGCAAAATGAAGAGGGGCTGAAAGCGTTCCTCGATCTGTTCAGCCACCGCTGGACGCAGTTTGCTTACCATGTCTGGCGCAAATACCGCTATTACGTCTGTTTTCGCAACGGTGGAACTGATGTCTTTTCACAGCGGATGTATGCGCTGGTGGGCCTGGGCAATCAAAGCGTGCGAGACAAACTCGCCATCAATCACAGCAAAATGCTGGCCTACGCCGGGATACTGGCAACACCTGGGCGCTCGCCGGACGTGGTAAGTAACCTGGTCAGCCACTGCTTCGATTTACCTGATGTCAGCATCGAAAATTGGCAGTTGCGTAAGGTAGTCCTTGAACCCGCGCAACAAAACCGGCTGGGCGTGCGTAATCCTAAACGGAAAACGGCCGGGTATGTGCCGGGCCGCTCGGTGATCGGCGTTAATTTTACCCTCGGTGCCAGAGTGCCGGATCGCAGTGGAAAATTTCTGTTGCGGATCGGTAATCTCTCGATGGCGCGCTACCTCTCTTTTTTACCGGAAGGCGAAAACCACCAGGCGCTGACGATGTTTGTCTCCTTTCTGCTACGCGATCAGTTCGCCTGGGATCTGCGGCTTGATCTCGCACCGGACCAGGCGAAGGGAATGCGGCTGGGCGATCGCTCTCGATCCTGTATCGGACGCACGGCGTTTATCGGCCAGCCGAAAATGCCGCCAACCGTCACCCTCCATATTAGGGATTAATTTAATGGAAACGCAAATGGCTGAGGAAATAACGCACGCTCCCGTACTCTCACTGACGCTACAGGTGATGAACGGTAACGAACTGGAGAGCGGACGCGCCGCAAAATGTCTGTTTACCGCCGATGGCGGGGAAATTGGCAACGCATCCACCTGCCACTGGCCGGTGCAGGACAGGGCGGGTTCTGTTGCCGAACGCGCCTGTCAGGTGGTGATGCATGACGGCACATTTTGTCTGAAAAGCCTGGTATCGGGGCTGATGATTAACCTGGCACCGGTGTCCACGGAGACCGGGCTGGTGCGCCTGCGGCAGGGCGATGAGGTCGTTCTGGGGGCGCTGGCGCTGAAGGTATTTATCCACAATGGACAGCTGGTCAGCTACAGCGAACAGATGGCGGCACCGGAAACCATCGTTACCAACCGTGACCGCCTGGCAGACGCGCTGCTGACGACGAACGGTCAGCCTGCGTATCCGGGCATGCCCCGAATGCACCAGCTTGCGGATACCGTGGTCAACAGCTTTTCCGCCGATCCGCTTCAAGCACTCCAGATGGAAAGTCTGACAGTGGCAGGCGATCCGCTTGCGGGGGTTGTCCCTGTCCGCTCTTCTGTTCCTGACAGGGATGGCGTGATCGACACCCCGTTTATGGATTTACCGCCGCGGTATTCCGATCAACAGACTCGCTACGAGGATGCGGCATCACCGACAGATACTGCCCAGCTCCATCTTGCCGTGACCCCGCTGTTGCGTGGGCTGGGCGGCTCGCTTGCCGTGCGTAACTCACAGGATGCCGATGATTTTCTGGAAGAAGCAGGGCGGACGTTGCAGGCGGCGATAAAAGGTCTGCTTGAGCTACAACAGCGCCGCAACAGTCTGTCGGACAAGCATCTGCGCCCGCTGGAAGATAACCCGCTGCGCCTGAATATGGACTATACCACCGCCCTTGACGTGATGTTTGCCGAAGGCAAAAGTCCAGTGCATCTGGCTGCACCCGCTGCCGTTGGTGAGAGTCTGCGCAATATCCGTCATCACGAAGAGGCCAACCGCGCCGCGATTGTCGAATCGCTGCGCGTGTTGCTGGATGCGTTCTCGCCGCAGAGCCTGATGCGTCGCTTTGTGCAGTACCGGCGCAGCCATGAACTGCGAAAGCCGCTGGATGATGCCGGTTCCTGGCAAATGTACTGCGATTACTACGACGAACTGGCCTCCAGCCGCCAGCAGGGTTTTGAAATGCTGTTTAACGAAGTCTATGCCCAGGTGTATGACCGGGTACTGCGCGAAAAACAGCGGGAGCCGGAAGCATGACAGGATGTTTTTTTCGTTTCTGCATGGTGATGTTGCTTTTCAGCCTCACCCTGACAGGCTGCGAAATGGTGAAAAAGCTCGGCCAGGTGATTAAGAACCCGGATGTTCAGGTCGGGAAACTGGCAGATCAGTCATCGGAGGTAACGGTCACGTTACTGACCGAGCCTGACACGAATATCAATGCGGACGGTGAGGCGGCTGCGGTCGATGTGCAACTGATTTATATGAGCGATGACTCGAAGTTGCAGGCGGCTGACTACGACATGGTTGCCAGCACGCCGCTGCCGGAGGTGCTGGGGAAAAATTATATCGACCACCAGGACTTTAACCTGCTGCCGGATACCATAAAAACGTTGCCGCCAGTGAAACTGGATGAAAAAACGCAGTTCATTGGTGTGGTAGCGTACTTCTCTGATGACCAGGCCACTGAGTGGAAGCAAATCGAACCAGTAGAAGGGGCGGGTCATCACTACCGTCTGCTGGTGCATGTACGACAGGGCAGTATCGAAATGAAGAAAGAGGACAACTGAGAATGGCGACCATGAAAAACAGGGTGATCTGGCAGGAAGGTCTGTTTGCCCTGCCGCAGCACTTCCAGCAGCAGCAGCGTCATCAGGAATATTTGCTGAACCAGCGTATGAGTGCGCAGGATGATTTTGCCTGGGGATTCACCTCGTTGTCGATCAATACCGAGCTGCTTGCCCAGGGGAAACTGATGCTGGACTACGCGACGGGTTGTATGCCGGATGGCACGGTGTTCAGCATTCCGGAGCAGGATCAGCTCCCTCTGCCGTACCAGCCGCTCGATCTCTCCCGATCCGGCAGCAATGACATTTATCTGGCATTGCCCGTTATCAGTGATATCACCTGTGAAATCGAAGGTCGCCGGAGTGCTGAGCAGGGAACAGAGCGTTACCGCCTGACCCAGGCCGATACCCGCGATTTGCATTCCGATGATGGCGACGTGCAGCCTATCGTGCTGGGACAACTGGCACCGAAAATCGTCAGCGGCGCGGACGATCTCAGCACCATGGTCACGCTGCCGCTGTGCCGTATCCGCAGCCAGCAATCCGGTGGCGCACTGGTGCTGGATGACAGCTTTATCCCGACCAGTCAGGCCATCCGCGTAAGCCCCGTGCTGAACGGATTTGCTGGCGATGTGCAGGGGCTTCTCAGCAACCGCGCCAGCGAGCTGGCAAAACGTATCGGTTCGCCGGAGCAGAGCGGTATCGCAGATGTGGCTGAGTTCATGATGTTGCAGATGCTTAACCGCAGCCAGATGCACTTTACTCATCGTACCCACCTACACACCCTGCACCCGGAAACGTTTTATCTGGATCTGGTCCGCTTACTGGGGGAACTGATGACCTTTACGGAAGACAGTCGTCTGCCTTGTCCGGTGGAGCCCTACGACCACCGTAATCTTACGCAGTCGTTTAATTCCGTAATCCCGGAGCTGCGCCGGGCGCTCAACACCGTACTGATGCCGCGTGCGCAGAATCTGCCACTCGTCTTCTCTGACGGGTTTTATGTTGCCACGGTTAACGATCCGACCCTGTTGCGCTCCGGCACATTCATTCTGGCGGTGCGCTCACGGATGCCGCACAGCCAGCTTATTCACCAGTTTACCCAGCAGTCAAAAATCGCGGCCACCAACAAAATCCGCGATATGGTCAGTGTGCAGGTACCAGGTGTACCGCTGACGCCGCGAACTGCCGCCCCGCGCCAGTTACCGTACCACGACGGTTTTGTTTACTTCGAGCTGGACAAAGGTGCTGCTGCCTGGTTGGACGTGGTGAAAGCCGGTGCGCTGGCGCTGCATATTTCCGGCACCTTTCCGGATCTGGGGATACAGTTGTGGGCGATAAGGGGTTAATCCATGAATGAGTCGTTCGTTCCGTCCATTGACAGTCTGACCACAGGGAACCCGTCGGGAAAGGTCAATACTGCGCCGCAGCTCGCGGACGAAAGTCTCTCTGGTCGCCAGTACCGATTGGCTCTGCGCGGCAACAGCATAAACCCGATGATTGACGCCGCCACACCCCTGCTGGGGATGGTGATGCGCGTGGACGGGATGAACAGCCAGAGTATGCCGGAACACCTTTTTGCGCAGGTGGTGACGGACGTTCAGGCTGTGGAGCAACTGCTACAGGAACAGGGCTACGAGCCGGGCGTGATTGTCTCGTTTCGTTATGTTCTCTGCACCTTTATTGATGAAGCTGCACTGGGGAACGGCTGGTCGAACAAAAACGAATGGATCAAACAGTCGTTACTTGTGCATTTCCATAACGAAGCCTGGGGCGGTGAAAAAGTGTTCATCCTGCTGGAGCGCCTGATTCGTGAGCCAAAACGCTATCAGGATCTGCTTGAGTTTTTATTTCTGTGCTTTTCGCTGGGATTTCGCGGGCGCTACAGGGTGGCTGCGCAGGATCAAGGGGAGTTTGAACAGATATATCGCCGCCTGCATCACGTTTTGCATCAGCTTCGTGGCGATGCGCCTTTTCCGCTGCTGCATCAGGATAAAAAAACGCAGGGCGGACGCTATCAGCTTATCAAACGATTGACCATCCGACATATTCTCTGCGGCGGCATCGTCGTGCTGGCGCTGTTTTATTTCTTTTATCTGCTGCGGCTGGACAGCCAGACGCAGGATATTCTGCATCAACTGAACCGGCTGCTTGCCAGGTAAGGACACTACATATGATCCAGATTAATCTGGCCTCTCTGGTTAAGCATCTTAACCCGTTTTCCCGCCAGGCGCTGGAGGCGGCGGCAGCAGAGTGTATGAGCCAGCAGGCAATGGAAATCACCGTGGCACATGTGCTGTTGCAGATGCTGGCAGCGGTGCGCAGTGACGTGAGGGTGATTGCTGGCCGGGCAGAAATTGATACAAATGCGCTTCGCCAGGCACTGAAGGTGGAAAATTACACGACGTCGCGAGCGACAGACAGCTACCCGGCATTTTCGCCGATGCTGGTCGAGTGGCTGAAAGAGGGCTGGCTGCTGGCCTCTGCCGAGATGCAGCATAGCGAGCTGCGCGGTGGAACACTGCTGCTGGCTCTGCTGCATTCGCCGCTACGCTATGTCCCGTCTGCCGCTGCCCGGTTGCTCATCGGCATCAACCGCGATCGCCTGCAACAGGACTTTGCTGAGTGGACGCGCGAGTCGGCGGAGTCAGTCGTACCGGATGCTGGCGGGCGGACCGTCAGTACTAAAAACGATACCGGCGACAGCCTGCTTGGCCGCTACGCCAAAAACATGACCGCAGACGCCCGTAACGGCAAACTCGATCCGGTCCTGTGCCGCGATAATGAAATCGACCTGATGATCGATATTCTCTGCCGTCGCCGCAAAAATAACCCGGTCGTGGTCGGTGAGGCTGGCGTCGGTAAGAGTGCGCTCATTGAAGGACTGGCGCTTCGTATTGTCGCAGGCCTGGTACCGGACAAGTTGCGCGATACCGATATTATGACGCTCGATCTTGGCGCATTGCAGGCGGGCGCATCCGTTAAGGGTGAGTTCGAGAAGCGTTTTAAGGGGCTGATGGCGGAAGTCATTCAGTCACCCAACCCCGTCATTCTGTTTATCGACGAAGCCCATACGCTGATTGGCGCGGGGAATCAACAGGGCGGGCTGGATATCTCTAACCTGCTCAAACCGGCGCTGGCACGCGGCGAGCTGAAAACCATCGCCGCCACCACCTGGAGTGAGTACAAAAAATATTTCGAGAAAGACGCCGCCCTGTCGCGCCGTTTCCAGCTGGTGAAAGTCAGTGAACCCACGGCAGCAGAAGCGACTATTATTCTGCGCGGCCTGTCGGCGGTATATGAGCAATCGCACGGCGTATTGATTGATGATGAAGCCTTACAGGCAGCGGCGACGTTAAGCGAGCGTTACCTCTCTGGTCGTCAGTTGCCGGATAAAGCCATCGACGTACTGGACACAGCCTGTGCCCGCGTGGCGATTAACCTCTCGTCGCCGCCGAAGCAAATTTCGGCGCTGACCACCCTGCGTCACCAGTGCGAGGCGGAAATGCGCCAGCTTGAGCGTGAAATCCGCATCGGCCTGCGGTCGGATACCTCACGACTGACTGAAGTTATCGTCCAGTATGACGAAACGTTGACCGAACTGGATGAACTGGAAGCGGCATGGCACCAGCAGCAGGCGCTGGTGCAGAAGATTATTTCGCTGCGTAAAGGGCTGCTGGAAGAAGAAACGGAAGCCAACAGCAGTGAAGACATCATGCTACCGGACGCTGACGATAACGTCGTATCAACGGATGAACCCGAGGCCGAGCAGACGGGCGCGGAACCTGAAATCCCTCCTGCTGTTCGTCTCGTGCAGTTAACTGCTGAACTGGAGACGTTGCACCATACGCAACTGCTGATTTCCCCGCACGTCGATAAAAAACAGATTGCCGCCGTGATTGCCGAATGGACTGGCGTGCCGCTTAACCGCCTGTCGCAAAACGAAATGTCAGTGATTACTGACTTACCTCAGTGGCTGGGTGAGACCATAAAAGGCCAGGATCTGGCGATCAGGCACCTGCATAAACACCTGTTGACCGCCCGCGCCGATCTGCGCCGTCCGGGACGACCGCTTGGCGCATTCCTGCTGGCTGGCCCCAGCGGTGTGGGTAAAACCGAAACCGTACTACAGCTGGCAGAACTGCTTTATGGCGGTCGCCAGTACCTCACCACCATCAATATGTCGGAGTTCCAGGAGAAACACACTGTTTCGCGCCTGATTGGCTCCCCTCCGGGCTATGTCGGCTACGGTGAGGGTGGCGTACTGACCGAAGCGATTCGCCAGAAACCCTACTCTGTGGTGCTGCTCGACGAGGTGGAAAAAGCGCACCCGGATGTGCTCAACCTGTTTTACCAGGCGTTCGACAAGGGCGAGATGGCCGATGGTGAAGGCAGGTTGATCGACTGCAAAAATATCGTCTTTTTCCTGACGTCTAACCTCGGATACCAGGTGATTGTCGAACATGCCGACAATCTGGAATTAATGCAGGACGCGCTGTACCCGGTGCTGGCGGACTTCTTCAAACCCGCGCTGCTGGCTCGTATGGAAGTGGTGCCTTACCTGCCGTTATCTAAAGAAACGCTCTCGGTCATTATCGCCGGGAAGCTGGCAAGGCTGGATAACGTGCTGCGAACCCGCTTTAACGCGGAAGTGGTGATTGCATCGGCTGTCACTGACGAAATCATGCAGCGCGTCACCCGCGCCGAAAACGGTGCGCGAATGCTGGAATCGGTTATCGACGGCGAGATGCTGCCGCCACTGTCCCTGTTGCTGTTGCAGAAAATGGCGGCGAGTATCGCCATTGCCTGCATTACGCTGGACGTAGTGGACGGCGCATTTACTGCTGACATTGAAGATGTGCCGGATGAGGATACTCAGCCCGAACTCAAAACAGAGGACGAAGCTGTTTTATGAGCAGAATGCAGACGCTCCGGCAAACCGGACTGCTGATGGCTGGCCTGCTGGCAGGATTGTCTGCGGGTATTTCGTTCGCGAAAACGCCACCCGCACCCGGCGTCGTGGCCGCGCTGAGCAGCACCACATCCCCCGAGCCGGATACACAGACCACGCTGAAAGCGATGCAGTCCTGTCGCCGGGAGCCTGCAGCGCTGGAACGACTCGACTGCTATGACCATATTTTGGCTCCGGGGCAATCCGGTTTTGATGGCGCGCTGGTAAAGGCCCGTTATGAAGGTGAGGCCTGGAAACGGGCTTTTGCTCAGGAAAAACAGCGTCCGAACAACTCCACCGCATTGATGATAACGCAAAGCGACGGAGAATATCCGATGGTGATTATCACCACGCCCGCTATCGGCAACGTCCCGCCGCGTCCGGTACTGATGTTCAGTTGCGTGGACAACATCAGCCGGATGCAGGTGGCGCTGACACATTCCATGACGTCCAGTGATATCGCCGTGACGCTGACTACTGATCACGGGCGCTTTCAGTCTCGCTGGTTTATCCGTGAAAACGGCACCCTGCTGGAGTCCAGCCGGGGATTATCCGGAATCGACGAAATTAAACAGCTTTTTGGTGCAAAAACGCTGACCATCGACACGGGTACGGACAGTGCGGCCGGGAAACTGACCTTTAATATTGACGGGCTGGCGAAAACCATCGCGCCGCTGCGCGATGCCTGTCACTGGGCGGGAGAATAATAAAATGGCAATGGACTTATGTAACCCGGATACCTGGATATCGCATCTGCTGGAAAATCTGCCGGAAGACAAACTGACCTCTGTGCTGAAAGATGATAATCCTGACTGGGAATATATTGACGGCGACATGCTTAAACTCGGCTCTCTGGCTCACAGCCAACTGGATATCCCGGAAATTCAGCGCCGGGGGTTGACGCTCCTGGCCTCTAAAAGCAAGGATTTTCGCCTGCTGACCCATCTTTTACGTACCCTGCAGCACGCCGGTGATCCGCTGCTGGCGCTGCGTTTGCTGGCGCTTTATGTGGAGCATTACTGGACGGTGGCAGCACCGGGAATGGCGCATAAAAAACGTTTTGCCGCCCAGGTCATAAAGCGTTTTGAGGCGGGCATTTCCGGTTTTGCAGAGAATGCTGCTGCGACGCAGCGCGATCTGTTGTTGGGGGAACTGGCAAAACTGGCGCTACTGTGGCAGGACAATAACGCGACTGAACTGGCGCAGGCAACGGACGATGTTGCTGCGCTGTACATGCGGGCATTTCGCGACAGCGAACCTGCCGAAACGCCCGTTGCAGCACAATCTGCCGTCGCTTCTGTACCGCTTTCTACTGTGCCGGTCGCATCTGCACCTGCGCCATCTTCGGTAGCCCCCGCACCGGTGATGAATATTGACAGCCATGACGACAAAGCCTGGCGCGATACGTTGCTGAAAGTCGCTGCCATTTTATGCGAACGCCAGCCGGACGTGCCGCTTGGCTACCGTCTGCGTCGCCATGCGCTGTGGCTGGCAATTACCTCCGCGCCGCAGGCTGAAAGTAACGGACGCACAACGCTGGCCGCGTTCCCTGCCGATATGATGGATGATTTTCATGCGCGTCTGAACAATGCCGACATGACGCTGTGGCAACAGATAGAGAAAAGCGCACTTCTGGCGCCCTATTGGTTTGACGGTCATTACCTTTCAGCGCAGGTTGCGCAGCGGCTGGGCTACACCGCCGTGGCAGAGGCTATCCGTGAAGAAGCTATCGGTTTTCTTACCCGTTTGCCCCAGCTTTCCACTCTGCTGTTTAACGACCATACGCCCTTTATCAGCAGTCAGACAAAACAGTGGATGACCGCCTCGCCGTCCTCCGCTCAGCCCGTATCAGCACAGCAATCCGGCGAGGAATGGCAGAACGCCTTGGCCTGTTTTACTGAACAGGGGCTGGAGGCTGCATTACGGTATCTGGATACGCTGCCCGAAGGTTCCCCCCGTGACCAGTTTTACCGTCAGTATTTTGGCGCACAACTGATGGACGATGCTGGAATGGCAAAAATGGCGCAGCAACAGTTTCGGATGCTGTTCAACACCGGCTTGCGAATAGTGCTGGCAGAGTGGGAACCATCGCTACTTGAGCAGCTTGAACAGAAGTTCACGGCAGAACAGTAATAGATAACAGGAGTTTTTGTGAGAATACCGCCCCCCCGACTGTTTAGTGGCATGAAATCAGTTCTGCGACCCGCGATGCCACGGTTTAAGGTCTCCGCGTTCTGGCTGCTGGTGCTGGCATGGGTTTTCCTGCTGGTGTGGATCTGGTGGAAAGGCCCGTCATGGTCGTTGTATGACGAGCTGTGGCTTAAACCGCTGTCCAATCGCTGGCTGGCGACGTCGGCATGGGGGATTATCGCCCTGGGGTGGCTCACCGCCCGGGTGATGAAGCGCCTGCAACAGCTTGAGAAACAACAAAAACAACAACGTAAGGAAGCGCAAGACCCGCTGAGCGTCGAGCTGAATGCGCAACAGCGTTACCTCGACCGGTGGTTACTGCGCCTGCAACGCCATCTCGACAACCGTCGTTATCTGTGGCAACTACCGTGGTATATGGTCATCGGCCCTGCCGGGAGCGGTAAAACCGCACTGTTACGTGAGGGATTTCCGTCCGATATCATTTATACGCCGGAAACGGTACGTGGTGCAGAGCAACGTGTGTACCTGACGCCGCATGTCGGCAAACAGGCGGTGATTTTTGATATTGATGGCACGCTCTGTGAACAGCCGGATGCTGATGTCCTGCACCGTCGATTATGGGAGCACGTTCTGGACTGGCTGGTGGAAAAACGTGCCCGCCAGCCGCTGAACGGGATCATTATCACTCTCGACTTACCTGACCTGCTGACGGCTGACAAACGCCGTCGTGAGCATCTGTTGCAGACGCTGCGCAGCCGTTTGCAGGATATGCGCCAGCACCTCCACTGTCAGCTACCGGTTTACGTGGTGCTGACGCGGCTGGATTTGTTACACGGCTTTGCCGCCCTGTTTCAGTCACTGAACAAAAAAGATCGCGATACGATTCTGGGTGTTACCTTCACCCGCTGCGCTCATGAAAACGAGGACTGGCGCGCGGAGCTGGATGCTTTCTGGCAGACATGGTGCGATCAAATGAACCATGCCTTGCCGGATCTCATGCTCTCGCAGACGCATATGCGCAGTTCCCTGTTCAGTTTTTCCCGCCAGATACAGGGAAGCCGGGACTACCTGGTCGCCCTGCTCGACAGCCTGCTGGACGGTGAAAATATGGATGTGATGCTGCGTGGGGTATACCTCACTTCGTCACTGCAACGGGGCCAAATGGATGACATCTTTACGCAATCTGCCGCCCGGCAGTATCGGCTGGATGGCAGTCCGCTGAACGCCTGGCCGCTGGTGGATACCGCATCTTACTTTACCCGCAATCTGTTTCCACAAGCGCTGCTGGCCGAGCCAAATCTGGCTGGAGAAAGCCGCACCTGGCTGATAAACAGCCGTCGCCGTCTTACGGCTTTTTCCGCAGTGGGTGGGGTGGCGACATTACTGCTCATCACCGGATGGCACCATTATTATAATAATAACTACGCCTCCGGCGTACAGGTGCTGAAACAGGCGGAAGCCTTTATGGCGATCACGCCTCCGCAAGGGATTGATGACTACGGTAATATGCAACTACCGCTGCTGAACCCGGTGCGCGACGCGACGCTGGCCTATGGAAACTGGGATGACCGCAGTCGCCTGGCGGATATGGGATTGTATCAGGGACGGCGCGTCGGGCCGTATGTCGAACAAACCTATCTGCAACTGTTGGATCAGCGCTTTTTGCCTGCGCTGTTTAACGGTCTGGTGAAAGAAATGAATGCTGCACCGCCAGAGAGCGAAGAAAAACTCGCCGTGTTGCGTGTGATGAGAATGCTGGAGGATAAAAGCGGACGTAATCATGAAGTGGTTAAGCTGTACATGGCGAAGCGCTGGAGTGACGAGTTCCGCGGCAAGCAGGACATCCAGGCGCAACTGATGTCGCACCTCGACTACGCGTTGAAGCACACCGACTGGCACGCAGAGCGTACAGCGGGCGACGGGGATGTCATCAGCCGCTGGACACCGTATGACGGTCCGGTGGTGGCTGCACAGAAAGAGTTAAGTAAACTACCTGTTTACCAGCGTGTTTACCAAAGTCTGAAAACACGGGCGCTTGGTGTCCTGCCTGCCGATCTGAACCTGCGCGATCAGATTGGTCCGACGTTCGATCAGATCTTCGTTGCCCCAGATGACAACAAACTGGTGATTCCGCAGTTTCTCACCCGCTATGGCCTGCAAAGTTATTTTGTGAAGCAACGTGATGCGCTGGTAGAACTGACAGCGATGGATTCCTGGGTGTTGAATCTTACCCAAAGTGTCAAATACAGCCAAGCCGATCGTGCTGAAATTCAGCGCCAGTTGACCGAGCAGTATATCAGCGACTATACCGCCACCTGGCGGGCGGGGATGGACAACCTCAATGTGCGAGATTATGAATCCATTGTACAACTGACCGGCTCACTGGAGCAGGTTATCAGCGGCGATCAGCCGTTGCAGCGTGCGCTGACGGCGCTGCGGGATAATACGCAGCCAGCCATTCTCTCTGAAAAGCTCTCTGATAAAGAGCGAGAAGATATGCAGGCAGAGCCGGATTATCGCCTGCTGACGCGTCTCGGACATGAGTTCGCACCGGAAAACGCTACCCTGGCAGTGCAGAATAACAAGGAAAATACCTTACAGGCGGTCTATCAGCAGCTAACGGAACTGCATCGCTACCTGCTGGCTATCCAGAATGCGCCGGTACCGGGGAAATCGGCGCTGAAAGCTGTTCAGCTCCGCCTTGACCAGAACAGCAGTGACCCTATATTTGCCACCCGCCAGATGGCGAAAACGCTTCCAGCACCACTTAATCGCTGGGTGGGTAAACTCGCCGACCAGGCCTGGCATGTGGTGATGGTGGAAGCGGTTCACTATATGGAAATTGACTGGCGTGACAACGTGGTGAAACCGTTCAACGAACAGCTTGCAAATAACTATCCGTTTAATCCACGTTCATCCCAAGATGCCTCGCTGGATGCATTTGAACGTTTCTTTAAACCGGACGGTGTGCTGGATACCTTTTATCAGCAGAACCTGAAACTGTTTATTGAGAATGACTTAAGTCGTGACGGGGGGGACGGCGTGATTATCCGTGAGGACATCATCCGGCAACTGGATACCGCGCAGAAAGTCCGTGACATATTCTTCAGTAAGCAGAATGGCCTGGGAACACAGTTTGCGGTGGAGACCGTCTCGCTTTCCGGCAATAAGCGCCGCAGTGTACTGAATCTGGACGGGCAATTAATTGACTACAGCCAAGGGCGTAATTACACCGCTCATCTGGTCTGGCCGAACAACATGCGGGAAGGTAATGAAAGCAAACTGACGCTGGTTAGCACCAATGGTGGGGCACCGCGAAGTATCAGTTTCAGTGGGCCGTGGGCGCAGTTCCGGCTATTTGGCGCAGGCCAGTTAACCAGCGTGGAAGAGGGGACATTCAGCGTGCGCTTTAATGTGGACAGTGGCGCGATGGTCTACCGGATACACGCTGATACTGAAGACAACCCGTTTAGTGGTGGACTGTTCAGTCAGTTCCGGCTAACGGACACGCTGTACTGAGGAAGGAGACCGGGATGAGCAACGACGCACTCATACAAACTATCGTCACTGGCAGTGATCCGCGTAATCTGCCGGAGTTCATCGCTATTCGCGAGGAAATCAACAAGGCTAGCCACCCGTCTCAGCCGGAAATGAACTGGAGGCTGGTGGAATCGCTGGCGCTGACAATTTTTAAGGCTAATGGCGTGGATTTGCACACGGTCACTTACTACACCCTGGCGCGTACCCGCACGCAGGGGTTGGTCGGTTTTTGTGAAGGAGTCGAACTGCTGGCGGCAATGATTACCCATGAATGGGACAAATTCTGGCCGCAGGGTGGATCTGCTCGTACTGATATGCTGGACTGGCTTAACACCCGTAGCGGAAATATCCTGCGCCAGCAGACCTCCTTTGCGGAAAGCGACCTGCCTCTGCTGTACCATACCGAACGGGCCTTACAGCTTATCTGTGACAAACTCCAGCAGGTGGAGCTTAAACACCCGCCGCGTGTGGAGAATCTGCTTTATTTTGTACAGAACACGCGCAAACGGCTGGAGCTGCAACCCCGGAATAATACAGATGCTGTCCCACAGGCCACCGTCAGAACGCTGGTCTATGCCCCGGAAAGTAATGCGCCCATGGCTACTGAGACACTCTCTTCTCTCCCCGAATTGCCGGAGATGAGGGTGGAAGTCCGTGGTCTGGCGGATAATGGGTGTATTGCCGATCAGGGCAGTCCGGTGAAAGGTTTTATGGCCGGTATCGCCGCTACTGCGGTTATCGCCGCAGTACTCTGGTGGTGGCAGGTGTACCCGATGCAACAGCAACTGGCACAGGTCAGGGATACGGCACAGGGCGCGGCAACGGTCTGGCTGACATCACCGGACCTGGACAGTTACGGACAACAGTTGCAACTGCTGCCTGATACATCGCCATTACAACTGCTGGAGACCGGGATGCAGATGATGCGCACAGCGGACACTCGCTGGCCGGAAAGCCTGCAACAACAACAGGCCTCTGCTCAGTGGAGTGAAACCCTGAAAACTCGAGCACAGAACAGTCCACAGCTACGGGGCTGGTTACAGACTCGCCAGGATTTACACGCCTTTGCTGACCTTGTGATGCAGAGCGAGAAAGAAGGACTGACACTTTCTTATATAAAAAATGTCATCTGGCAGGCCGAGCGTAGGCTGGGGCAGGAGACACCGCTGGAATCATTACTGACGCAGTACCATGACGCTCGGACACAGGGTCAGAACACGCAGGCGCTGGAAAAACAGATTAATGAGCGACTGGACGGCGTGTTAAGCCGCTGGATGCTGCTGAAAAACGGCGAAATGCCGGAAGCGACAACTGAAATCAAATCCGGAAAATAACGACGAAATAAAAGGAGTTTACTATGGCAAATCCGGTTTATATGACATTGAACGGCGACCTTCAGGGGCTGATCTCCGCAGGCTGTTCTTCCATGGCCTCCATTGGCAATAAAGCGCAGATTACGCATACGGATCAGATTATGGTGCTGGGTTTGTCCCACGCACTGACTCGCGCACAGAATGTGAATCATCAGACGCTGGTGATCCAGAAGCCGGTGGATAAATCCTCCCCGTTACTGACTAAAGCCATCAGTGAGAATGAGTGTCTGACCTGCGATTTTGAGTATTATCGCACCAACCGCTTTGGCATTAATGAACTGTATTACAAAGTGAAGCTGATTAATGCCCGTATCGCCAGCATCAAGCATGTTGTGCCGCACACCATTAATAACAGCCAAGGGCAACCGGAAGAATCATTGTCACTGAGTTATGAAAGTATTACCCAGGAGCACTGTATTGCTGGAACCAGCGCCTATAGCTTGTGGGAGGAGCGGCTTTTCTGAGGAATATACATTGTGAAGAGTATTTATTTCGATCCAACCATCATTGCAGCTCTTGTCTGCAAAAATATCTGGGGTCTATAGCAAAAGTCGAAGTTGTCTGGTTAATCCCCGCATAGATATTCTACGCGGTCAATGGCATTATCTGTCAGCAAAAAAGGTGAGCCGTACACCCTGAAATTTTCATATCGATGGCTACCGTCGCAAATTATCGGCGGTAGCCAGGACGGATTACTGGTAACGGTTCACCAGGTCTTTAACCATTGATGCATAGGTTTTTTGCTTAAGCTGCGAAAATTGCCTTTCAGCAGTTGCTTCTGTGGCATTTTTTTTTCCGGGCAGTGGTAGCAGCATTTTATCTTCATAATTGACCGGCGACCAGGTAGCCCATTCACCAGTTGCCACGTCCACTAGAGTGAAACGCACCAGATAACGTAGTGATGTATTGTCGGTTAGTTTTTCATTTTTATAATCTGACCAGACCATGTTTTTTGTCGCAGCGTCATATTTGCCTGACTGCAATGTATCCTGATAAACGATGATTGCTTTCTGATGACCTTTCGCGGCGACATAACGCAGAGCCTGCATCCAGTTCATGTTTTCTACAACAGCAATATCCTGGCTCTCGTCTTTATTTTTATCTTTATTACAAGTCACGGTCTTTTGCCTGTCCGGGATACCGGAGAAGGTTGCGACGGTATAATATCGACTCATTTCCTGCTGCATGATGGCTTCCGGTGCTCGGCTACCGGACTGTACCAGAATAACAGGCGAACTCAGAGGTACGCGAAATACATTCCCTTCCAGCGCAGCCTGGATCTCCTCTTCGGACACCGCCAGCGTAGTTTCATTGCCAAAAATATCCTTGTCCGTCAGTTGCTGTGCTGAAGCAGTCTTACTTACGCCGTTCTCTGTCCGTGCCCCTGCTTTCTTTGCATCAATAGGAGAGTGTGGCGCGCAGCCAGCCAGCAGAAATACTGCTGTACATAAAAATACTGCTGACCTGGAATTCATATTTGCATCCTCAATGGCGTCAGGTGTTTCCTGCAATTATTTATCTGAAAACTCAAACTGAATTATACACATGAAATAAAGACCTAAAAAGAGAATTGCTGTTTATTAAAACATTCGGTTAAATAATAATTGTTGGTTTTGTATGTATTATTTAAATATATGCAATCCTATTGCAGAGTACAGTTTATCCGTGTGGGGCTGGCTGGCAGTATTATTGGGAGAATTATAACAGTACGAAGAGTTTTTAGGGGGGGCAATATTCGGGAGTAAAACTATATTATTGCCTTAACACTAATATTGGTTTGTTCTCCTGAATGAATTTAAGCCAGGAATAAATGATGAAAACTCTGGAATATACAACATCAGAGTAAGACAAGAAGCGCCTCATTCGGATCAGATTTTAAGGTTTCGGGTATACAGGTGGGGTGGCGGTGTGTCTCAACGTCCTGGATTCGCCCATGCTCTTGAGTGTTGCCGAGAAAGGTAGATGCCAGCAGCTTACGCGCGACTTCTGCCAATCTAATTTGTGTATAAGAATAGACGAATTGGAGGTGAGCAGTTGGCGAAGTTCGATGAAGAGTCCGCTTCGCCAAAAGCAAAAAACCCGCCATAGGCGGGTTCTTCTAAATAGTGGTGCCGGACTCGGAATCGAACATCACCATACCTCATTGATTTATATGATTAAGAATTGTTTATGGTATTTTTTACCAACTTGTTTTTACCAACAAATCATAGCGTATGTCAATTTAAATCAATGATTTACTTAGCCACTCTGCAGTAGACATTGTTAGACATTAAGAGCGAAAAGCAGTAGAGATCTACTCTCTTGTATACCATTTCCACACACTCGAAAATAAAAGCACTTTTTGCTAAAAATTATAACATTTTGTTTTTTAAGGGTATTTTATGTGTGTTTGTGGATTATATCTTAACTTTTATATTAAAGCTAGTGTTTTTTTTAAGTTGCTTATTGATTGTTACCTTCGAAATATAAGATAATAACGTCTCCAAAATAACAGAGAGGAATTATATGAAAAAGACAAAAAGACTTATTAGACTTAAAGAGGTGATCGAGAAAACTGGCTATTGCAGAGCGTGGATTTACAGACTGATTAAAGATAACAGTTTCCCCGCTCCGGTAAAGATTGGTGAGAGATCTATTGCTTTTATTGAAAGTGAAGTTGATCAGTGGATAGATAGCAAGATATTCAATTCACGTAATAAAGCCGCCTAAAATCATTATCAGCTATTGGATTTATACTTAACATATTTATTGTTGAAGTATAAAAGTTCAAAAATCGAGCGCAAAGCGTTTCAGAGCTAAATATGAAAAACATAAGCAATTAAAATAATACAAACCATCAGTGTGGCTTGTATTATTATTGTTTTTTCTGTAATAAATACCTTCTGTAATATGCGATAGCACTGTTTTGAGTTGTATTCATTCTTTCTGCAATTTCTTTCCATTTTAATCCCGACTCTCTTAAACTAAAAGCAAGATTTCGTTTCTCTTCGGCCTCTTTCTCGTATTCATCACGAGGTAAAGAAATGTATCTTTTTACTGTTGAAACCGACACGCAGAATTTTTTTGCCATCTCTTTTTGTGTCATTGGTCTTTTAACCCTTTTATTTACTATCATAATTCCTCCAGAAATTTAATTAGTTCTTTTGTTTTTCTTGGTGCTGTGTTTTTCCTTGCCCGTGCAGACTGAATTTCAGAAAATCGACTTTGGGAAAAATTTCTCCATGTCCATTTGCAAATACTTTTACAAATTTGGTTAACTTCATTATGTGATAATAGATCGTTAACATTACAATGGTTGTTTAACATAATTGCACGAGAAAGAATATGCTCATAAAAATCATAATATGTTTTGTTTGCTTTATATTTTAAAAAATCTTTATAAGATAAAATTCTTAAATCTTCAAATAAATTAACATTACGGCCTAAACCATATACTGGACTTGGTTTAGTATTTTTAGTAATTCTAATATCAGGCACAAAATCTGCTAAATAATCTAAATCATATTCTGGAATGTTTGTCCAGGTACTTCTCCATTCATTTATATTGATAGGGTTTTTCATTAAAATATCAGCATAGGCTCTGTCTGCGTCCAGTCTTTCCGTAAAACCTCGCTGAACAATTGAGGCTAATCGCAACGGCTTTATTCTTGCAAAGTCAGTCTTCAGAACTGGGTTCTTTAAAGCATAAAGTAGGTGTGCGTGACCGTTTTTGGTATTTTGAATTATTATATTAGGTTTGGGTAAGTCAGCTAAATCCCAGGCAATTGCTCCATTTTGATGGTCTACATCGAAGACCAAACCATTTATAAATGACTTATTATTAAAAGCAATGTATTTTTTTAATAGTGCTTTATCTTTGGGGCTTCTGTAAACACCATCATTAAAATCGTCACAGCACAAAGCGTATTTTTGAATTTTATTTTCAAATTTTTCTATGTTATATATCTCTTGTTCTAATAGCATTTTACATTTCCTTTGAGTAATTACTCCTTTTTGATAGTTAGTGAAACTTTTCAAATATGAGTCTTGTTGTTAGTTTTATTTTTTAATAATACATTTAAAAATATTGTCAAGTGGTTAATAAGCCATATCAGATATTATGTTTTATTGTGGCTCAATTTTATAAGGGAAAACAATATATGTCTTTTTTGTGTAAAAGGTTGTTATGAGTGATTAAGTAGGTTCTGATGATGTAAATAAAAAGAATAAATATAAGTAAGAGGGATGGTATTTATTTTGATAATTATGTTTATTAATGAAATGAAAGTTATAGAATACCATGAGGAATTGTTAATAGAATTAAGTGCGAGTGAGCTTAAATGTGCTTTTAAGTGATGTTTATTTACCCTTAATAGAATTGGATTATCATAATATAAAACGTCTCAAAATAATTTACAGGACATATAAGAGTGAATGTAAGAGGAACGTTGAAATTAAAACTAAATATGAGATCGGAAACTGTATTCGATCCGTTCGTTAGCGTTTCATACTGAGAGACTAACACACATATCCTGCGACGCGTAGAAAAAGTACAATAAGACAGAAAAAAGTGGATAGAGGAGAACAGGCACGATTTTTCAAAAACACACCCCAGATACATGACATCATCATATCTTTATTATGGTAATATACAAGACCAAAACAAGAGGGTTAAATAAATGCACATTTTTGAATTTAAAACAACACATAGATTTACAGAACATGAGATTATGAATTACTTAAAAAGCAAAAAAATAAAAGATTTAGATCACTTTAATGTTGAAGTGCTTATTGAACAAATAGCAAAGAATGAAGGGATTGATTATTACGATATTATCCATCCCAATGATGAAGAAAAAAAAGAAATTATTGAAGAGGCACGGATTGTTTTAGATGAAATAAGAAGAGGAGTAAGAATAGAAAAAGGATTTGAATATTTGAAAGAATAAAACGGTTTAACAGGTGGAAGGTTCACTTTGTTCTCCTTCCACCTTTGCCAGTGTGCGGGGCGTTCCAAGCCGTCAAGGGTTCGCTATCGCCGCTACGCGCCCTTGACTGCTTTCCTCTTAAAATAATTAATAACCCTGAATATAAAAACAGCCGACAAGTTGTCAGATGAGTTTGTGAGAATTAAAAAAAATCTTATTTTAATCTATCACTTTGGTTTTTTTAGAACTTTTTGAATGTTCGTGCTATTTTCTTATCTTTTCTTTCTTTGAGTTCGTTTTCTGCCCACGCAATTATTCCATTTTTAAAGTCTTCACTCTGATGCTCAAAATATGTCAGCAATCCAACCAGTTTCTTAAAGTTGTTATATTGTGGAATATCATACTTTAAAATTTCAGCCATAATTGCCTTAATGTTTTTGGCTTCCGCCTGTTTCTTTAAGTACTTTTCTTTTTGCTCTAATCGTGCGAGTTCACGCTTTAATCGCTCTTTTTGTTGGTTTAAGTCCATACATTACCTCTTTTTGTAATATTTATTCTTTATCCTTGACTGATTTTTGTCTTTCTTTGATTTTTTCATTAATTATCTTTATGAAATACTCTTTCACTTCATTTAAATACTCATCACCTCTGGTTTCATATTCTTTTTTATTTATAGTAAATGCGGGGTAATAAAATTTATTTTTTAAGTCTTTTATTGCCATAGTAAAATAACTACTGTTTATATGTTTGGTTTTTCTATATTGATATTGTGTTTTAAAGAAATTGAAAAAATTCTCTCTGAAAGCCCTTTGTTCTACCTGTTCCCAAGTTTTAACTCTGTAAGTTGCTGAATTTGCAAAAATACGACCGTTGTTTTCTTTTAAGCAAAGGAAATAATGATCTTTTATTTCTTTCGCACATATATTGATGTTGTTTCTTTCCATTTTATAACTCCTGTTTTAATATTTCATTATGTTCAATACATCTAAAAATAATAAAGTCAATTTTTATGTCATTTTATTTGATTTTATTGAAAAAGTTTTTATTAAATAAATAAGGCACGAAGTGGCGAACGAAGAGAGCAACATTTTAGTGTTAGCTAATAATGCCCACTTATACATTCCCCTTCGGGTAATGTGTGGTCCCTGCGGGGCTGTGTGCTTCGCACTAACGGCAAGCCGTGAAGCGGGAGGCTTACCTGCCGCCCAGTCGAAGACTCAATGCCAGCGGCAAAGGTTGCACGATAAAATGAAAATTATGAATATAATAAAGGAGGCCAAAATATGGCAATATTTCACCTAAGTTTTAAGGTGCTTACACGTATAACAAAAGAGGGTAAAAGTAAAAGCTCCGTTTATTTGGCTGCTTACAATTGCCGCATAAAATTGACAGACGAAAAAACAGGCAAGATATTCAACTACACTAAAAAACAAGATCTGTATAAAAGCGGTATTTTATTACCAGAGTCGGCCCCTGCTCGTTTCCGTCATCGTTCCCAACTTTGGAATGAAGTTGAAAAGATGGAAAAAAGGAAAGACTCCCAATTATGCCGTTATTTTATTATTGCCCTACCCAAAGATATTACACCGGAAAAAAATGAAGAGCTTTTAAAGAGGTATTTAAATAGTTATTTCGTTGAGAAAGGCATGATTGCAGATTATGCAATACATGATATAGGAAGTGGAAATCCACATGCTCACGTTATGCTCACGATGAGAAAGGTTAATAAAAATGGTTTTTTAAACAAAAAAGCCAGAGAATGGAATGACCCAAGACTTGTTGAGGTGTGGCGTAGATCATGGGCTGTTTTAGTAAATAAAACATTAAGGGACAATAACATTGCTGACACAATAACAAATCTCAGTCACCTTCGACAAAAAGAATTGTTCATATACAAGGCAAAAGAAGAGATTAAAAAAGGAGATTTAAAAAAAACAGAACAGTTTATTAACGGTGTAAATATCTTAAACATGAAACCACCACGAAAAAGAAGAAATCGTAATTTATATATTAATTTAAAAAATAATGCAATCAAAACTAATGGAATAAGAGATAGATTGAGACAACAACTAAAGCAAATAGAAGAAAACCAGAAAAAAAATACTTGGCTCGGCTTGCTTTTTTGTAAAATCACGTTAAGTATTATTAGTCCTGGTCGTGAAAGTAAAAATAATTATAAAGTCACCGACGTTGAGTTTTATAAAAATATGAGAATCGAAAAAGAAGACATAAAGGAAAATTTAGAACTTGAACAATATATAGAAGAAGAAATTAAAAAAGGAGATTACTATGAGTTTAATAAGAAAAACCACATACCACACACCGCTAAACGGCTTGGAATTAGAAACAAATAGGAAAAGAATTGGAGTATATGTGGATGAAATTGGAAAGAAATGGAAAGTTGAATTTTTATTGAGAGATTCAGAACAAGAATTGAAAGACAAGAAGGAGAGGGAATTTAATAGGAGAGAGGTTCAGAACAAAAAGAGAAAATGAGCATAAGAAATAATCTTCATGTGTTGGGAGAGGAGAACTCGTTTTGCTTCTTGAACTTACATACAGGAAAAGGTAATTGTATACAAAAAAAAGCATACCACCTTTAAAATGTCAAGGAACATGATATAAATTAAAAATAAAAGGTTATCTATACCAAACTACCTTATCCATTTTAAGGGATGCTTTTATTATTGCAGGAGAAATGTTACAAAACCGAAAAAATAAAAAATAAAATAAACGGATATGTTGCTATTCCGATTTACAGTCTGAAAGTAAAGTATATGACAATTCCAAATATACCTTAAAGACCTGTTACGTGCTTCATTTGCGCTACTGTTCTTCCAAAGTGACTCTTAACATTTGTTTCTGTTCGGCATGACATGTGGATCTACGGTAGCAGCATCAATGGCTGTGCTTTGCAAAATGGGGAGATTGCCTTAATATCCTCTTAACATAAAATTATATCGGTCTGTAAACTGTAATCATAAGGGCCTATACATAATATATGTGTATAGGCCTTTTGTTTTATTTTTACTTTGAGGTTATATATTCTTTGGTGTTATCATTTTTATCTCTTAACACTAATTTCAGACTCGAGTTATAAGCATTTAGACCATTATTAGTAGTTGTTCCATCGAGATATAGATTCATTTCCAACCCTATTCTTTTGTCATAGTTAGAAATAGCATCGTAGACGTATTTCGCCTCATCTCGGTCTTTAAATTTTATTAAACACGGGGCCTGGTTATTTATAGCAGTTATACTTATATATAAACGGCCCGCACCAACGAATCTATTTATTGAATTTGGATCTTCACTTCCGTTATTGCAGAATGCGCTATAATTCGTTTTTGACAAATCTAGGGTGTTATTTGAAACATCGAAGCCAGAAGCTAAACTACCTCTCCCATCAACCTCCGCTCCGACATAAGAATCCATTTCTTTTCTTGTCATTCCCATAAAATTAGTGTTTTTTGAAAGGCTACTTATTATTGCAGGGTATTTAATAAAAATAGGCTCTCCTTTTTTAAACTTGCTAAACTCTGATTTTATTCTTTCTAATTCACTCGCTTTAATATCTTCTTTTTTAAAAGGGTCGCTCTCGTTATTATACGCTGAGCTGAAGTATTCCAAATATTTTTCATCTGTCAAATTATAGTTACCATTAACAGTGTCAAATATTACTAAGTCATTCTTACTGACTAAGTGATAACTATCATCACTCATTGCTTTCATTTTGTTAAATATTTCTTCTGTTTTTTTGCTCTCTTTTTCTTTTTTCTCTATTTCTGACTTTTCTCTATCTGCCTTTTCTTTTTCTCTTTCAGCTTCTTTTTTTCTCGTTGATTCAATTAATGCGGCTTGCTTTTCAGTTGGTTTTACATCCTTATTCTCTATTATGTTTTCATTTCTTATTAGTTCAATAACACTACTAACAACATCATTTCGAGATATTATTGAGGTGACGCCATCATTTTCAGATAGTTTTACCCTTATAGGGGTGGCATTGTAAAATTCAACTGCGCTATCCGTTGCAGGATGCATTTTGAAATTATATTCACATACTTGGATATCTTTGTTTTCACTTTTTATGGCCTTTCCTTCTATATCAATAGTAGCACCGCTTTCCAGTGATACCTTGTCATACATCATTGGGAATATTTTAGTAAAGCCCAATATAATACTCGATTTAATGTCATCGGTGACAGAGGTCGTATTACAATCTATTTTATCATTACATCCAGATAAGAATATAATAAAAGCTAATGCAAAGAGTTTTTTCATGATGGTTTCCGGTTTATATACAGAAAAGGTGGTTGTATGAAAAAACACCACCTCTGAACTGTTAATGGACACAAAATAACTGAAAAATGAAAAGATTATCTATACCAAACTACCTTATTTTTTTTAAAGAGTGCTTTTATTATCGCAGGGAAAAACGTTACGAAAATGAAAATTACAACACCTACAAGAAAACCAGCAATCCAAAATGTTTTTAAACCTATGAGTGTTCCGAAAGAAAAACCTATGAGAAGCCCAAACATACCAAATAACGTTAGCATTGGTTTCATTTGTTCTGCTGCTCTTTCAAAGTGACCTTTAAAAGTTGTTTCTTTTTCGGCATGGCATTTGGGGCACACGGTCGCATCATCGCTGACAGTGCTTTTACAAAATGGGCAGATTGCCATAGTATCCTCTTTATTAAGTTAACATGAGTCTATGAGTAATGTTATGGATAGATATTTTGTTTTAATTGCGTTGATTAATATCGTTTTTTACCCATGTTCTTTATTATGTCATCTGTTGCTTTATCTAATTCTTGCATTTGTGCTTTCTGTAAGTTTTGACAATTATCTATTATAGTGTCTGATGGGTTAGTTACCTTTTGACATTTTATGACCCACTTTTCCATTAATTCATGATTGCCAGTAAAGTCACTAACACTATATGATGAATCGCAAGCGCTGAGGAGAAAAACGGCGACTAATAATATATATTTATTCATTGTTAACTCCATTTTATTATTAAGTGATAACTATTGTTTTTATTTATTTAAAATCTTGGCAGGTGATAACGATATTTGATTGCTCGCTCCACCAACATTATCTATAAGTACAAACCCTTTTACTGTAACTACATCGCCAACGTTATATTTTTTAAGATCATCATATTTAACAAATGCACCTGCCTTACATGCCCTATATCCACTTGATATAATCCCTGAGTCGAAAATAAAAACAGCTTGTGTGCCTTTAAAATCTGGATCTCCAGTAAAACGTGGTCCAGCTTGTGCTACATTAATTATCTTATCTGTAAACTCAATGTATTTACTATCCCACTTGTCATTTGCCATATACTGATTTTTTTGAAAATCTGAACAAATTGCTTTTAAGGATGTTTTTGTGAACGACTTTTCGTCTAATTCATTTTTCTTTGAATTAGTAATGTTTGGTATTGAAATTTTATTTAGCCCCTCTGATAAAGAATTATATGAGCTTTGAAGTTGTTGGCAACCCGATAAAATAAAAGAAGAAACTAGAACAAGCCCGGTAATTTTTTTTACTTTAACCACAACGTTGATCCCCATAATGTAAATCCCCATTCCAATGTGTCTTACCTCTCGCTCGCTCGAAAAGCATAACATCAGAAAGGAGCTTCTCAATAGCAATGATCGATAAAAAGGATCAATAAGTATCTATTGATAGGTTATGACGATTAAGTCAGTGGTCATCGATCGGTAACTGCATCGATAATACCGATCGATAAATGTTATATGATAGTTATTGTCTATCATTATTTTGGTTTTGATCGTTTTAAACGATACTGGAAGGGGGAGATTTAATTGAGTTATGTCAGATGATTATGGAAATGCTTTCCTGTTTTGATTGGTTTTACACAGAATCCAGGCTTTTTGGGATAGGGGGGCTATTCAGAAGATAGTCAGCAACGAACAGTTGGAATGATACAGGGTGGCAACGTGGGAGTGCGAAAGTGTCTTTTTGATGAGGGAGTACCAAGTGCTCCTCCCTCCTGTTATTTTTAATTATTTGTTCTTGCAAAATCAAAAGGCATAATATGTTTTTCCTTATTAGCATCGAGATAATCAGCCCACCACTGCAACATTAATCGACGCTGTGTTATATGTTTTGCTTTATGGGTATAAGCAGCCCTGACATTGTTTTGCTCTTTGTGGCTCATTTGTCTTTCAATAGCATCTTCTGTCCATATACCAGACTCAACAAGAGAACTACAAGCCATTGTGCGGAAACCATGACCGCATATATCCTTTTGGGTGTCATAACCCATTTGACGAAGAGATTTGTTGATTGTGTTTTCGCTCATTGGTTTACGATAATCATGAGCACCAATAAATATTAGACCTTTCCCATCAGAAACATCATGGCTAATATCTTTTAACTCTTTAAGTATTTCTATTGACTGTCTGCACAGGGGAACATAATGCGGTATGCGCATTTTTGAACCTCGTTCTGAAAACTTGACGTTTTCTATTTCTTCCCTTTCAGTTGGAATAACCCATAAGGCATTTTTAAAATCTATTTCTGGCCATCTGGCGAAGCGTAATTCACTTGACCTGATAAATACAAGCATCGTGAGCTTTAAAGCCAATATCGTTAATCTACGGCCATTATAAGCATCAATACGAGCAAGTAGATCGGGTATCTGTTCAAGTTCAAGCGCTGGGTAATGCGTTCTTTTAGGTGTGATTAACGTACCGCCAAGTTCATTAGCGGGATTATGGGTAATCATATCTTCCTGAACGGCATAACGCATGATAGCTGTGATCCGCTGTTTCAGACGTGAAGCGGTTTCGTGCTGACCTTTGGCCTCAATTTTACGCAAGGGCCGAAGCAGATCGCGAGTGGTCAGCTTCGTAATATCTTTTGAACCAATTGTGGGGAAAAGATGATTGATGAGGCTGTTTAAAATTCGTTCACTATGTTGAGGTATCCAGCGCTCACTAACGGACATCTTATCGTGCCAGACGCGCGCGACAGCTTCAAACGTAAAATCACCGCGCTCCTCAGCCTTTACAGCCTTTTTTTGTTGGAGTGGATCAATTCCATCAGCTAACAGAGATTTCACCTCTACGAGCTTTGTGCGAGCTTCTGCGAGGGGAACATTGGGATACGTGCCGAGAGAAAAGACTTTCTGCTTACCATCATAGCGATAAGCAACCTGCCAATACTTCGACCCGTTAGGATGCACCAACAGATACAACCCCTTTCCATCAGATAGCTTGACCTGCTTGCCGGAAGGCCTGGCGTTTTTTACAGCAATATCAGTTAAACGCATGACAAGTCCCCTTGCCCAAATGTTGGTAAAAAACTCATCGAACTGAGTTTACCAGCTTTTTTACCAACAAAAAGGGAGCGATACCAGTAGATTTTAACTAACGGTAGTAGACGTGGTGAAGGGTATAACTTATTGACTTTATAAAGCAAAACGGACGTCAGTAGACGCCCGTTTCTAAATAATTGGTGCCCGGACTCGGAATCGAACCAAGGACACGGGGATTTTCAATCCCTTTAAAACTGCTGTGAAAAGCAGCAAGACAAAGTGCCAAAGTGGCTAGTTTTTATCTAAGCCCCTTACTTCTGGGTCAAAAACGGCCACATGCTAGTATGTTTCTAAACGATTGGCCATGCTTATGTCTGAACTTCTACTGTGATGGTTCTACCAAGATGCTACCTTTTCAATGTATGAAGTGAAGGGTACTTTTTGATCGTAAGAATTATGATAAACTTTCGGGCATTAGAATTGTATGTTCTCTAAACCTTCAAGGACGGACACTACCCATGAGCAAAAGAGAGTTTGTCGGTACAACAAACATTACTCATGCTGGTATCAAGAAGCTTTTTACTCGCTGGAAGGATGAACCTTCGCAGGCGGTTGTCGAACTAGTAGCAAATGGATTCGATGCAGGAGCCAGTAAGGTTGATGTCCAAATCAAACGTAATGATCTTGGAGGGCTGGAATCTGTATCGGTGTTAGATAATGGTTCCGGCATTAATATTGATAAATGCGAAGAACATTTTTCAAGGTTTAATGAGTCCCTTAAACAAGGAAATGATGATTTACAAGGTGCTCATGGTAAGGGACGCTTATCCTTTCATTTGTTTAGCCAGGAAGCAATTTGGTTTACCCGTTATCAAGGGCACGACTTTAAGATTACGATAAATAGCGAAAGCCTTCGAGATTTTAAGGTTGTAGAGCTTCTTGAATCAGAACAACATGCATCCTTAAGAAATTTGAAAAATGGAACATGTGTTGTTTTACGGCATTTTACCAAAAATTTGCCTGGTAATGATCCTATCATCAAGAAACTGCAAAATAATTTCGGCTGGCGACTGTCATTAAATAAAAATAGAAAACTTTTTCTAAATGATGTTGAAATCAGTGTTCCTCTGAATGTATCTATTGAAAAAAATATTGAATTTGACAATTTCACCTTTAATGTCTTGTTTATTCGCTGGGTAAGTAAGCCTGGTGTTGAAAAATCATATAATTATCTTGTTAATAATCAAGGCAGAATTGTTTTTCGAGAGTTAAGCAGTTTTAACCATAAGCCAAGTTTTTATCTTAGTACCTATACTCGTTCTGATTGGGTGGAGCTTTTTGATATTCATGATTCTAGTTTGAACTTTAGTGACGAGAAAAAAGTCAGTATTAGTTCTGATGAATATAGAAAATTGAAATCAGAAATTCAAAAGATAGGAAAGGAAATTTATGATAATTTCTTAAAAGAGTTTGTGGATGAAAAAATATTTGAGTATGAAGAAAAAGGATATTTTCCATCTTATTCTAATCTTTTAGAAGTGGATGCTCAATGGAGAATGCAGACCATAAAAAACACAATAAGTAGCATTTATTATGCTGATCCATCGATCTTCTCAAATTTAAAATCCAAACAAGCTAAGATTCTTATACATCTTATCGATAAATTAATAGTATCTAATGAAAATAGCGAGCTTTTTGATGTGTTAGAAAGCATCCTTGAATTAGATCATAAAAGCCTGTGTGAATTACAATCTCAAATAGAGAAAACATCACTTCAGAATATAGTTTCTACTATTGAAGTTTTGCAGCGTAGAGAGTCTGCTGTTCAGAAATTAAAGGAAGTTGTAGTAAGTCATCATGATAAGGTAAGAGAAACACCTGATCTACAACTTGTCATCGAGAATAATACATGGTTATTTGGCAATAAATATACCATGTTAGGTGCTGAGGAAGATGATTTTCAGAGAATAGCCTATAATTTGAGAAATCACGTTAAGGGCATAGATACACTTACATCAGATGATTTTGATCAAAATGATCTTGCTGATGGACTGGATATTGAAGGAGTCCGCAGACAGGTAGATCTCTTTCTTGCAAGACGACGAGTTGAGTTTAATGGCCGTGGTGAAAGCTACTTCCAATGTACGATTATAGAGATAAAAAAACCGAGTGTTTCTTTAAATGAAAAACATCTTAAGCAATTGAAAGATTACGCAAAAATAATTCTTCAGCACCCTGGTTTTTCGATGGAAAATATGAGGTTTGAGTTGATTCTTGTTGGCAGAAAAATATCCAGCTCTGATTTTGAAATTGGTGCTGCGTTAGAAACTGCGGAAGCACGAAATGAACCAGGCTTAGTGTTTGATGTGAAAAATGGCCGTATAAAAGGATATGTTAAAACTTGGGGTACTATATTCTCAGAGTTCGAGTTGTCTAATAATTATTTGCTTAATAAACTAAAGCTTAGAAGAGAGTATTTAGATAGTTTTGATGCTGAGGAGCTAATAAAAGAACTGCATGAACCGACTGAATAATTTTAATTGGTGATGTAATTAAATGGAAATTAAAGACAGTGATTACTACAGCATTAAAAAAGAGATAAGATTTTACGCCAGAGATATGAATCAATGGTGGAAGAATCTACAGAAAGACTCTGTGGCAGAATGGTTATTGCTTACAACTATTGGTTGCTGGGGGATACCTAACCACTTATTCCAAATGTTGGCATTCATTCTTACAATGTTATTTTTTACTGGTAAGCTCAAAGTTCTTCAGCGAAAGTATTCATTTGTTAAGTCAGAGAGGGTGATTTTAGGAAAGATCATGAATGATAATATTCCTGAAAAAGAAAGAGAGATGCTTATTTATCGGTTAGGTAAAATAAAGAAATTCAGGCGTAACAGAAATATCATTTTCATTCTCAAAAGGAATTGGCGTTTTATCTTTGGATATACTTTCTTGATGGTTTCTTTTGTCTATACTTTATAAGTAGATATGATAATTGAAATTTTAGATTGCAAAATAGACCAGCCAAATAGATTGCATTGACTGGTCGATCTTATAATGTCATATTTTAAAACGGGTCGTTTTCTGTGTCGGTTGAGTTATTTATGCATCTGAAAAGCTGACGGCTAGGCTTGTGTTTTTTATTCGAGTAGAATCGCATCGCAGATGCACAAAGAGATGAAACCTGTCTTGCTATGTTTTTCCCGAAGTTAACAAGAAGACCGTGCTTTATCTTCTCACCATCTGTTCTGACTTTAATGATAAAACTGAACTGATAAATGACTATGCCAGTGAGGTCATTACCAAACGTTACGCTGGCAGCCTTGTTTATTTCGCTTTCATAATCTCTCAGGTCAGTGTTAAGTCTTGCTGTTGCATCTACAAGTGCGTATTCTTTATCGATAATCATTACTTTCTCACTTATCATGTTAATGTGATTTAATCATCACTAATAATATGTTGTGATTTTAATTGCGATTATTCGGTTGTTTTGCCCTGTAATCCATTATCTGATGAATAATGTTCATGTGGGGTAACGCTTCCATAAAGTCAGACTGTTCAATCAGCGAAATGAGCGCGTTATCGATTTCAAACGTTGTATCCGATATTACCTCAACCAGCCTGATTCGGGACAGGGAAATAACAAACACGCCCGATGACGTACATCCGGCAAGAAACCACTCCGCATGACTGCAAAGCAGACGATAGGGGTGAATGGTGTGACTGGCTTTTTCATCGGTTCTGATACGCACCTGCGTCTGGTTAAGTATGGCGAGCGTCAGTCTGCTGAAATCACCGAACAGTGTGGGTTTCTGGCGCGGTTCCGGTAGCATAATCCTGTATGGCGAGGGACGTTCCCCGTCAAGCATCAGGCTCAGCAGTTTGGCGTCCATCGCGGGTAACAGACGGTCAAGATGTAGCAACCTCGCCAGTATCTTCATATCCCGTTCCGTGCGGCGACGAAAGTAATGTGAGGCAAGCTGATACACGCCGTTGCTCTGTTCAATATCAAGGTACGTCAGACGGACGTTGAAATCCCGTCGCAGCGTTCGCGTCGTCACTCCAAATTCCTCTGCCAGCGTCCCGATATGCAGCTTTTCACCCTGAAACAAACGGCTCAGGATGATGGAAAGGCGGGTTGCCAGTCTGTCATGTTCGTTTTCTTGTGTTATCAGCATCATACATCATTTCCGAATTTAGCCGGGAAATGATGCCAGCAGTAGCGGACAGGATTTGTCCGCCCTCTGAAGTTTTTTAAAGCCTGAAAATCTTAAATGTAAGTGCTAAACGTCAGTATTCTCAGGTGAATAAAGATGCTTCTGGCGCATGTAGGCAATAAAAATACAGGATGGTAGCGTCACCCGGTATGCCGGACCGGCTAAATCAATCAGTAGCCAGAGAGAACTGAGCACCCAGCCCACGGGACCGGCAAAAGCGCCCATAGTCCGCGTCAACATGGCATTTCCTGCAACGGTCAGCCCTCTGCCTAACAGGGCTTTCGCCACACCATTCGTCACCACAAGCGCCATCTGATAGGCTGCAAAACCGGATGTTTTGATCCCCGCCTGTATTGCCATGGTCAGCAGCTCCGGTGTGGGATTGCTGTAGCCTGTCTGCAATTCTTCCGCCACGGTCTTTAGCTGATTGGGCGTCATCTTCTCAAGGCTTTTCTCCAGGATCTTCATCAGCAGATTCATTTCAATGTTTTCAACACTGGATTTGCTGTTGTAGTTCACCTTCATTTTATCGCAGGCATCGGTAAGAATTTCACGGTACAGCACCCCTTTACCCCAGCGGAGCAGCGTGGCGAAGCTGTTTGCACCAAACGTCTGAACCTCGGCGGCAATGGCATCCCAGTAGCGCGGGTGGTTGGGTTTGTGTTTTTTATACTGAGGATCGTAAGTCAGCGTTTCCGTGATGCGTGCCAGTCCGTCTTTCGGATCGCAGATAAGCACAGAAACCAGTAAATCCAGATCGTCACGATGACAGTGGCGCAGAAACTCAAGGTCGGGGTCGTGTCGGTAGGTAGCCATATTTCACCTCATTGCAGATATTGGACCTGACAGTTTAAGGAAGCCCCCGGACAGGGTTTGTCCGCCTGAAAAATAAAAAAGTAAAAAAAACCTGCCCGAAAGCAGGTTTCTGTTCACCGGATGGAGGTATAACGCGTCGGGATTACTTTCCGCGCCATTCCTTTTCCACTTTATCCGCAAAGGCATCGCACTGCCGGGCATATTCCGGGTTATAGAGCAGCTCCGACTGCGAAAGCTGCATGGCGGTCATGCTGCCGTTACGGGCATTTGATTCGAGCCAGGTTCTGCCATAGGTTTTGTTCATCACCTGAAGTACCCTGTTGAATACCGGTCCGTTGATGCGGGCATTGAGATTGACGCCTTTTACTTGAAGGCCGCTGTCACTGGTCTGGGTCAGGCGGGTGGAGTACATCGCACAGAAGGTCGAGTTGGTTATCATCTGAGCGTCAGCCTGCTCGTCGGCAAATGCGCTGTGGCTGAAGGCTGAAAGCAGAAGTGTGGCGGTTAACAGTTTAGAAATTTTCATCATGTTCCCTTATGGATTGAAAAGCGGAGACAGCCTGCCATACGGGGTGGTCAGGATATGTCCGGCAGAGAAAAAAGTCAGGGTTTCAGAGAGGGAGCCAGTCGCCAGAGGTGAGGGCCAGCGGATTCCAGCACAAAGGCCAGATGGGTGAGGTCCCGTCTTGCTGTACGGGGAGACACGTCAAACTGCCGGATGATGTAGCGAACAGATATTGTCTGACCGTAAAACAGGGCCATGGTCAGTCGGATAAGCCGTTCTCCCTGTCCGGTGACACGTTGCCTGCAACGGCTGGCTTTCATCGTTGCCATACGCGCCATCGGTCCCCTTTCTGAAAAGAATCGAGGTGTCTGGCAAGCCAGATATCAGGGCACGAATCGCCGGTAACGCAGCGGGCAGTAAACCGGTGGCAGTTAAAGTCGAGCAGGCTATAAGGATAGCGCTGACCCACTGCCGCCTTTGCCCGTTCAGCGGCCCGCGCACAACCCTGAGGCGTCAAATCCATACAGTCGGTATACACCGAGATAGCGGAGTTCCAGCCATCGAGCCGGTCAAGAAACCCTTTAGCCTTACTTTTGATAACGGTTCCATCGCCATCAAGATGAACAATATCGCCGTTACCCACATAGATACCGCTGTGTGCGGCAAGGCCAAAAAGCAGTTCGCACTGCACGATACCACCGTAAGCTGGTTCATCGACGCAGGAGAGAATGCAGTTATCGATAAATGAATCCACGAAGTTCAGCAGCAGAAGCCGGTACATAACATTCAGTTCCTTACTACGGGGGAGAGGGGGGATGCGTGGGAAACGTAGTGAACACTCAGCTTTCCCACAACGTACGGACCGTGAAAACCCCCATATCGTGGTAAGCCATAAAGTTACTTTCCCATAGCGACCAGAACTCACGGGCGTCGATATGAGAGATATCGCCACAGCGGGAAAGCCACGTGTATTGATGCGTCCAGCTCACATCGACATCTTTTTCAAGTTCAGGCCACGGATACCCTGCATAGTGAAAGTCGGTGACGTAATCGAGCTGCCAGTCTTCTCCGGCAGAGGTGAGGCGTATTTCGACCGGATGCCAGCCGCCCGTTTCCGGTGAGTATTCAGGGTCACGAAAGTTAATGGTTAATCCGGTGATGGGGTGACGATGAGGCGGTTTTTGCGCGACGATATCCAGAAGCATTTGGGTGAATGACCGGGAGACAGGCAGCACATAGCCGCCCTGCAATATTGCGGGTGATGACATAGTGAATATCCTGATTTTGGATTAACGGAACACAGAAAAAGTGAGGATTAGTCCTGACTGAGCGCAGCAAGCTGCGTCATACGATGTTGCCAGTCGGCATAACAACGGTGCATAAAGAGTCTGCTGCTGTCCGCTTCGATAAGGCAGATATCCGGACTTCTGAGTACGGCGGCAAGAAATCCGGCGTTGTTGGTGCTGCCCTGACCAAACAGCGGGCGGAATACACGGGACGGAAAGCTGTCCTGCTGCTGCTCCAGAATGTCGTGAATCGCATCAAGCCTTATCCATTCTCGGGAGAAGAGGCCCCCTTCGCCATTGGCGGTTAAGCGCAGGGCAAGGCTTCCGGTTTCATCCTCCTGGCCCAGCTCATACGTCAGCAGGCCCTTACTGTGGGGGCTGATTTTCTCGGCCTCACCACTGTAGAACACGGTATAGCTTTCGGTGACAGTGGCTTCGGTATCGACTTTTTTCTTACTCATGGTTCAGCGCCTCAATCAGGTTCCGGAGTTGAGTGATAATGGTCGTTTCCGGGAATACCAGATAGATACCCTGTCCGTTATCGCAGACGATACCGAGAAGCAGATACCAGCCATCATCAAGTGCGGTGACGTATTCAGGGTTAGCCAGTGCGACTGCCAGCAGCGGGTCTTCGGGGAGCGAGTCATCGTGGTTGAGATGCCAGAGCAGGGTTCCCGTTTCGTTCCAGAAGGCGGTAAACAGGTCGATATCATCGACGGGTCCAAGGATGTCATTGCTGAGGGACGCCAGTGCGGAGGCGGGCAGGTTGAGAAGGGGAAGACTGGTGGGGGTCGTGAGTTTAAACATGATTATCTCCATAAATAATTGATTCATATTGATAATATGTTTTCAAATGACTTTTAGTTACATTTTATTTACGTTGCTTGCTTGTTCTGGATTATGTCCTTAAATTTAGTGGATGACTGGCATTAAATCCCGTTTTTTTTTAGATTTTAAGCGTTTTGTAAAGAAATTAGCATGTACTGTTTTAACTGAAAATGAGAGAAGGCTTGTGCACAATTGCTATTGATTTTCTTACTTATTTTCTCAATCACAAAACGCCTTAAATAGTTCAAAAAATAAACAACACCCCGTAATCGATATTATTTATGGGTAGAAACGACGTTCAGGCCTGAAAGTGGGGGAGTGGCACTTTCAGGAGATTAAGGGGGCAAACAGGCCTCTTTAACGCGTGTTTTTCTCACCAAAATGTCAGAGTCGGTGATTTGCACTTCAGTATTTCTGCCAATACTATTCGCTCCATGTGCTGGCCAGCATCTAACTCAATACCCTTAATCTGTATTAATTGAGCGAGATGTATGCATTATGAAACCCGATAGTTCTTTAAACAAAATAACGCAGACAATGAAACGGAATGATGTTGATTCTGTGGATGGTCGCTTTTGTGAGTCAGCGCAAAACATGAAAATCAGCGTTGACGTTGAAGATTACTGTGTTGAATCGATGGCTCGACATCGCAGCCCAAAGAATCAAAGAGAGGCATTCACTAAAGCTTTTTTTGATGAGTGTAAAAACCGTGCAATACAAACTGGCCGGACTATCGAAGCCAGCGATACAAAATGTACCGGGCTTAAGGCTATATTCCATTCATCCGGACGCATTAAGTTTATTGTACGCAAAAGTATTCGCGGAAAGAATGTTTACGTTGCCGTAGGGCGTTACCCTGAATTTTCCATTAATAACGCAAGGGAACATGCCTTTAAAATAATTCAGGAGCTTAAGGCTTCCGTTGAGACTTATGGTGAGCGTTTTCTTACGCACAGCAAAATAACGTTTAATGAACTTGTGGAACAGTATGTGAAATGCGTACTTAGCACGGGCGTTAAGCGTTCAGCTAACACCGACCTTTCTAAGATCCGTAAATACCTGCGCCCTCTTCTCGGTGACAAAAAGCTGGCAGATATGACCGAGGCAGATATTCTGAGCTATCTGCATAATCTCGATCTCAAGCCAGCCACACGCAACCGCCATCTGGCGCTCATTAAAGCGGTCTTTACCTGGGCTATACGCATGGGATACACCAGCCGCTCTCCGGCGCTTTATATCAAAGCGCTGCCTGAAGTGACGTCAGATCGCCGCGCCATGGATGACTCCCAGCTTCAGCGCTGGATGGAAGTCTGTGAGTGCTGGCGTAATGGTAAACCCGATCATGAAGCCCTTGCTCTGCTCATGTTCCTTGCCCTGACGGGGCTGCGTCTGGGGGAAACCCGTCACCTTCGTCTTGAAGATGTGGACTGGAGCCGCAAGGTTATCACCCTTCGCCATACCAAAAACGGCAAACTCCGCCGTGTACCGGTATGTGATAAGGCTTTCGTTCTTCTGACAGAACAGCGTCAGCATCTGGGTGATGAAGGCTGGGTATTTCCGGGCAAGGGAACCGAAAATCCGGTTTCTGAGCCACGTCGCCTGCAAAAACGACTTTGTGAGGCTGCGGGTATTCCACCGTTCACCATCCATGAGATGCGTCATACCTTTGCGACAAAGCTCATTGAGAGCGGGGCCGACATTCACACCGTCAAAGACTTACTGGGTCACAGCACGATCAAAGTAACGTCACTTTATTTGCACTCATCACCGGCGCGTTACCACGAAGCCGTTAACCGGGCGATGAATGTTTTTCCGGCCTAAACAGAATTCCTCCTCAGGCAAGTGAGTTCTGCGCTTTACTGCCTGTGGTTCACATTCAAAAAGGACCCTGTAAATGAATAATAAATCAACACCATCACCCTTGACTACAACGGCCCCCGCTCGTTTTGCCTGCACGAAATTAAATGCATTTCTGGCTCGTCGTGCTCTTCATCTGAAGGTGGTCAGAAAAAACCTGAACAAGGCTGCTGCAATCGACATCGATCTCGATGACATTTCTAAGTGCGGATGCCGTGATGGTCTGCCTGAAGGCTTTGTCAATACTGCAAAAGGGCTTTTCTATTATGAAGGAAAAAAATGGTACCAGTTAAGCTCGACCCTCATTCTCCCTGTCTACAGGCATTATTCGGATTGTAAAATGCGCAATATGGGCGTCGAGTTGATGACTATCAACCATGCTGGAGAGTTCGCCTGTGCGGATATCTCATTAAGTGATGCGATGGTAAAACCTGATCACGTCATGGCCTCTCTGGCGGGCAAAGGTTTTGGTATCTCCCTGACGATAAAGTCTAAAGAGCTGCTGGTGCAATTCTTACAGGTGTGTATGAAGAAATCGCTGGAATTGCCTACTTATCTTGTCGCAGATTCGATGGGTTTTGTGCCCGGCAACAAAGCATTTCTTCACGGCAGTATGCCTATCGCGCAGCACCTTTTAGGATTTGACTATTTGATTCCAGCTTCCCGTGTTCCACGAGGGCTTGTCGAGTCGGGAACGCTGGATGACTGGAAAACTATGGTAGCTGAGCTGGTTCATGGCTGGCCTCAGGTCTTTGCATTATCCACCGCTTTTGCTTCGATGCTGCTGTCGTTGTGCAAAATGGATGTCGCATTGTTTCATTTTTACGGGGGGTCAACGACCGGAAAAACAATTCTTCTCCAGCTTCCCATGTCAGTTCACGGGCATGGTGGAGAACCCGGCAGTGCGCCAGATGTGAACATTTTACGCTGGAATACTACAGCGAATGCGCTTGAGAAAAACCTGAGTCGGTATTCAGGGATATTAGCCTGTATTGATGAGTTGGGTGCTTACAAACAGAAGGACTTTGCTTCCTTGCTGTACAATATTACTGCTTCGAAGGGTAAGGATAGAATGAATCAGCATCTGGAGATAGATGAGGCCTTTACCTGGAAAATGTTTATTCTTTCGTCAGGGGAAATGTCTATTCCTGAGAAGCTTGCCACGCAGAAAGAGCAAATTCAGGGAGGGCAGGAGCATCGTGCCATCAGTCTTAACATCCGCCCCGAAGATGCACGTAAAGACGGTGAGACCTCTGAAGGCGTACGTAATCGTGCTGAGAGACTGAAACATGGGTTGTGTGAGACTTACGGCACTGCGGGTAAGGAATTTATTGCCTGCCTTCTAACATTGAAGGGTGAAAATGATGAGGCCTTATCTTATCAGGAGATGTGTAAATTCATCCAGAGTGCATCAAAAGATTGCTATGGCATTCTGATCGGTGAATTGCAGGAAGAAGGCTATTCTCTCAGTGATATTCAGAAGCGTGCATTAGAACGTTTTGCCCTGTGCTTGTGCGCCGGGGGCCTGGCAACTGAATGGAATATTCTTCCCTTTGGTGAGGATGTTATTGCAGATGCGATAATGAGTGCCGCTCGCCGCTGGCTTGATGATAAGCCTAACCAGTATAACCCCGTGTTACTGGCTCTTATTGATATTCAGCGTGACCTTGTAAAGCGAGAAGGTGCGCATTTTATCGGTCTTAAAGAACCGGACAACCGTAAACCCGGAAATCACTGGGGCTATATTCACCATGCTACTGAGGATTTTTTAATCTTCGCACCTGTATTTGAAGAGTGGTGTCAGAAACATTCACTAAGCGCCAGTGAAGTCGCTAAGGAGCTGGTACGACGAAAACTGCTGCGGGTAGAAAGTAAAGGGCATTACAAAAAGCGTCCTCTTACTGGTATGGATAGGTGTTACTACCACATTAAGCGAGGGTTTATCAGTGCTGATTTGAATTGTGCTTGAGCATTATCTGAATGTAGTTAACTAACTTATCTTTAAACTTATTATTCTGAATGAATTAACAGAAGGGGAACCCCATGAATGAATTCTTCGAATTAAATGAAACTCACACTTTTCCTGGTGCTATTACAGGCTGTGAAACTATTCGCCCACCACTTACGCCTTATGGTCTTATCATGGCGCAGGCTAAATGCAATTTCTATGGTATCTGTAGGGAAGTGACCGACAGTGAGTATCCTGAATTAAAAGCAATGATTAACCGAAATGAAAATATTCGTTTCTTTGCCAGTTATATTTTCAAGGGTAACGTTCATTATGATTATCTTGGCGAATTTCCAACACTATCAATCGATCAGGCTCGCAATAAAGCCCGATATCTTGCCAGAAGTAATGAGGATGAGACCGCTTATGAATACATCCCATTCTGATTGATGAGTTTACCTTTAAAAAAAGCAGGGGCATTTGCCTCTGCTTTTCATTTATCGCAAAGAAGATAGCTGAGCTGTTATCCTTTCCGCCAGAAGTTGGCTGGTGTTCTGTAAGCGCTGAGGATGAAGGTGCGCATAACGCTGTGATGACTGACTACTGCGATGACCTAACTGCGCCTGAACGTCATACAGCGTTCCACCATGGGAAACGATGAGCGCCGCAACCGAATGGCGGCAGGTATGAATACACACTTCTTTGTCGAAAATTCCCGCCCGACGCACGATACGCTGAAAGGCTTTGACCGGATTGTTCAGCGGCATTCCTTGTTTTTTACCGATAAACAACCACGGATTTCCACGCTGCGTTGGCAGCGTTCTGATTACGTCCATCGCCAGTGAGTTAAGGTGAACAATCCGTCCATAACCATTCTTGGTTTCCGGGAGCCACAGGGTGCGTTTAACCGGGTCAACATGCTCCCACTTAGCCAGACGCAGCTCATCACGACGAAGGCCGGTCAGTAACAGCAGTTTGACATAGCGGGCAGCTACGGGGCTGGTATCGTTATCGGCGGAGAGAAAAATACGACGAATTTCGTCCTCGGTGAAATAGCGCTGCCGGGCGTTGTTCTCCCTGAGAAGCTGTACCACTCTTGCCGGATGGACAGAGGTAATGCTTTGCCTTCCTGCCCAGGTAAATACCGCTTTAACCAGTACAATGACACGATTACAGGTTGCTGCTGACAGTGAAATGCTTAACGTCTGCTGGAGGCGAAGAATGCTGGCTAGTGTGATATCGCTAAGCAGCATCTGACCAATGGCGGGACGGATATGATCCCGGTAGCGCTGGAAATCCTTTCCCCAGCTACGTTTCGCGGATTTTGCCCAAACCAGATAATGCTGGTTAAAGAGTTCATCAAATGTCATCTCTTGTCTCTTTTTTTCACGTTCCTGCTTAGGGTCAGTTCCGGTGGCTAGTGAGCGTTTATGCTCCATGGCAATCTTACGGGCTAAGGTGACATCCACCTCAGGCCAGTGACCAATAGCGATGGCGCGTTTTCGTCCATGATAGAGGTAACGGAGCAAGAATTTTTTACGACCTTCACCTTTGCTGACCAGACACTTCAGGCCAGAAATCTCGGTATCGCTGTATTCGGCATCGGTGCTGCGTGCATCTGATGTGTTAGGGGGCAGTGATTTAATGAGCTGATTAGTAAAACGGAAGCGTTTGGGAGTGGACATATAACCTCCTGTGACTGGTGTAAAGAACGTCAGGGTTGACCCATCCCCGACACGGCGTTGTTAATGGCTAAGTTGATTTTCTGGCATGGCGAAGGGAATGCTGGTGCCACATGGTATGAATTAAGACGGGAAATGCAGAAAGAGCAGGCTTTACGGTCTGATTCTGGTCTTAAGGGAAAAGATTGCCGTTGGGGAAGAGTTCACAGAAATAATATGTGTTTCAGTCTAGAACAATTACATGCCATGAGGATCAAGAGAGTTGCCCGTATATGGCAGGTATCAAAGTTGGTTATGGATGTTGCCAAAACATAGTGGGGATGGATGTTGAAGTGCTAACTTTATGTTTTTAATGGAAAAGTGTAAATTTCGTGATGCGTTGCACTCATGTAGATAACACCATTGAAAGTATCAAATTGTTTGAAAAAAAATCATCTTTGATCAACCTTAAGATTGTTTCTAGATGGTAAAATCTTCATATGGGAAAGAGCTCACTGGTAAGGAAGACAAATCCTGATGGGGATCATCGTACGAATTCTTAAAGCTAACCATGGCGATTGCATTTTGGTGAGCCATGAAAGCGGTTCAGGCACTCTCAACTTGCTCATTGATGGGGGACCTGCGACGACATTCAGGTATGGCATTAGGCAGCGCTATTCTGGAGCATTGAGTAACGCTCTCGATGATCTGAAAGGAAAGGGGCAAAACATTGATCTGGCTATCCTGACCCACATTGATGATGATCACATAAATGGTTTTATCAAGGCATTCGAAAGTCCAAACTATCTGCGTCAGCTGGTTAAATCGATCTGGTTCAATTCTTCGAGGTTAATCACACATCATTTTAATGTGCCTGAAATTTGTGAAAATAATATTTTCTTGCAGGAAGTTTCCCCTGAAACTAGCGTTAAACAGGGGCAAGAACTTGAGGCATTACTTGATGAAATCGGATGTGTGCGAGCACCGCTCATTATGGCAGGGCAAATCTACAAAGTAGGCCCGATTACTTTAACAGCACTTTCACCTGAACGAAGACAACTCGAACAGCTTTTGCATAAGTGGCCAACGGAAGTAAGTTCAGCTGACACTTCTTCATATGAGAATGATTATCACCGTTCATTGGACGAAATTTGGGCAGATGATAGATTTGAATCTGACTCATCTATTTATAATGGAAGCTCAATTGCATTTTTACTGGAAACAGATGACAAAAAAATGCTTTTTTTAGGAGACGCCAATGACCAAGTTGTTACAAAAAATTTAAGAGCATTGGGCTATAGCGAAACAAACAAGTTGAAGCTGGATCTGGTTAAAGTTTCGCATCATGGTAGTCAATACAACACAAGCAACGAATTTCTTTCAATACTAGATTCTCCATGCTTTGTTATTTCAACCAATGGTTCGAAGCATGGTCTTCCCAATAAAAGGACTATTGCAAGGATCTTAAAGGAAACAGATGGTGATATTTATTTTAATTACAGCAATGTAATTACTCCGCTGCTTTTAGCGCATGAAGCTGAGAGCTATTCTTCTCGTCTAAAAGTGCTAGGTGATGAGATTAAATTCTAACATGACAGTTTACGAAATAATGCAGTCCCACTGCGTCATGGTTAATGGTGGCAGTGGTGTGCTAGTTAATGCAATGACACTGGATTACACATATGTACTGACTGCATACCATGTTATTCGTGACACTCTCGATAATATCGAAGTTACCGATCACAGTGGCAATAAACTTACAGTATTAGCTGTGCTCCTATATCCAGACATTAAATATTTGAACGAATCCCATAATGATTTCGCAATTTTAAAAATTGAATATCAACCAGAAGTTGCACAAAGTTGTTTTACTGCTTCGACGTTGCCTCCTCGTGCTGAGCTTACATTAGTAGGATTTCCAAACACTGAAAGAAGGAGTTCGGATCCTATAAAATATTATGATGGACATATGACTAGCGTGGTCGATGAGCTTGTCATTTTCACTGTTGATGGTGTACCAGGCTTAGCCACGATAAAGGGGATGTCAGGTGGAGGTGTATATCACATAGTTGGTAGAAATACATTTCTTGTTGGTGTTGAGTTTAGGATGGATGGCACTGAAGAGGAACAACAGTTTGGCCGAGTGCAATGCCATAGCTTAGCAAAGTTTGATGAAATAATAAGAGCATACGATAGCGCACCGATGATTCCTGCCCATTTGGAATGCTTTTCTCGAATACAAGACAAAATATTTAAATTTAATGTTATTGATCAAAACAATGTTCGTAATCTTAAAGACGCGTTAGAAGCCCTTTCCAGATCACTTATAGCTAGTGGGATGTCTCCGCCTTACAAAATCATGGGGCAATATGGATTACAGCTTTTGATGGATCCCAAAACTCCTAATGAGCTCAGTAATAAAGAGTTATGGATTTCTTATTTTGAATTTTTAGTTATTTGCTCTGTGATAGATAATGTTGGAATTGTGGATGATGCATATATAAAAAGCTTGGAGCGAAAGCGGCGGCTATTATATACCAGTAATGGTGCGAACTGGATTAGCCATTTGGAAGAACTACTCAAAACGGCACGAAAACTTTTAGATAAGGATGGCACTTTAATCGTTGCATCACCTGATGCTGCTGCAAGTGTCTTGCCTCCGAACTTTCGACTTAAAAACGTAATAAATAATATAGCGGTAGTGCCAAACCAGGGGCCGTTTGCTATCGATGAAGTTGAAAGTTCTATTTATACAAGCTTCAAATTAACTCATCTGGAGGGACTCCGCAAAAGCTGCGTAATAGACCGTGAGGATGAATATCTAGTAGTTCCAGCAGGTGTACCACAATTGCAGTTATTTAAGGAGAAGCTTAATGAAATTATTAAGTAAGGAAGTCGATCTGAGTATTTTAAGTGTGAAATATGATAAAATCAGATTTCACATGTATTGCTCAGATGATCCACTTTCATTTATTTCCTGTATAGTATGTGTATGTGAGACTTCAGCCGATATTTTGGAGAATTGGCGTACTATTCAAAATGTGGTTTCTGTTCACTATCAACCATCGGGTGACTTAGCATCTTGGAATATGTATATTGTTTTTTTTACAACTGATGTTTTTCCTGTATGGGAAAAATATGAAATAGAAAACAATAAGTTTGCTGCTCGCAAGATAATTATTGATAAATTCTCAGGTGCCCCCACCTCTGCTCAGTTAGTTACTGAGTTGCAAAAATATTTGTTGGGAACAGACTTAAGACTTGATCCGCGAGTCAATGAGTCAAAAGAGGCTTTATTGTCTTTAGATAAATACGTTCGTGGTGCTCCATTAGATTCAAAGAATGAGTCCAGAGAAATCCGCGCCTCCATGGTCAATGAAATAATTAAATTTTTGAACAAAAATGAAAATTAAAAAAGTTGAGATTGAAGCATTTCGTGCCTACAAATCTAGGTCAGATGGCACGTTTGATTTCACGAATGATGGAGATGTTGCTGCAAATTTTGTTGCGATCTATGCTCCGAATGGTTTTGGTAAAAGCTCCTTCTACGATGCTGTTGAATGGGCAATTACCAATCACATGGCAAGACTTGGCGGAGAATATAATAAAGCTAATTATGAGAACGCTGCCAAAATCACCAAGGACGATAATGTTGGGCAAGAAATTTTACGTAATAAATATGTAGATAAAAATATACGCACAAAGGTAGTGGTATCAACCACTCGACCACTCCCTTTTGAGCGTAAACTACCCAAAGTCAGATCTAATGGGCGTGATTTGCGATTCGGAGATAATAGTCAAAGAGAAAATGATTTTTTCCGACAAGTGATTCTAAGTCAAGATGAAATTGATAGATTTCTCCGAGAAGCCAAACCGCAAGAGCGCTATACGAAATTTATGGAAAGTTTCGGTGGAGATATTGAAATTGCCCGTAAAGAGCTGTCAGTACTTATAAATGATAATAAGATTGAGTTGAATAATCTCAATAAAAAGAGAGAATCTATTCTTGAACAATTAAAACAACCAATAGATTCTTCAATTTTCCAAAAATTCAATTCTATTGCTGTTGAATTGAATAAGTTGGGTGAAAATATTCAATTACCTGACGAGAGTTTTTCATCTCAAGATGAATATGCTCTTAATGTTAGTCTTATATCGCGACGCCATGAACTCGACTCATCACGTTTAACGAACAATCGAACGGTAGAAGCACTGGAAGACAGGCTTCTAAAAATATCTGAAACTGAATTACATGTCCGCAGTTTAGCAGAACAGAATTTACATCTTGCTAAATTAGTGAAAGGAGTGGCCGACGCTGATAGGTACCAATCACTTTTGGATTCATACGAAAAATGTGCAGAAGATCAGAAAACCACACACATGCATATGACTCGTATTATAGAAGTGATTGATTGTATTGATGATTTTCTAAAAATTGAGTCTCATCTTCTTGAGTTGTCTACTAGCCAAAAGATAATTTCTGAAGAACGCACCAAGATCTGTGCGCAGCTTGCAGGTTTTGAAACAACAATTAATCAATTGAATAAGGAGCTTAAGGCTGTAGATGATAGGGTCGCTATACTTAGGAAGACCGTTGATAACGCCGGGCAAGTATATTTGGAGCTCGCAAATAACCGGGCTCGGGTAAGTAACCTAACACAGCAAATATCAAAAAAAGAAGTTTCTATTAAGATAGATAAATCTAGGCTTGGGGAGTTGAATCGTGAGTTGACTAGACTTTCTGAACTCAATATTAATGCCACCTCATTATCAAACGGAAATCTAGGGACCTTACTTTTAGAACCTACGAAAGTTGAGCAGCTGACGAGATGTTACGCCGAGTTTGATGTGATTGAATCACAAATTCAAGCTGTGCATGTTACTCAAAAAGCATTATCTGAACAGATGGAATTGCATGAACGACTGATTGCCATTGGAATTGACTATCTTAGTGTACGACCATCCAGTATCTGTCCTTTATGTACAGCTCCTCACCCATCTGCGGACGGTTTACTGGATAAAATTAAAGGGCGGAACCTTTTATCAGAATTAAGTGAGGAGAATTCTAAACAGCTTTTATTTTTCTCTACACGTCAGAAAGAAATTCTTCAATCAATTCAGGATATTACTCAGTGCGCAATTGATTCAAAGGCTCAGTTGATTATTAACTTAAACAAGGAATTGAGTGAGACTGACGAGAGACTTACTCTTGCAGGTAGAGATATATATTCAATAGAAGCAGAGTTAAAGACTCTTGAGAAACGGACCACAGAGTTAGAAAGTTTAGTTTGGGCACTTTCACATGATGAACTGGTATCCCGAATTGAAAAAGAAATTGGTGAGCTTTCAATCAAAAGTTCAAAGCTCCTAGAAGGAAAAGCATTAATTACCCCTCAGGTTGAAATGCTTAATGAATCACTTAAAGAAAAAGACTCTGCGCAGCAAAAAATAGCTTCGGAGCTGGAAGGTATCTTTAGCGGAAATATCTACATTACAGTTTATAAATACTTAAATGAAAATGCGATTTCGTCTTCATCCCTCAAAAGTCATACTGAAAAAAGGAAACTAGAGATTGAGGCTGAAATAATTAAGTGTAAAACCACTATTGAGTTTTTGACTGAACAATGTGCTGTTTTACAGCAAAAAATGTTAAGTGATGGCATGTGGGTGGATTTTGTTCAGTTGAAGCTGCAAAAAGAATCTTTAGAAATAAGTGTTGCCCGCTCTCAATCAGTAATTAACACGTTTTATGAGAGTTTATCTAACCTTATAATTATCCGTCCTGAGTACAGTCTTGAAAAAGTCAAAGAGCTCATAGCTGCGAAAGTTCAGGATTGCCATCTTCGTACGAAAGAATTTGATAGGCTCTCAAATAATATTAATTTACTCATAGAACTTATGAGTTCGTTTAAGCCATATATTAAACATACAGCTCTTCAGAAAGATTTAATGGCTGAAGAGATGTTAATAAAACAGCGTGAACGGGTCGACACTACTTTAACCGCAGAAAGAGATGCAATAGTGGATAGCCTGAAACTTCTTATCAATAATTTCTTCTATGAAGATCTTATTAATTCTATTTATAAGAAGATAGATCCGCATCCTGCCTTTAAAAAAGTAGAGTTTAAGGCTGACTTTGATTCTGATAAGCCAGGCCTAAATATTGTGGTTAGTGATGAGGTTGGAGAGCAAATCTCGCCAATACTTTATTTCAGTGCGGCTCAAACGAATATTCTAAGCTTAAGTGTCTTTTTAGCTAGTGCACTTCATGCGAAAGACGATGAGGGTAATCCCATCAATGTTGTTATGATTGATGACCCAATTCAGTCAATGGATTCGATTAATATACTCTCTACGATAGATCTTTTAAGAAGTATATGTGTTCAATTTGATAAACAAATTATTATTTCAACGCATGATGAAAATTTCTTTGCCTTACTCCAGCGCAAAATCCCTGCCCAAATTTTTGGATCTAAATTCTTGCAATTGGAAAAGTTTGGTGTAGTCGTCCCGGTGCAACCCTTTGTGAACTAAAGTGCTTGCACTGCCTCTAAACAATCTGCATGCACATCTCGTTGACTAAATTTGAAACGAGATGTGCATTGCTCGTTATAAAAAAAAGGCATGTTCTAATTATCCAATCCCCATCAGTATAAGTGGGTGGATAGATATATTTGGCCCCTTTAACAGATATGTTAATTTCCACTTTTCGCTTACAGTGGACCTGCAGCTCAGTAACTTACTCACTTTGTGCTAGGAACGGGCATTGCTAATAGTCAGAGTGTATGACCTGCTCATCGTTGATTAAGGACAGCGCTGTACTGGTTCGTTGAACCCACAGCTCACAACGGACACTCAGGTTATTATTCCAATACGTTTAGCTCAAGTAGTATTACTACGGATAAATCATTTTATGATGGCGTGGAGAACGGGGGGATTCTGAAAATGGTAAGAAGTGAAAGGGCAAGAAGAGCTTGTTGCAGGTGGACGGACTGGTGAAGATTCCCATCTGGAGGGTGTATGCTGCCAAGTTTCCCCGCTTGCTATTGGGGATTTCCCCACCTTATTCCCCGCGACAAAATCATGTTAAGACCAGCGGATTAAGGAGAAATGATGATTCCCCCGTTTTCCCCGTATTTTCTACTTCATTATGAATGATCTGAGAGAAAGGAACCGTAGAGGACCGTAGAAAGACCGTAGCAGTGAGGTTAGGAAAAGGTACATCAGAGGATGTTGAGGTGTCTAAAAGTAACGAACATCTGCGAAAATGGCGAGAAATCCAGCAAACAAATAACCTGTTGCAACGACCAGAAATCTACCGTAGCCAGAAAAGAAAAAAGCCCCGCTTTGCAGCGAGGCCTTATGAATAGTGGTGCCCGGACTCGGAATCGAACCAAGGACACGGGGATTTTCAATCCCCTGCTCTACCGACTGAGCTATCCGGGCAACGAGGCGCATTAAAACCGATTCGCTTCGTTTCGTCAACGAAATTTCTTCAAATCAACGCAGACTGCACAATCTATCACCACATTGTTGCTATTGCACGCATTCTCAGGCAAAAAATGCCGTCCACGCGGCGGAAAGCGGCATTGCCAGCAGAAGGGCAGGAAGCATATTCACAACCGCAAACATTTTGATTCCACAAATACGTAAACCGGTTGCCAACAACAGTAGCCCACCTACGGCGCTGAAATCGGCCATCATGGCTGGCGTCGTTAGGGGCAAAATCATTGCCGCGCAGGTGGCAAGCGTTAACTGGATTGCCAGCATTGGTACACAAATTGCCGATACCGCGATACCTAATGAACAGGCGAAGATGATGGCCGTGAAGAAATCAAGAAACGATTTGGCGATTAAAATATTCGGGTCGCCGGTCATCCCTTCATGTATAGCCCCGAAGATCCCGGTACCACTGGCGCAAAATAGCACGATGATGGCCACATAGCTCTGGATGAAGGATTCGTGCGTGGTGTTGGCATCCGACCGGGTGAAAAGCTGCTGCGCTTTGGCAACCGCGGTATTGATCCCTTTTTCCAGATAACAGAACTCGCCAATTAATGCACCGACCAACGTAGCCAGGACCATCACCGGTAGGTTAGCGCACTTGATAACCAGCAAAATACCAATCCCCAAAGAGCACAGTCCGAATATGGAGGTCATGGAGGCACGAATGCGTTCCGGTAAATGCTGGCTGAGTAGTGCGCCGAGAACACCACCAAATAAAATGGCGCCAGCATTAATAAAGGGTCCAATTACCACGTTTGCTCCTGCATACCCATTATCGTCTTGATGCTAAAGGCAATTCTCTGGGTAAAATATGTTTTCAGATTGCATTATTATGCCGCGATTGGCAGACGAAATGCTTGTTTATCTGTGAGGTTCAGGCACCGGATTTTATCTTGCGCCTGAAAGTGAAAGGTGCCATGATTGCGCGAATTTTCTCCTGTCTGAATGGGGCTGCCTGGGATGATATTACTCCCCCTACATCGCCTTCAACATCGCCTTTTTGCGCGACGTTTGCCCCTTCCTGCGACTTATCTTTACGCTCCCACCATGCGGTGAGGGCAGCGCACGCTCACTGCAGGATAACAGTAAAATCAGAGGCTATCTGCTTTTACTGATGTCTGGCGGTCGGGGCTGGTAACCAGTTTGACCTGTCATTTCGTGGGCAAAGCAATATGGCTTTGTCCGGGACTTTTGATTTTCCCGAAACGGGTTATTGCGCTTATGAAATCAATGAAAATTGCCGCCAGTGGAGAACTGGTTTCTCGTCTGTCCAGCCATCGTCAGGTGGTGTCGCTGGACAGTACTGATTTTACTGACGTTGCGGCAGTCGTCATTACCGTTGCGGATAGCCGCAGCGGGATCCTTGCTTTGCTGAAACGCACCGGTTTTCATATACCCGTGTTTCTGTTCGCAGAGTCGGATGTTGATCTGCCGATGGGTGTGAATGCGGTCATTCGCGGTCAGGCGCAGGACTGGCTGGAGCTGGAGTCTGCTGCCTGTCAGTATGAAGAAGATTTGCTGCCGCCGTTCTATGACACGTTGACTCAGTATGTCGAGATGGGGAACAGCACATTTGCCTGCCCAGGACATCAACACGGTGAGTTCTTTAAAAAGCATCCCGCGGGGCGCCATTTCTACGAGTTCTTTGGCGAGAATCTGTTTCGCGCGGATATGTGCAACGCCGACGTTAAGCTTGGCGATCTGCTGATTCATGAAGGCTCGGCGAAACATGCGCAGAAATTTGCCGCGAAAGTTTTCCACGCGGATAAAACCTACTTTGTGCTGAACGGGACCTCTGCGGCCAATAAAGTAGTAACCAATGCGCTGCTGACGCGCGGCGATCTGGTGCTGTTTGACCGTAATAACCATAAGTCGAACCACCACGGTGCGCTGATCCAGGCGGGTGCGACGCCGGTGTATCTGGAAGCGGCGCGTAATCCGTTTGGCTTTATTGGCGGTATTGACGAGCACTGCTTTGATGAGGAGTATCTGCGCCAGCAACTTCGCGAGGTTGCGCCGCAAAAGGCCGATCAACCGCGCCCGTTCCGTCTGGCGATCATTCAGCTCGGCACCTATGACGGTACGATCTACAATGCCCGGCAGGTGATCGACAAGATCGGTCATCTGTGTGATTACATCCTGTTTGACTCCGCATGGGTCGGCTACGAACAATTTATTCCGATGATGGCCGATGGGTCACCGCTGCTGTTGGATCTCGATGCTAACGATCCGGGGATCTTTGTCACCCAGTCGGTACACAAACAGCAGGCCGGATTCTCGCAAACTTCGCAGATCCACAAAAAGGATAACCATATTCGCGGTCAGGCGCGGTTCTGCCCGCATAAGCGTCTGAATAATGCATTTATGCTGCATGCTTCTACCAGTCCGTTTTACCCGCTGTTTGCGGCGCTGGACATTAACGCCAAAATCCATGAAGGCGAGAGCGGCCGTCGGCTATGGGCGGAGTGTGTGACGCTGGGCATTGAGGCCCGTAAAGCGATACTTACCCGCTGTAAGATGATTCAGCCGTTTATTCCCCCGGTAGTTGATGGCAAACCGTGGGAAAGCTATCCGACACAGGTGATTGCCAGCGAGCGTCGCTTCTTTAGCTTCGAACCAGGTGCTAAATGGCATGGTTTTTCCGGCTACGCGCGAGACCAGTATTTCGTTGACCCTTGCAAACTGCTGTTAACCACTCCGGGCATTGACGCACAAACCGGGCAATATACCGAGTTTGGTATTCCGGCGACGATTCTGGCGCATTACCTGCGTGAAAACGGCATCGTGCCGGAGAAATGCGACCTTAACTCGATTCTGTTCCTGCTGACCCCGGCAGAAAGCGCAGAGAAACTGGCGCAACTGGTGGCGATGCTGGCGCAGTTTGAGCAGCATATTGAAGACGATACGCCGCTGGCAGATGTGCTGCCCACTATCTTCAACAAGTATCCGGTACGCTATCGGGATTACACGCTGCGTGAACTGTGCCAGGAGATGCACTCACTGTACGTCAGCTTTGATGTGAAAGATCTGCAAAAAGCGATGTTCCGTCAGGAAAGTTTACCTGCCGTGGCGATGAACCCACAGGATGCGAACAGCGCTTTTATCCGTGGTGATGTTGAACTGGTGCGGATTAGTGAAGCAGCTGGCCGCATTGCGGCGGAAGGTGCGCTGCCTTATCCTCCGGGCGTGCTGTGCGTGGTACCGGGCGAAGTATGGGGTGGGGCGGTACAGCAATATTTCCTGGCGCTGGAAGAGGGCGTAAACCTGCTGCCAGGCTTCTCGCCGGAGCTGCAAGGAGTTTACAGTGAAACGGATGCAGACGGTATTAAGCGTCTGTATGGATATGTGGTGAAGTAAGTGCAAAAAAAGCGGGTTACCTTTTGGTAACCCGCTTTTCTCTGCGTAAACGTTAGTGCGCGATAGTCTGGGTGCCTGCTGGAACGCGTACGTGTTTGTATTTAAACAGCGCAACGAAGGCAAAAGCCAGAACCAGCGAGTAACCTGCGAAGATCAACCACACGGTCTGCCAGTCGGTAATACCGTTCAGCGTATAGTGTTCAACGACTTTACCGCTCACCAGTCCGCCCAGAATACAACCGAAACCGTTGGTCATCATCAGGAACATACCCTGTGCGCTGGCGCGGATTTCAGGGCGTACTTCTTTCTCCACGAACACAGAACCAGAGATGTTGAAGAAGTCGAAGGCGCAGCCGTAAACAATCATCGACAGAACCAGCAGCACTGTACCGAACGGCGTTGGATCGCCGTAGGCAAACAGGCCGAAGCGCAGCATCCACGCCACAATACTGATAAGCATCACGTTCTTAATACCGTAACGGCTTAAGAAGAACGGGATGGTCAGGATAAACAACGTCTCGGAAATCTGTGAAATCGACATCATCACCGATGCGTGTTCCACGATAAAGCTACCGGAGAACAGTGGATTGTTATCGAAGCTGTGCAGGAAGGTGTTACCAAACATATTGGTAATCTGCAGCTCTGCGCCCAGCATCATTGAGAAGATGAAGAAAATCGCCATACGCTTGTTTTTAAACAGCGCGAAAGCATCCAGACCGAGCATTGATGTCCAGCTCTGGTTTTTCTGCTGATTGGCAACCGGAATATGCGGCAGCGTCAGGGTGAACAGTACCAGTACCAGGGACAATGTCGCACCGATGTACAGCTGCATATGGCTCAGTTCAAAGCCGGAGAAGCTCACGGCCCACATCGCCAGAATAAAGCCGATGGTGCCCCAGATACGAATTGGCGGGAAGTCGGTAACGATATCCATCCCGGCAGATTGCAGGCGATAGTAGGAGATGGTGTTGATTAGCCCCAGTGTTGGCATATAGGCCAGGGAGTTAAGCAAGATCACAAAGAACATGGCCCCTGGCGTGGTGACTTCGGCTGCGGCAAACAGCGTTCCTGCACCGACCAGGTGGCAAAGGGCGTAAACCCACTTCGCACTGATCCATTTATCGGCCACGATCCCTAACAGCGTTGGCATAAGCACGGCGGCGATCCCCAGCGAGCTATACACCGCGCCAATGGATGCACCATCGAATTTAAGGGTGACAAACATATAGGAGCCGAGGGTAGTGAGCCAACTACCCCATAAGCAGAACTGCAGAAACGAGAGAACTTTCAGCTGCAGCTTAAGATTCATGTTAATTTCCTCACACCGTAATGCGGATGAATGTTTTAAAAGGCACATTTGCCGTGGCTATATGATGTGATTCTATCAATGAGATGCACTCTTTTTTTGTTACCTGTGACAAATATTTGCAAACAATTTCTGCTTGCAAAGCAAAAGAGTGATGGAGTTAACATTTTTTGTGCTTCAGGCCCCCGTTTTAGGGGGCTGAAGAGGAATACATTAGCGGCGTCGATAGGATTTTTGTGCGGAATTGACCTTGTAAAGGTATCGGCGTGATTCAGCAGAGGGATGTCGGGTGGTCAGCGTTTGATAAACGTCACCAGGAGACATGCTGTTAATGATATTCGCGGCCTGAATTTTATCGTTCGAAAACACGCGTAGCACGCTGCCCGCACCGCCGTTATACGCGGTGATTACCGCATAGCGGCGTGAGGTCGGATTATCGATACCACCTAAATAGACATTGTTGAGCATTGCCAGATAGGCCGTGCCGGTATCAATGTTGCTGGCCGGATCAAACAAGAAGCTACGGCTTGGTGTGCCTGAGCGACCTTGCGAGCGGAACACATCTTTCCCGGCGCTGTGCTGTACCACCTGCATCAGTCCCAGCGCATCGGCATGGCTCACCGCATACGGGTTAAACGAGGATTCGGTTTGCATGATAGCCAGAATCAGCGACTCGTCGACGCCATACTTACGTGAAGCCTGACGCACCATACCGACGTATTTATGCGCGCGCTTATCAAGGTGGTTCGGCACCAGATTGATCGTCACGCTATAGATGATACGCAGGCCATTGCTGCGGCTTTTAAGTCGTGTTTGCAGCAGGTAGTTGGCAAAGTTGGTGGCACGCCCCTCCCAACGAATGGGCTGGCCGGTATTATCAACCACCTGTCCGTACAGGAATGGCTCTTTGGAAATCTTAATGTCGTCGACATCGGAATAGAGGTCGATAGAACCCGGATCATCGCCCATCAGCAATGTCTTGATAATCGCCCGACGCAGGTGTCCGGTGGGATCTGTCCCGGCAATGGTCTCGACGGTTATCGTACCGTCATCAAAGTTGATGTGGCTGCGGGTTTGATACTGATCGGTATACTTGACGTAGTCCTTCGGACCCGCAATCAGCACTTCCTTAAATCCCCACAAATTCTCAATATTATGGGCAAATTGCCCCATCAGAATATCAAAACCGTTGGTATCCTTGACCCAGGCTTCGTTATAGGAATCGCCTTTTTTGGTCGAACTGGAACAGGAGATGAGCAACGGCGCAATAACGGCAAGCGCGAGAAATTTTTTCATCATTCCGGGAGTGCGTGTTGTGTTTGTTGTTTGCAAGGACCAGATTAAAACGTAGGCCGGATAAGCGCAGCGCCATCCGGCAACGGTTCTTATGATTCTGGCGTATAGCCTTCAATATGCACATCCTTACCTTCAAACAGGAAGTTAATCATCTCCTGTTCCAGTAACTTACGGTGTTCGACGTTCATCATATTGAGTTTTTTCTCGTTAATCAGCATGGTCTGTTTATGCTGCCATTGCGCCCATGCTTCTTTAGAAATCTCGTTATAAATGCGTTTTCCCAGATCGCCCGGGTACAGCTGAAAATCCTGGCCTTCTGCTTCGCGTTGCAGGAAAGTGCAAAAAATCGTTCTGCTCATAAAAAGTCCTCTTTATCGTCCGGTACGTTAAACGTGTGTACCGGCACGTAATTGCTGTAACAAACGCTCCACGGGAGCCGCCAGTCCGACCGACGGCGGTTGCGCTAAGTTATACCAGAGCGCGTTGCCTTCATCCATGCATGAGGTGAATGAAGACACGGGAAGCCACATAGGCACAATATCTAAGTGGAAATGGCTAAAGGTATGGCGAAACGCATTAAGTTGGGTCAGATTATCTGCGTTAATTTGTCGTTGCGCCAGCCAGTTGCGCAGTCCATCTTCATCGTCAAACTGCGGAAAACAGTATAAACCACCCCATAAGCCGCTGGGCGGTCGCTGTGCGAGCAGCACTTCGTCATCATGCTGCATCAGTAAAAAATAGCCCGTTCGTTCCGGTAGCGTCTGTTTGGGCTTTTTACCGGGATACAGCGCCCAACTTGCATTGGCGCTCGCCACACAGCCATTTTCCAACGGACACAGGGAACATTTAGGTTTTGAGCGCGTACAGACCATCGCGCCTAAATCCATCATCGCCTGATTAAAACGCTCAACACCCTGGGCCGGCGTAACTTGCTCGCTCAGCTCCCACAGCTTCTTTTCGACCTCTTTTTTACCCGGCCAGCCGCTTACAGCATAACAGCGAGCCAGCACGCGTTTGACGTTACCGTCGAGAATCGGAAAATGCTGACCCAGAGAGAGAGAAAGGATCGCGCCTGCGGTTGAACGTCCGACGCCAGGTAGGGCGGCTACTTCATCAAAGGTTTGCGGAAATATACCGCTATGCAGCGTCACAACCTGCTGCGCGGCTTTATGCAGATTACGCGCACGGGCGTAATAACCCAGCCCGGTCCACAAATGCAGAACTTCATCCAGCGGCGCATGGGCTAAATCCGTTACCGTTGGGAAGCGCGCCATAAAGCGCTCAAAATAGGGGATAACGGTCGCAACCTGAGTTTGTTGCAGCATTACCTCAGAGAGCCATACTTTGTAAGGCGTCTTGTCAATTTGCCAGGGCAGCGTTTTCCGCCCGTATTTGTCGTACCAGCTCAAAACCTGAGCCGAAAATTGAGACGCTTGCATGATTACCGTTTCATTATTGCCGGGGGCAAGATTGCAGCACAGCGGCAACGGGGTGTAAACCGGAACTTTCCGCTGCTCACTTTCTTCCTTTACTTGCATCCGGCAACTAACTTTGGATAATGCCCGTTTTCAGAACTCAAACACAGCAGACTAAACTTTTATGAAGAACGACGTCATTTCACCGGAATTTGATGAAAACGGCCGCCCTCTGCGCCGGATTCGTAGTTTTGTTCGTCGCCAGGGGCGACTGACGAAAGGGCAGGAACACGCGCTGGAAAACTACTGGCCGGTGATGGGCGTTGAGTTCAGCGAAGAGCCTGTAGATTTCGCAGAACTGTTTGGCCGTGACGCGCCAGTCACGCTGGAAATCGGTTTTGGTATGGGAGCGTCGCTGGTTGCAATGGCGAAAGCGCGTCCGGAACAGAATTTCCTCGGCATTGAGGTTCACTCACCTGGCGTTGGTGCGTGTCTGGCTTCAGCCCATGAAGAGGGTGTCGAGAACCTGCGCGTCATGTGCCATGATGCCGTTGAAGTCCTGCATAAAATGATTCCTGACAATTCTTTATCTATGGTTCAGCTGTTTTTCCCTGACCCGTGGCATAAAGCACGTCATAATAAACGCCGTATCGTTCAGGTACCGTTTGCTGAGCATATCTTAAGTAAGCTGAAGCTGGGCGGCGTGTTCCATATGGCGACCGACTGGGAAGCGTATGCGGAGCACATGCTTGAAGTGATGTCCTCGATTGACGGGTATAAAAACCAGTCAGAGAGTAACGATTATGTACCGCGCCCGGAATCGCGCCCGGTAACCAAATTTGAACAACGTGGTCATCGTCTTGGCCACGGCGTATGGGACTTAATGTTCGAGAGGGTGAAATAATGGCAAAGAACCGTAGCCGTCGTCTGCGTAAAAAGATGCACATCGAAGAATTCCAGGAAGTAGGATTTTCGGTTGCATGGCGTTTCCCGGAAGGTACATCTGGAGAGCAGGTCGATCAAATCGTTGATGACTTTATCAATGAAGTCATCGAACCGAACAAGCTGGCTTTTGACGGCAGCGGCTATCTGGCCTGGGAAGGTCTGATCTGTCTGCAGGAAATCGGCAAATGCACCGAAGAACACCAGGCAATCGTGCGTAAGTGGCTGGAAGAGCACAAACTCGAAGAAGTGCGTACCAGCGAACTTTTCGATATTTGGTGGGACTAAGTAGCACAGGGTCGGCAAATGCCGGCCCGATTTGTATTGAGGGAAAGATATGATGCGCAAAACGCTGCTGGCGGCAGTCCTAACGTTCACGGCGATGGCCGCACATGCAGATTACCAGTGCAGCGTCACCCCGCGTGACGATGTGATTTTGAGCCCACAAACGGTGCAGGTGAAGGGCGAGAATGGCGACCTGGTTATTACCCAGGCTGGTGATGTCACCTTCAACGGTAAACAGTACAACCTGAACGCCGCACAGCGTGAGCAGGCCAAAGATTATCAGGCGGCGTTGCGTAGCAGCCTGCCGTGGATCGACGAAGGTGCCAGAGCGCGCGTAGAGAAAGGTCGCGTGGCGCTGGACAAAATCATCGCCAAAGAGGTCGGTGAAAGCAGCAACATGCGTGGCCGCTTAACCAAGCTGGATGCGCAATTGAAAGAGCAGATGAACCGCATCATCGAGCATCGAACTGATGGCTTGACTTTCCATTATAAGGCGATTGATCAGGTCCGCGCGGACGGACAACAGCTGGTGAATCAGGCGATGGGCGGCATTTTGCAGGACAGCATCAACGAGATGGGAGCGAAAGCCGTGCTCAAAGGCGGTGGTAATCCACTGCAGGGCGTACTCGGAAGCCTCGGTGGTTTGCAGACCTCAATTCAGAACGAATGGAAGAATCAGGAACAAGACTTCCAGCAGTTTGGCAAAGATGTTTGTTCCCGCGTTGTGACGCTGGAAAACGATCGTAAAACGCTGGTTAGCACTCTGAAATAATCTTCACCTCTTATTAACGGCACAGAAACATTCTGTGCCGTTTTATTTTGTATATTTCTGTTTTTTTGATATCCATCTCTAAGAACGGCAATTTGGTGGAGATATAAATCTGGTTAATTGGAACTCGTCACATTATTCATCTGTAGGATAGACATAATGCTGCAAATTCAAGTAACTGGAGAAATAACATGGAGTTTTTCAAGAAAACGGCACTTGCCGCACTGGTTATGGGTTTCAGCGGCGCGGCGCTTGCACTGCCAAACATCACCATTTTAGCGACCGGCGGAACGATTGCCGGTGGTGGTGATTCCGCGACAAAATCTAACTACACGGCAGGCAAGGTTGGCGTAGAAAATCTGGTTGAGGCCGTACCTCAATTGAAAGATATCGCTGTCGTTAAAGGCGAGCAGGTGGTGAATATCGGCTCCCAGGATATGAATGACGAAGTCTGGTTAACGCTGGCGAAAAAGATTAATACCGAGTGTGATAAAACCGACGGCTTCGTGGTAACACATGGTACGGATACCATGGAAGAAACCGCCTATTTCCTCGACCTGACCGTCAAGTGCAACAAGCCGGTGGTGCTGGTCGGTGCAATGCGTCCGTCTACGGGTATGAGCGCTGATGGCCCGTTCAACTTGTATAACGCGGTAGTAACTGCCGCAGACAAAGCCTCTGCCAACCGCGGAGTGCTGGTGGTGATGAACGACACCGTTATGGATGGTCGTGACGTGACTAAAACCAACACTACCGACGTCGCTACCTTCAAATCCGTTAACTACGGACCGTTGGGTTACATCCATAACGGTAAAATCGACTACCAGCGTACGCCTGCGCGTAAGCACACCACGTCTACTCCGTTCGATGTGTCTAAGCTGACCGAGCTGCCGAAAGTTGGGATTGTTTATAACTACGCTAATGCCTCCGATCTGCCGGCAAAAGCGCTGGTGGATGCGGGTTACGCCGGAATCGTCAGTGCGGGTGTAGGTAACGGTAACCTGTATAAAACCATTTTCGATACGCTGGCAACCGCCGCGCATAAAGGTACCGTTGTAGTGCGTTCATCCCGTGTACCAACGGGCGCCACTACACAGGATGCAGAAGTTGATGATGCAAAATACGGATTTGTGGCTTCAGGTTCCCTGAACCCGCAAAAAGCACGTGTTCTGCTGCAGCTTGCGCTGACTCAAACCAAGGATCCTAAGCAGATCCAGGAAATGTTTAATCAGTATTAATCGATGAAGGTGGCTGCGCTTACCGCCCTAACCCTGTAGGCCGGATAAGACGCAGCCGCCATCCGGCAATTTTCCTGATGGCGCTACGCTTATCAGGTCTACGTTCACCAGCCATCACTCCGCCAGAAACAGCTCCAGCAGCGAATTCAAGAACAGCTTACCGTGTTGGGTAATCTGCCAGTACTCATCGCATTCACTCAGGTAGCCCAGGGAAATCGCCTCATCGATCTGTCGACGAATAACGTCTTCGGTAAGACCGGTATATTGCGTGAACTCCGCGCGAGGCGCGGCTTCCAGCAGCCGGAAACGGTTCATGAAGAACTCGAACGGCTTATCGGCTTCGGCGACATCGCGCTGGCTTTCGAGATAACGCCCTTGCATATACCCACGCGGATGCCGTGTTTTGGTGGTGCGCAGGATGCGTCCGTCAGGGAATGTGATCTTACCGTGTGCGCCGCAGCCAATGCCAAGATAGTCGCCAAAACGCCAGTAGTTAAGGTTGTGCTGACACTGATAACCCGGTCTGGCGTAGGCTGAGGTTTCGTACTGCTGATATCCCGCGGCGGTCAGTAGCTGGTGGCCTTGCTCAAAAATATCCCACAGCGCGTCATCGTCCGGTAAAACCGGCGGTCGGGAACCGAACAGCGTGTTGGGTTCGATGGTCAACTGATACCAGGAAAGATGCGGTGGGTTGAGCGCGATGGCCTGCTGTAAATCGCCCAGCGCCTCTTCCAGCGTCTGATCCGGTAAACCATGCATCAGGTCGAGGTTAAAGCTGCGTAGCCCCAGAGCGCTCGCCAGGTGTGCTGCTCGTTTGGCTTCTTCCGGCCCGTGAATACGTCCCAGACGTTCGAGTTTGGCGGAGCTAAAGCTCTGTACGCCAATCGAGATACGGTTGACGCCAGCGCGTTGATAATCCACAAAGCGATCGGCTTCCACCGTCCCGGGATTCGCCTCCATCGTGATTTCTGCATCTTCGGCCAGATTCAGCCGTGCTCGCACGCCGTCGAGCAGCGTTTGCATCGCCGGGCCAGAAAGCAGGCTCGGCGTGCCACCACCGATAAAAATCGTCTTTACTTCACGGCCCTGGGCATGGGCCACCTCAGTATCCAGATCGCTCAGCAGATGCTGCACATAGTCGTCATGAGGGACTTCGCCCTTTAGCGCATGCGAGTTGAAGTCGCAGTACGGGCATTTCTGCACGCACCACGGGATGTGAATATAAAGACTTAGCGGCGGAAGCTTAACCATTACGCAGGGCATCCAGCAGCAGCTTCAGCGCCTGGCCGCGGTGAGAAATTGCACTCTTTTCTTCACGGGTCAGTTCGGCTGCGGTTTTCCCTTCAGACGGCACAAAGAAGATCGGGTCGTAGCCAAAACCACCGTTTCCGGCAGGTTCACGGGTAATCACGCCCGGCCAGCTTCCGTGGCACACAACAGGCGTTGGATCGTCTGCATGGCGCATATACACCAGCACACAATGGAACTGCGCCTGGCGCTTGTCATCAGGAATATCCTGCAGGGTGTGAAGCAGTTTTTCCAGGTTCTGCTGATCGGTCGCATCTTCGCCGGAATAGCGGGCTGAATAGATACCCGGCGCGCCGCCAAGGGCATTTACTGCCAGACCTGAGTCATCAGCAATGGCCGGTAAGCCGGTAATTTGCGCGGCATGACGCGCCTTCAGAATGGCGTTCTCAATAAACGTCAGCCCGGTCTCGTCTGCAGAATCAACACCCAGTTCCGTTTGGGCAACAACATCAAGACCGAAATCACTCAGAAGAGAGGCGAGTTCACGCACTTTACCGGCATTGCCGGTCGCGAGGACAACTTTTTGCATGGGATACCTAATCAGTTAACGCCGCAATTTCGGGCGGGATCTGTTGCGGATGAATGATTTTAACCTGTTTGTGACGACCAAGCTCGCCCTTCTCAATGACGACCTGGCTTTTTGCCACACGGAACTGTTTGCCGAGAAACTTCACCAGATGGCTATTGGCCTGGCCATCAACCGGTGGGGCGGTAATGGCGACTTTAACTTCGTCGCCATGTAAACCCACAATACTGTCACGGCTGGCTTTAGGCTGAATGTAGAGCCGTAAAACCAGACCGTCGTCGCAGGGTGTAACGGCACTCATAGCGCCATCCACAGCCCCGGCAGCAGCATGTTGCCTGTCGCCTGTAACACTTCCGCGATGCCCATGTTAATAACGTAGAGCAGCAGAACCAGAATCATTGGGGAGAAATCGATCCCACCCATGCCTGGAAGTATGCGACGGATAGGACGCAGCAGCGGATCTGCCAGTTGAATCAGCACGTACTCTACAGGACTGCGGCCCTGGCTGACCCAGCTCATAATCGCCATCACAAGCAGCACCCAGAAAATCAACAGCCCGATAGTCTTCAGGACAATCAGTACGGCGGCGATCCAGATGATCGGCTGGAACGTGACCACCTTAAACAGCACGATTGCTTTGATAAAGCTGAGAACGAGCGCAACTAATGCCGATGCGCTGTCGATCGGCCCCATCGGGGGAATAATGCGGCGTAACGGCCCAATGATGGGCTGAGTGATTTTCACTATAAACTGCGAGAACGGGTTGTAAAAATCGCAGCGAGACCATTGCATCCACACGCGCAGCAGCAGCGCCATGGTATACAGCTCAATTACCGTTGAGAGCAGGAAGGTCAACGTATTCATGGTGTTCCTTAGTTTTCCTTATTTTTTAGTGTAGTCACGAGCACCAAAAATGGCAGTGCCAATGCGCACCATCGTGCTACCCGCCGCGATGGCGGCATCCATATCATCAGACATTCCCAGTGAGAGAGTGTCGATGCCTGGGTAGCGTGTTTTCAACCCGGCAAATGCTACCGCCATTTGCTGTGCAACTTCAAACTGCCTTACATAATCTGACTCTGGAGCCGGAATCGCCATCAGACCACGCAGGGTAATGCGCGGTAGTGCAGCGACTTCAGCGGCCAGTGCATCAAGCTCTGCCAGCGGAATTCCTGACTTACTGTTCTCATCGCTGATATTAATTTGGATCAGTACATTGAGCGGCGGCAGTTCCGCCGGGCGCTGTTCGCTCAGACGGGCAGCGATACGCAGACGGTCGATCGTATGGCACCAGTCAAAGTGCTCAGCGACCAGACGACTTTTGTTGGACTGCAGCGGGCCGATAAAGTGCCACTGCAGATCGTTGACGCCTTTTTCCTGGAAGTAGCGGATTTTATCCACCCCTTCCTGCACATAGTTTTCACCGAAGGCACGCTGCCCTGCGGTAATGGCTTCTTCGATGGCGCTCGCAGGTTTGGTTTTACTGACTGCAAGCAACGTAACTTCTTCTGAAGACCGCCCGCAACGCGTCGCGGCGGCTGAGATTTTGTCCCGGACATGTGCCAGGTTATGCGCGATATCGTTCATTTTCCGAGGATGTTCATATGAATATGGAAGAAATAGTGGCCCTTAGTGTAAAGCATAACGTGTCGGATCTACACCTGTGCAATGCATGGCCTGCGCGCTGGCGCATACGTGGAAAAGTCGAAATCGCACCCTTTACTACGCCTGACGTGGAGAATCTGCTGACGTGCTGGCTCAGTGAGCAACAACAGGTACAGTGGCGGGAACAGGGGCAGGTAGATTTTGCTATTGCGCTGGCAGGTTCCCAGCGGCTGCGCGCCAGTGCTTTTGCTCATCAACAGGGAACCTCGCTGGCGCTAAGATTGCTCCCGCTTGATTGTCCACGTTTAGACGATCTCCAGACCCCTGACGTCATACCTGAACTGCTGCGCAGTGAAAATGGGTTAATTCTGGTGACAGGCGCTACCGGTAGCGGTAAATCAACGACCCTGGCGGCGATGGTAGAGTACCTTAATCAGCATGTTGCGGGGCATATTCTGACGCTGGAAGACCCGATTGAATATCGTTACACCAGCCAGCGTTGTCTTATTCAACAACGGGAGGTGGGCGTACACTGCGCTTCTTTTGCCGCTGGTTTACGCGGCGCGTTGCGTGAAGATCCCGACGTCATTTTGCTGGGCGAGCTACGCGACGTGGAAACCATTCGTCTGGCGTTAACCGCAGCGGAAACCGGGCATCTGGTGCTGGCAACGTTACATACGCGAGGGGCGGCGCAGGCCATCGCGCGGCTGGTGGATACCTTTCCCGCACAGGAGAAAGATCCGGTGCGTAATCAGCTGGCAGACAGCCTGCGGGCGGTACTTTCGCAAAAGCTGGAGGAAGATAAACAGGGAGGGCGCGTGGCGCTATTTGAGCTGCTCGTCAACACGCCAGCCGTGGGCAATTTGATTCGTGAAGGGAAAACGCATCAGCTGCCCGGCGTAATTCAAACCGGGCAACAGACAGGTATGCAGACATTTGCACAAAGTCAGCAGCAGCGTCAGGCGCAGGGACGGATTTAGTAACCCTGCTCGAAATAGCTTTCGAGGATGACCACGGCAGAAGCGGAATCTACTTTGCCTTTATTCAACGCCCGGTATCCGCCTTGTTCGAACAGGCCGGAGCGGGCCTCGACGGTGCTCAAGCGTTCATCGTGCAGCGTTACGGTTACGCCAAAGCGACCGTGAATACGGTTAGCGAACTTACGCGCGCGCGCGGTAAGGGGCTGTTCTGTGCCATCCATGTTGAGTGGTAGGCCGACAATGATTTCATCCGGCTGCCATTCTTTCAGCAGGCGTTCAATCAAACTCCAGTCTGGCGTACCATCCTGCGCCTTAATGGCGGGCAACGGTCTGGCCGTACCGGTAATGCGCTGACCAACAGCAACACCAATACTTTTCGTACCAAAATCAAAAGAGAGTAATGTTCCGCTCATCAGGCATGTCCCGCCACGCCAGGCATGGTCTGAATATCTATCCCGATAAGCTTCGCCGCATCGCGCCAGCGGTCGGCAATCGGCGTTTTGAATAAGATGTTGAGGTCTGCGGGTGCCGTGAGCCAGGCGTTATCCAGTAACTCTTGTTCCAGTTGACCTTTTTCCCATGATGAATAACCCAGCGCAACCAGCACTTCGGACGGTTGTTCTTGTGTGCCCAGGGTTTCTAGTACATCGCGGGAGGTGGTGATGATGGTGTTATCTGAAATGCGGATACTGGATGCAAAACGTGACGGCGGGGTATGCAGAATAAATCCACGGTCTTCCGCCAGCGGGCCGCCGAGCATCACTGGTTTATCCAGACGAATGGCCGGATCGCGTTCTTCTGGGGTAATCTTCAGCTTTTCCAGAATCCCTTCAATTTGTAAGTTTTCCAGAGGCTTATTAACGATAATCCCCATTGCTCCGTTCTCATTATGTTCACAGATGTACACCACGGAACGGCGGAAAATCGGATCCTGGAGAGCAGGCATGGCAATCAGAAAGTGATGCTGTAAATTCATTGTCAGAGGTTCTGTTTCCTGGTTCAAAAAAGCAACAGAGCCCAGTATGTGGGCAAAGCTCGAAGATGTCACCCTCTGAAGATAGCATTGCCGGATGACGGCTTCGCCTAATCCGGTCTGCGGGGTGCAATTTCAGGCCGGATAAGACGCGATGGCGTCGCTATCCGGCAACGTATTTACTTCTGCAAACGCGCCTCAATGGCATCCATCAGCATACCGGTAATCGAAACCGGGAACTCCGCTTCGATTTCACGAATACAGGTTGGGCTGGTAACGTTAATTTCCGTCAGACGATCGCCAATGATATCCAGACCGACAAAAATCAAACCTTTCGCTTTCAGCGTTGGCCCAATGCGACGTGCAATTTCCCAGTCGCTGTCGGTCAAAGGACGCGGCTCGCCACGACCGCCAGCGGCCAGGTTGCCACGGGTTTCGCCGCCCTGCGGAATACGCGCCAGGCAATAAGGAACGGGTTCGCCATCGACCACCAGGACGCGTTTATCGCCATCTTTAATTGCTGGCAGATAGTTCTGCGCCATGCAGTAGCGGGTACCGTGCTCGGTCAGCGTTTCAGCAATGACGCCAAGGTTCGGGTCGCCTTCCTTCACACGGAAAATAGATGCGCCGCCCATGCCGTCCAGCGGTTTGAGAATGATGTCGCTGTGTTTTTGCCAGAAGGCTTTCAGCTGCGCTTTGTTACGCGTGACCAGCGTTTCCGGCGTCAGGTCGGCAAACCATGCGGTGAACAGCTTTTCGTTGCAGTCGCGCAGGCTCTGCGGTTTGTTGACGATTAGCGTCCCTTTTTCTTCTGCACGTTCCAGAATATAGGTTGCGTAGATGAACTCGGTATCAAACGGCGGATCCTTACGCATCAGAATAACGTCCAGGTCTGCCAGCGGGAGATCCTGCTCGCTCTTGAACTCATACCATTTGTCGTAGTTCTGCTCTACGCTCAGGGTACGCGTATGGGCGCGGGCTTCACCGTTGATCAGATAAAGATCGGCCATCTCCATATAATGAATTTCGTAACCGCGACGTTGCGCTTCCAGCAGCATAGCGAAGCTGGAATCTTTCTTGATGTTGATGCTTGCGATGGGATCCATCACGATGCCGAGCTTGATCATTTTCTTCTCCGTTTATGCCTTAGCCCAGATCGCCAAAACGCACCTGTAGCGCAGTAATGGCGGTGAGCGCGGTTGTCTCAGTACGCAGAACGCGAGGTCCTAACAGAATATCAGTAAACTGATAACGTGCGGTCATGGCAATTTCATCTGCCGACAACCCGCCTTCCGGGCCAATCAGCAAGCGGATGCGCTCCACCGGCAGCGGCAGCGTATTGATGCTGGCGCTGGCGCGCGGATGCAGGTTCAGTTTCAGACCTTCGTCCTGTTCCGCGCACCATGCTTCCAAATCCATTGCCGGGCGAATTTCGGGAACCCGGTTTCGACCGCACTGTTCGCAGGCGGCAATGGCGATTTTCTGCCACTGCTGGAGCTTCTTGTTCAGGCGTTCACTGTCCAGTTTAACGCCGCAGCGCTCAGAAAAAAGTGGCGTAATGAGGCTTACACCCAGTTCGATCGATTTCTGGATAGTGAATTCCATTTTTTCACCGCGCGACATCACCTGACCCAGGTGGATGTGCAACGGCGACTCACGATCGTCGAGTTCAGCGTTAAGTACCTTCACGTCCACGCTTTTTTTACTGGCGTGGGTGATTTCAGCGTCGAATACCTGATTGCTGCCATCAAACAGCTGTAGCGCCTGGCCCGGTCCCATACGCAGCACGCGGCCGATATGGTTGGCTGCATCTTCACACAGTGAAATTTGGCTGCCGGAAGTGATTGGCTCAGGGTGATAAATGCGAGGAATGCGCATAGTTAAACATCCGCGTCATGGCCCTGGGCTACGAAAGGCCAGGGCATGGTTAAAAATATTGACGCTAGTGTAGGTTAGCTCTTTTGCGCCTGGCAAGCGCGTTGCACATATGGGTTATGGTTCCCCTGTACCTTTGCAATGCGTTCGTCGCGCTCACACTCCCAGTCGGTGACCGGATATTGCTTATTCCAGGCGTTAAAAAGCTGAGTTTGCTGGCGGGAGAGCGTTAGAGAGTACTGGTCGCGCATGTAAAAATAGGTACGAGCAATGGCACCGCGGGCGCGGGCTGGCGGCTCGGCAACTTTCTCTTTGAAGTCGACCTTCATGGCGCATTGCCCATACTGACCTTCGCCACCGTTCCACTGGCTGTACATGAAGTTAGCGCGATCGCCATTTACCTCACCCACAGCAGGTTGCAGGTTATGCATGTCGCTTTCCATCTTACGATAGACCGGATCTTTGGCGCAGTTTTTACGCCCTCCGTCCTGCCAGCACTGACGCTGATGACCAAATTGCCAGGCGGGGACAACGTGCTCCCATTCAATTCGACTGGCGCGGTTTTCATTTTTTCGCACTTTATAGCCGCAGGATTCGAGGTCAACGACCCCTTTTTTGCCTTGCCAGTTAATTTTACAACCGCAGTAGAAATCGCCCGGTGCATCGGCGTTAACCTTGACGCCTGCTGCTTTTGCCTGAGAAAAACTGTTGATGCCTTCGGCTAAAACCGGGCCTGAAAACGCAGCGGCTAACAGGGCCGCAGCAAAAGAAAAATGACGGTACATCACAAACTCCGTGTCAAAACGAGCCCGCAACGTAGCGAAAGTTATTCCAGTATGCAATCAGTTAGGTCAGAAAAGTTCCTGATAATTCTGAAGATTATTCTGCAACCAGTGGTTCGCCGCAGTGAACACAGCGGTAGGTGGCCTCACCGCGTACAACGCGGTTATGGCGGCGGACGGTCAGTTGGTGCTCCTGACACTTACAGCGGTAAGTAAAAGTCTTGCGCTGCACCGATTGCAGTTCAAACTGATGCGTGCGCCGGGCCGGTACGCCCAGCACGCTTTCCATCATCCATTTCCACTCTTTCCCGTGTGGCGGCACGCGCCCAAAGTGCTTCCACACCAGTAAATGCGCCAGCTCATGGGGCACAACTTCGTTAATGAATGCGTCGACGTTTTCCATCAGCAGGACGGGATTAAGGCGAATTTCATAGGTTTGTAGCCACGCAGTGCCGGCGGCGGTGCCGCGCTGTTGGTAAACCAGCTTTGGCTCCGGATATTGGCGTTCGAGCTTGAGATTGGCCTGGGCGAGTTTTTCCCGCAGGCTACGCATAACGGCTTGTTGGATGGCGATAGGGAGACGGGAGGTTTTCATAACGCCAGAGGATAGTGCGACAGGGAAGGGACTGCAAGAGGAAGGCTTCCTCCGCTGGGGAGGAAGCCTTTGGTGATTAGTCGTGTGCGCCAATTTCGCGCAGTTTACGACCCTTCATCAGGTTACGCTCAATGTGTTCCAGAGAGACGTTTTTAGTTTCAGGGATCAGCCACAGAGTCAGGAAGATGAACAGTACGTTCAGGCCGCCGTAGACCCAGAAGGTGTTGGCGCTGCCCAGTGAGTTCAGCATCGTCAGGAAGGTTGCGCCGACGATCATGTTGGCAATCCAGTTGGTTGCAGTAGAGCAGGTGATGCCGAAATCGCGGCCTTTCAGCGGCTGGATTTCAGAGCACAGTACCCAAATCAGCGGACCGGCGCTCATCGCAAAGCCAACGATAAACATCAGCAGCATCAGTACTGCGAAGTATTGTGCGGATGCCGAGTGAATACCCACGTGCATCATTGTACCCAGCACGCCCATACCAACAGCCATCACGATAAAGCCAAGGATCAGCGTAGGCTTGCGGCCCCAACGGTCAACCAGGCCAATGGCGATAAAGGTTGCCAGCACGTTGGTCAGACCGACGATAACAGTCCCCCACATCTGCTCGGTGGTGTTGGTGTAGCCCGCCAGCTCAAAGATTTTCGGTGCGTAATACATGATGACGTTCATCCCGGTGAACTGCTGCATCACCTGTAACAGAACGCCAAGGAATACTGCGCGACGGAAGTTGCTGTTTTCTTTAAACAGCGCCCAGCCGCTCTGCTTCACCTGCAGACTTTCACGGATTTCATCCAGCTCGCGTTTGGCTTCTGCGCTGGTGTCACGCAGACGCAACAGGACGCGTTCGGCATCAACAAAACGACGTTTAGCTGCAAACCAACGTGGGCTGTCCGGCAGGAAGATAACGCCAACCAGCAGCAGCAGGGCAGGGATGATGATTACACCCAGCATCCAGCGCCATGCGCCGCTGTAGCTAAACGCTGTATCGGAAAGATACGCGCCCAAAATACCGATGGTGATCATCAGCTGATACATAGAGATCATGCTGCCACGAATCTTTTCCGGGGCAATTTCAGACAGGTACAGCGGCGCGGTATAAGACGCAACGCCTACAGCCAGGCCTAGCAGCACGCGGGAAACCAGCAGGACTTCAACGTTTGGCGCAGCGGCGGAGAACAGTGAACCCGCAACAAACAAGATCGCACCGATCATCAGGCTTTTTTTGCGTCCCAGTTTGAAGGAGAGCCAACCGCTGCCGACAGCACCTACCGCCGCACCAAACATCATGGAACTCACCACCCATTCCTGAGTGTGCGGGGTAATTTGAAACTCGTCGGTGATGAACGGTAAAGCACCGGCAATAACACCGATATCCAGGCCAAAAAGTAATCCAGCCAGGGCTGCCAGAAAGCAGACAAAAAATGTCATGGCTTTGTTGGAACGCCCCGTTTTTTTATTGTCAGGCATGATGCCCTCCGGTTGGGTAGCTAGTTTTGTTGATGTTAAGGGTAGGTGAGTACGGGGTAAAAAAAATGCGAATCACATCACATTAGTGTAATCGCTTACACTGCCATTCATGCTGGTTATTGGTTAATTCATTGAAAGTTAACATTATTTATTGGGATTAAATAATGTTGGTCGTCTGAATTTAAGACAATGATGAAATATAATGTAACAGTGATGCAAGTGTGCTGGCTAAGAGATGTTAATTCAAGGTAGAGGGAAATATGGTGTGATGTAATCGCTTTCATTTTCATTTAAAGCAATAGTAATCAGCGCGGTTTGGTGATGGATGTGGGAGAGGAAATAGGTATAAAAAAAGACCAGCGCGAGGCTGGTCTTCATAAGCGTTAAGTCTGGTTTAAATTACTTCAGACCGGCAGCGTCGCGCAGCAACTGTGCTTTGTCGGTTTTTTCCCATGGGAAATGTTCGCGACCAAAGTGACCGTAAGCAGCGGTTTCTTTGTAAATCGGGTGCAGCAGATCCAGCATCTGAATCAGGCCATACGGGCGCAGGTCGAAGAACTCACGCACCAGAAGAGTCAGCTGCTCTGAAGGCACTTTTTCAGTACCGAACGTTTCCACCATGATAGATGTCGGTTCTGCCACGCCGATTGCGTAGGAAACCTGAATCTCACAACGGTCAGCCAGGCCTGCGGCAACGATGTTTTTCGCTACGTAACGGGCTGCATAGGCTGCGGAACGGTCAACTTTAGACGGATCTTTACCAGAGAATGCACCGCCGCCGTGACGCGCCATGCCGCCGTAGGTATCAACGATGATTTTACGACCGGTCAGACCGCAGTCGCCCATCGGGCCGCCGATAACGAAACGACCAGTTGGGTTGATGAAGAATTTGGTCGAAGCGGTCAGCCATTCAGTCGGCAGTACCGGCTTGATGATCTCTTCCATAACGGCTTCTTGCAGCGATTTCTGGTCGATATCTTCAGAGTGCTGAGTAGACAGAACAACCGCATCAATACCGACGATTTTGCCGTCGTCATACTGGAAGGTTACCTGGCTTTTGGCATCCGGACGCAGCCAGGATAAGGTGCCGTTTTTACGCACTTCAGCCTGACGCTGCACCAGACGGTGAGCATAGGTAATAGGTGCTGGCATCAGCACGTCGGTTTCGTTGGTTGCATAACCAAACATCAGGCCCTGGTCGCCTGCGCCCTGTTCCAGCGGATCGGCACGATCAACACCCTGGTTGATGTCCGGAGACTGTTTACCAATCGCGCTCAGTACCGCGCAAGAGTTGGCGTCAAAGCCCATGTCGGAATGCACATAGCCAATTTCGCGAACCGTGTTACGGGTGATCTCTTCGATATCAACCCATGCGCTGGTGGTGATCTCACCGCCAACTAAAACCATACCGGTTTTGACGTAGGTTTCGCAGGCAACGCGTGCTTTTGGATCCTGTTCCAGGATTGCATCCAGCACAGCATCAGAGATTTGGTCAGCGATTTTGTCAGGATGCCCTTCTGATACGGACTCGGACGTAAAAAGGTGTTTTGCCATATTTAATTTCACCTAAGGAGAATTTGGTTAGCTCAAACTGTCGAGTGGAATAGTCATGTGTAGAAGATTCTACCATGAGTCTGCAGATGACGGACACTGGCAGTCTGAGTGTTAATCGGTATAGATGGATTAACATCTGGACGGCTATTTTAGGACAGTTCTTCGCCTGATTTCCAGCTTTTTTTGATTGAGGTCGCATTGTACTGAAAATGTAACTGGAAATTTTTCCTGACGGTGCTGGCAATGTGCATATTTATCTTTTGCTTTTTGACTTTCTTATCGGTATAAAACGCGGCGCGCGGCTCATACAAAAGCACACGACGTTTTCATCGTGTTGCCACTTCCAGCCGGGTTAAAACTTTAGCTTTGGCTTGTGGGTTCGTTCCGTAAGGAGCAACCGTGGAGGTGATACGAGATAATGAACCGTTGTATTCTGCAGAATCTGTCGCACCGTTCTGGTGTACATATGTCCCCCGCAATCTGCATCTCTGCTTTGCATACCTGTCGATGTTATATACACAAAATCATTTATGCTGCGTCGAGGCGGCAAGTGAATGAGTCTCCTGAACGTACGAGTAGTGCGTGACTAGGGCGAATGAGCGTAGCCAACAAAGAGGCTGCATGAAGGATGAAGTGTATACCCATCTCGGCGTATCTCAGGACTCAAGAGCCGGTAACGGTCACTAAGAACTGAACAAGGGCGCTCTTGGTAAACAAGAGTTTTCTCGTGGTTTCGCCGAACCGTCAGCATTAAGTTCGGTTACGTGTTTACATTGATATGAAAAAGAAACCGGTCGCACAGTCGGAGCGTCAGCACTATCTGCTGCAAATTCTGCCTGTATTTGGGTTGTTATCGCGTCTTCGGATTGCGATAGTAGTCAACTGTTTTACACTTGTTAATAAAATTGAGGTTCGCTATGTCTGACGACATTTCTTTGGGTTCGCCTTCGTCAGCAGGCGAACACGGTGTACTACGCTCCATGCAGGAGGTTGCAATGAGTTCCCAGGAAGCCAGCAAGATGCTGCGTACTTACAATATTGCCTGGTGGGGTAATAACTACTACGACGTCAATGAACTGGGTCACATCAGCGTGTGCCCGGATCCGGACGTACCCGAAGCGCGCGTTGACCTTGCTGAGTTGGTGAAAGCCCGTGAAGCGCAGGGCCAGCGTTTGCCTGCATTGTTCTGCTTCCCGCAGATCCTGCAACACCGTCTGCGTTCGATTAACGCCGCGTTTAAACGTGCCCGTGAATCTTACGGTTACAACGGTGACTATTTCCTCGTTTACCCGATCAAGGTCAACCAGCACCGCCGCGTGATTGAATCGCTGATCCACTCCGGCGAACCGCTGGGACTGGAAGCGGGTTCCAAAGCTGAACTGATGGCCGTTCTGGCTCATGCCGGAATGACCCGTAGCGTGATCGTGTGTAACGGTTATAAAGACCGCGAATATATCCGTCTGGCGCTGATTGGCGAGAAGATGGGCCATAAGGTCTATCTGGTCATCGAGAAGATGTCTGAAATCGCTATCGTGCTGGATGAAGCTGAACGCCTGAATGTCGTTCCGCGTCTGGGCGTGCGTGCGCGTCTGGCGTCGCAGGGCTCCGGCAAGTGGCAGTCCTCAGGCGGGGAAAAATCGAAATTCGGCCTGGCGGCAAACCAGGTGCTACAACTGGTCGAAATTCTGCGCGAGCGCGGTCGTCTGGACAGCATTCAGTTGCTGCACTTCCACCTTGGCTCGCAGATGGCGAACATTCGTGATATCGCCACCGGCGTACGTGAATCGGCGCGTTTCTACGTTGAGCTGCACAAGCTTGGCGTCAATATCCAGTGCTTCGACGTGGGCGGTGGTCTGGGTGTGGATTACGAAGGTACCCGTTCGCAGTCTGACTGTTCCGTAAACTACGGCCTGAACGAATACGCCAACAACATCATCTGGGCTATTGGCGACGCCTGCGAAGAACACGGTCTGCCGCATCCGACGGTAATCACCGAGTCTGGCCGCGCGGTTACCGCGCACCATACCGTGCTGGTATCAAACATTATCGGCGTTGAGCGTAGCGAACACACAGAAGCAACGCCTCCGGCTGATGATGCGCCGCGTGCTTTGCAAAGCATGTGGGAAACCTGGCAAGAAATGCATGAACCGGGAACCCGTCGTTCACTGCGTGAATGGCTGCACGACAGCCAGATGGATCTGCACGATATTCACGTTGGTTACTCTTCAGGTACCTTTAGCCTGCAAGAGCGCGCGTGGGCTGAGCAGCTTTATCTGAACATGTGCCATGAAGTGCAGAAACAACTCGACCCGAGCAACCGTGCGCACCGTCCGATTATCGACGAGCTGCAGGAGCGAATGGCGGATAAGATTTACGTCAACTTCTCGCTGTTCCAGTCGATGCCAGATGCGTGGGGGATCGATCAGCTGTTCCCGGTAATGCCGCTGGAAGGACTGAATCAGGTACCTGAGCGCCGCGCGGTGCTGTTGGATATCACCTGTGACTCTGATGGCGCTATCGACCACTACGTTGACGGTGATGGCATTGCGACCACCATGCCGATGCCGGAATATGACCCGGAGAACCCGCCGATGCTGGGCTTCTTTATGGTGGGTGCGTACCAGGAGATCCTCGGCAACATGCACAACCTGTTTGGTGATACCGAAGCGGTTGACGTGTTCGTCTTCCCTGACGGCAGCGTAGAAGTTGAGCTGTCCGACGAAGGGGATACCGTGGCGGATATGTTGCAGTACGTGCAGTTGGATCCGAACACCTTGCTGACGCAGTTCCGTGACCAGGTGAAAAACACCGATCTGGATACCGAGCTGCAGCAACAGTTCCTCGAAGAGTTTGAGGCCGGTCTGTACGGTTATACTTATCTGGAAGATGAGTAACGATAAATGCCTGCTGGCGCTACGCTTACCGGGCCTACGGAAGTAGGCCGGATAAGGCGAAGCCGCATTTGTGGCACTTACTTGAATCCGTACAAAATAACGGCGATAATTTGCCGTAAATATGCAGTTACCAAATCAATCCCTTCCTCGTCGGGCTTAACGACGCGGAGGGGATTTTTTTTCATCGATTTTTAAAGAGGTCAGTACATGAGCACCTTAGGTCATCAATACGACAACTCCCTGGTTTCTAACGCCTTTGGTTTTTTACGTCTGCCGATGAACTTCATGCCGTACGACAGCGACGCCGACTGGGTGATCACCGGTGTACCGTTTGATATGGCAACGTCTGGTCGTGCGGGCGGGCGTCATGGTCCGGCGGCGATCCGTCAGGTTTCCACTAACCTGGCGTGGGAGCATAACCGCTTCCCGTGGAACTTCGATATGCGCGAGCGCCTGAACGTGGTGGACTGCGGCGATCTGGTTTATGCCTTCGGTGATGCGCGTGAAATGAGTGAAAAACTGCAGGCTCATGCTGAGAAGCTGCTTTCTGCCGGTAAGCGCATGCTCTCCTTCGGCGGCGACCACTTCGTCACGCTGCCGCTGCTGCGCGCGCACGCAAAACACTTTGGTAAAATGGCGCTGGTGCACTTTGATGCCCACACCGACACCTACGCGAACGGCTGCGAATTCGACCACGGCACCATGTTCTACACTGCGCCAAACGAAGGGCTGATCGATCCGAATCACTCTGTGCAGATTGGTATTCGTACCGAATTCGACAAAGACAATGGCTTTACCGTGCTGGATGCCTGCCAGGTGAACGATCGCAGCGTAGATGACATCATCGCCCAGGTTAAGCAGATTGTCGGTGATATGCCGGTGTATCTGACCTTTGATATCGACTGCCTGGATCCTGCGTTTGCGCCGGGTACCGGTACGCCAGTGATTGGCGGTCTGACTTCCGATCGCGCGATCAAGCTGGTACGTGGTCTGAAAGATCTGAACATCGTCGGGATGGATGTTGTTGAAGTGGCTCCGGCCTACGATCAGTCAGAGATCACCGCGCTGGCGGCAGCTACGTTGGCTCTGGAAATGCTGTACATCCAGGCAGCGAAAAAAGGCGAGTAAGTTGTTTTGCCGGATGGCGCTAACGCTTATCCGGCCTACAGCTGGTTGATGTTTGTAGGCCGGATAAGGCGTTCACGCCGCCATCCCGCAGTGTTCAAGGGTTATTTGATCCCGTCTGCGCTCATGCGATCGCGAATATGTTGCGCACGTTCTGCGGATGCCGGGTGATCGTCAAACATTGAGCTTTGACGTCCAGCTTCCAGTTTGGCCAGTTTCTCAAAGCTGGTGGCTAAACCTGCCGGATTGATCCCGCGTTTGCGCAACAAATCATACGAGTAATCATCCGCCTCGGATTCCTGACGCTGGGAGAACTGCGAGTTCACCAGTTTCTCGCCAAGATCGCCCAATTGCGACTGCGACAGGCTGCCGACAATGCCGCCAGCGGATGCCGCCGCTGCACGTACAGCGTTGGTACCCAGCGCAACCTGCATACCTTTTTTCACGTGACCCAGCGCGACGTGGCCCATTTCATGGCCGATCACCGCTTCGACTTCGTTGTCGGTCATCATATCCATCAGGCCGCTGTACACGCGGATACAGCCGTTTGCCATGGCAAAGGCATTCACATCTTTCGCCATATAGACTTTGTAGTTCACCGGCTGGCCGTTAATGTTATCGCCAAGCGCGGCGGATATTTTGCCAAGACGCGTTGCGTACTCGCTGCTGGCTGGGGCGATAGTAGCCTTGCTGTCCATATCTTTACAGGCCTGATCGCTCAGCGCTTTTACCTGAGCATCGCTCAGACTGTAGGCCTGAAAAGCCTCCGCGCCAGAAGAAAGCAGTCCGTTGGAGTCCATGTTCTGGCAGCCGGTCAATGCCGCAGCCATGCTCGTAGCAAGCAGTAAAGCGCGAATTTTCATTTTTTCTCTTCCGCACAAAGTCAGGATTATTCTAAAAATTACGTCGTTTGCAGGTGAACCGACGCTCGGCCTAAGTATAAAGAAAAGAACAATACGCGGGCGAGAAGATTGCGCAACTTGCGCGCATGATCCAGAGATTTCTGAAGCGGCAAAAGGATGCTCCATGTACATGACACGCGGCTTGGGTTACATTGTTGGCACTTTTTTCCGGCGTAGCCCAAAACGCGCTGTCGTCAAGTCGTTAAGGGCTCAGCCTTCATTATCCGATCTGGAGTCAAAATGTCCTCACGTAAAGAGCTTGCCAATGCTATTCGTGCGCTGAGCATGGACGCAGTACAGAAAGCCAAATCCGGTCACCCGGGTGCCCCGATGGGTATGGCTGACATTGCCGAAGTCCTGTGGCGTGATTTCCTGAACCACAACCCGACTAACCCGTCCTGGGCTGACCGTGACCGCTTTGTGCTGTCCAACGGCCACGGCTCCATGCTGATTTATAGCCTGCTGCACCTCACCGGCTACGATCTGCCGATGTCCGAGCTGCAGAACTTCCGTCAGCTGCACTCCAAAACTCCGGGTCACCCGGAAGTGGGTTACACCGCGGGTGTTGAAACCACTACAGGTCCTCTGGGTCAGGGCATTGCGAATGCAGTGGGTATGGCTATCGCTGAAAAAACGCTGGCGGCGCAGTTTAACCGTCCAGGTCACGACATCGTTGACCACTTCACCTATGCTTTCATGGGTGACGGCTGCATGATGGAAGGTATCTCTCACGAGGTATGTTCCCTGGCTGGTACGCTGAAGCTGGGCAAACTGGTTGCGTTCTACGATGACAACGGCATCTCTATCGATGGCCACGTTGAAGGTTGGTTCACCGATGACACCGCGAAGCGTTTTGAAGCTTACGGCTGGCATGTGGTTCGTGGTGTTGATGGCCACGATGCTGACGCGATTAAGCGCGCAGTTGAAGAAGCACGCGCAGTAACCGACAAACCGTCCCTGCTGATGTGCAAAACCATCATCGGTTTCGGTTCTCCGAACAAAGCGGGTACTCACGACTCTCACGGTGCACCGCTGGGCGATGCAGAAATCGCACTGACCCGTGAACAGCTGGGCTGGAAATACGCGCCGTTCGAAATCCCGTCTGAAATCTACGCGCAGTGGGATGCGAAAGAAGCCGGTCAGGCAAAAGAAGCTGCATGGAACGAGAAGTTCGCTGCTTATGCGAAAGCCTACCCGCAGGAAGCGGCTGAATTCACCCGTCGTATGAAAGGTGAAATGCCGTCTGACTTCGACGCCAAAGCGAACGAGTTCATTGCTAAGCTGCAGGCTAATCCGGCGAAAATCGCCAGCCGTAAAGCTTCTCAGAACGCGATTGAAGCCTTCGGTCCTCTGCTGCCTGAATTCCTTGGCGGCTCCGCTGACCTGGCACCGTCTAACCTGACGCTGTGGTCTGGTTCGAAAGCGATTAACGAAGATACTGCCGGTAACTACATCCATTACGGTGTGCGTGAATTCGGTATGACCGCTATCGCGAACGGTATCTCCCTGCACGGTGGTTTCCTGCCGTACACCTCCACCTTCCTGATGTTTGTGGAATATGCCCGTAACGCGGTGCGTATGGCTGCGCTGATGAAACAGCGTCAGGTCATGGTCTACACCCACGACTCCATCGGTCTGGGCGAAGACGGCCCGACTCACCAGCCGGTAGAGCAGGTTGCTTCTCTGCGTGTGACCCCGAACATGAGCACATGGCGTCCGTGTGACCAGGTTGAATCCGCCGTTGCGTGGAAATATGGTGTTGAGCGTCAGGACGGCCCGACCGCGCTGATCCTCTCCCGCCAGAACCTGGCACAGCAGGAGCGTACCGAAGAGCAACTGGCAAACATCGCTCGCGGTGGTTACGTGCTGAAAGACTGCGACGGTCAGCCGGAACTGATCTTCATCGCTACCGGTTCTGAAGTTGAGCTGGCTGTGGCTGCGTGGGACAAACTGACTGCCGAAGGCGTGAAGGCTCGCGTGGTTTCCATGCCGTCTACCGACGCGTTCGACAAACAGGATGCCGCTTACCGTGAGTCTGTGCTGCCGAAAGCGGTTTCCGCTCGCGTTGCAGTGGAAGCAGGTATCGCGGACTACTGGTTCAAATACGTGGGCCTGAACGGCGCAATCGTCGGTATGACCACCTTTGGTGAGTCTGCTCCGGCAGAGCTGCTGTTTGAAGAGTTCGGCTTCACCGTAGACAACGTTGTCGCGAAAGCTAAAGAACTGCTGTAATTTCGATTACAGGTGAAAACGGGTCGCTCAGGCGGCCCGTTTTTTTTTTTGCTTTTCCGGAACGCGCCGCGCGTTGCGCAATCGCACGGCGCAGTCTGCTATCCAGACCGTCTGCGGCATCGTTGAAGGGCTCCGGGACTCGGACCTCGCGCTGGTGATTAGATGCAGGTTAGGGGGCTTTCTGATTTAAATCAGGGTGTGCAACACGACAACGAAATAATTTTGCTACGGTTATTCGTCATTCTGGAATATGGAATAAATTTAGCGTTGAAGGGCGTTAAAATGTGACGCAAGTCAGATAACTGTGTTCTGTTGCTGGACAATCATTCCTTTTATTCCTCGTTTCGCTTATTCTAGCTGAAGCGTTTCAGTCGATTAAATGTTCGACAATTAACCAATTAGTCGCAGTTTGCGACAGGTAAGGTTTCCCTGAGCGATTTGCTGCATTACTCTGTCTGCCACATCGTTTCTGAGAAATCCTTGCAGGAGACCTATGACCGTACGCGTAGCGATTAATGGTTTCGGTCGCATCGGACGCAACGTGGTTCGTGCTTTGTATGAATCCGGGCGTCGGGCGGAAATCACCGTGGTGGCAATCAACGAACTTGCGGATGCTGCAGGCATGGCGCATTTGTTGAAATATGACACCAGCCATGGACGTTTTGCCTGGGATGTTCGTCAGGAACGTGACCAGCTCATCGTTGGCGATGACGCTATCCGCATTCTGCATGAGCGAACACTCGATGCACTTCCATGGCGCGAACTGGGTGTCGACATCGTGCTGGATTGTACGGGGGTCTTCGGCAATCGCGAACACGGCGAGGCGCATATTGCCGCTGGTGCAAAAAAAGTGCTCTTTTCACATCCTGGTAGTCACGACATCGACGCAACCGTTGTGTATGGCGTTAATCAGGATCAGCTGCGCGCTGAGCACCGGATCGTTTCCAACGCTTCCTGCACCACGAATTGCATAATACCCGTCATTAAATTGCTGGATGATGCTTACGGCATTGAGTCTGGTACCGTCACCACGATCCACTCCGCGATGCACGATCAGCAGGTTATTGATGCTTATCATCCTGACCTGCGTCGCACGCGAGCGGCCAGCCAGTCGATTATTCCGGTTGATACCAAACTGGCGGCGGGCATCACGCGAATTTTTCCGCAGTTTAACGATCGTTTTGAAGCGATAGCGGTGCGTGTACCGACCATAAATGTGACGGCGATCGACTTAAGCGTGACGGTGAAAAAACCAGTAAAAGCCAGTGAAGTCAACCAGTTGCTGCAAAAAGCAGCACAAGGTGCATTTCATGGTATAGTTGACTATACGGAATTACCGTTGGTCTCTGTAGATTTTAACCACGACCCGCACAGTGCCATCGTAGATGGTACGCAAACGCGTGTGAGTGGCGCTCACCTGATCAAAACGCTGGTCTGGTGTGATAATGAATGGGGCTTTGCTAACCGTATGCTCGACACTACGTTAGCGATGGCTGCTATTGGTTTCAGGCTCGACGCTTGAGCGTCGACAAAACTTTATGAATCAACGAGAGGATTCACCATGTCTGTAATTAAGATGACCGATCTGGATCTGGCTGGTAAACGCGTTTTTATCCGTGCGGACCTGAACGTACCAGTTAAAGAAGGGAAAGTAACCAGCGATGCGCGTATCCGTGCTTCTCTGCCGACCATCGAACTGGCCCTGAAACAGGGTGCGAAAGTGATGGTAACTTCCCACCTGGGTCGTCCTACCGAAGGCGAGTACAACGAAGAATTCTCTCTGCTGCCGGTTGTTAACTACCTGAAAGACAAACTGTCTGCTCCGGTTCGCCTGGTAAAAGATTACCTGGACGGCGTTGAAGTCGCTGCCGGTGAACTGGTGGTTCTGGAAAACGTTCGCTTCAACAAAGGCGAGAAGAAAGACGACGAAGCACTGTCCAAAAAATATGCTGCGCTGTGCGACGTATTCGTAATGGACGCTTTCGGTACAGCTCACCGTGCACAGGCTTCTACTCATGGTATCGGTAAATTCGCTGATGTAGCTTGCGCAGGTCCGCTGCTGGCTGCTGAGCTGGATGCGCTGGGTAAAGCACTGAAAGAACCTGCTCGTCCGATGGTTGCTATCGTTGGCGGTTCTAAAGTTTCCACCAAACTGACCGTTCTGGATTCTCTGTCAAAAATCGCTGACCAGCTGATCGTTGGCGGTGGTATCGCGAACACCTTCGTTGCCGCTCAAGGCCACAACGTGGGTAAATCCCTGTACGAAGCTGACCTGGTTGACGAAGCTAAGCGTCTGCTGACCACTTGCGACATCCCGGTCCCGACTGACGTTCGCGTAGCGACTGAATTCTCTGAAACTGCACCGGCTACTCTGAAGTCCGTTAGCGATGTGAAAGAAGACGAGCAGATCCTGGACATCGGCGACGCTTCTGCACAGCAGCTGGCTGACATCCTGAAAAATGCGAAAACCATTCTGTGGAATGGCCCGGTTGGCGTGTTCGAATTCCCGAACTTCCGCAAAGGTACTGAAATCGTTGCTAACGCTATCGCAGACAGCGAAGCGTTCTCTATCGCAGGCGGCGGTGACACCCTGGCAGCAATCGACCTGTTCGGCATTGCTGACAAAATCTCCTACATCTCCACTGGCGGCGGCGCTTTCCTCGAATTCGTGGAAGGTAAAGTATTGCCAGCAGTAGCGATGCTCGAAGAGCGCGCTAAAAAGTAAGCATTTAATGGGCAGGGAAACCTGCCCAATTATTAGCGCGCTTTAGAGCGCGCGCCCTTTCCAAGGCCGAAGATACAGGATTCGTAATATGTCTAAAATTTTTGATTTCGTAAAACCAGGCGTAATCACTGGTGATGACGTACAGAAAGTTTTCCAGGTAGCAAAAGAAAACAACTTTGCCCTGCCAGCTGTTAACTGCGTTGGTACCGACTCCATCAACGCCGTTCTGGAAACCGCTGCAAAAGTTAAAGCGCCGGTAATCGTACAGTTCTCCAACGGTGGTGCTTCTTTCATCGCGGGTAAAGGCGTGAAGTCTGACGTTCCTCAGGGCGCTGCAATCCTGGGTGCTATCTCTGGCGCGCATCACGTTCACCAGATGGCTGAACACTACGGTGTTCCGGTTATCCTGCACACTGACCACTGCGCGAAGAAACTGCTGCCGTGGATCGACGGTCTGCTGGACGCGGGTGAAAAACACTTCGCAGCAACCGGCAAACCGCTGTTCTCTTCTCACATGATCGACCTGTCTGAAGAGTCTCTGGAAGAGAACATCGAAATCTGCTCCAAATACTTGGCGCGCATGTCCAAAATGGGCATGACCCTGGAAATCGAACTGGGTTGCACCGGTGGCGAAGAAGACGGCGTGGACAACAGCCACATGGACGCTTCTGCACTGTACACCCAGCCGGAAGACGTTGATTACGCATACACCGAGCTGAGCAAAATCAGCCCGCGTTTCACCATCGCAGCTTCCTTCGGTAACGTACACGGCGTTTACAAGCCGGGTAACGTTGTTCTGACCCCGACCATCCTGCGCGACTCTCAGGACTATGTTTCTAAGAAACATAACCTGCCGCACAACAGCCTGAACTTCGTCTTCCACGGCGGTTCCGGTTCTACTGCTCAGGAAATCAAAGACTCCGTAAGCTACGGCGTAGTGAAAATGAACATCGACACCGATACCCAATGGGCTACCTGGGAAGGCGTTCTGAACTACTACAAAGCGAACGAAGCTTACCTGCAGGGCCAGCTGGGCAACCCGAAAGGCGAAGATCAGCCGAACAAGAAATACTACGATCCGCGCGTATGGCTGCGTGCTGGTCAGGCAACCATGATCACCCGTCTGGAACAGGCTTTCAAAGAACTGAACGCGGTTGACGTTCTGTAATTTACGCCATTCTACGTGACATGAGGCCCGCAAATGCGGGCCTTTTTTATTGCCATTTCAATATGCTGCTGGCAGAGAATTCTGTGATCTGTTTGGCAAAATCCAGGTTTATTGTTTACCCTTGTCAGATTGCCAGTCCCGTTGGGACGGCTTTATTTTTCCCATTTGGGTAAGCAAAAAAGGAATATTGAATGGAAGATTTGAATGTTGTCGACAGCATAAATGGTGCGGGCACCTGGCTGGTCCGCAATCAGGAGCTGCTGTTAAGCTATGCCGTCAACATCGTTGCGGCCATCGCCATTGTCATTATCGGTATGATTGTGGCGCGCATCGTATCAAACACCGTTAACCGCCTGATGGTGGCACGTAAAATTGATGCAACCGTTGCTGACTTCCTCTCCGCACTGGTGCGCTACGGTATTATCGCGTTCACGCTGATTGCCGCTTTGGGTCGCGTTGGGGTACAAACCGCTTCTGTGATTGCCGTTCTCGGTGCCGCAGGTTTAGCCGTTGGTCTGGCGCTGCAAGGTTCGCTGTCCAACCTCGCCGCTGGCGTGCTGCTGGTGATGTTCCGTCCGTTCCGCGCAGGTGAGTATGTAGACCTCGGCGGCGTAGCGGGAACCGTACTCAACGTGCAGATTTTCTCCACGACTATGCGTACCGTAGACGGTAAGATTGTGGTGATCCCAAACGGTAAAATCATTGCCGGGAACATCATTAACTTCTCTCGTGAGCCGGTTCGTCGTAACGAATTTATCATCGGCGTAGCTTACGACTCCGATATCGATCAGGTGAAAAAAATCCTCACCGATATCATTCAGTCTGACGAGCGTATCCTTAAAGATCGTGAAATGACGGTGCGCCTGAATGAGCTGGGCGCTTCCTCGATTAATTTTGTGGTACGCGTCTGGAGCAACAGTAGCGATCTGCAAAGTGTCTACTGGGACGTACTGGAGCGTATTAAACGCGAGTTTGACGCCAACGGTATCAGCTTCCCGTACCCGCAGATGGATGTGAACTTCAAGCGTGTGAAAGAGAGCGCGGCAGAGTAATCGCGTGCCCGGTGGCGCTATCGCTTACCGGGCCCACAGGTTTTGTAGACCGGATAAGCGTCAGCCGTCATCCGGCATTCCCCCACCCTTGGTATTAATTCTTCTTATCCCTGATTAAAATTATCCATTTCCGCTAATGTTTCCCCCGCGCTATAGTCTGCTCCTAAGAGAAACAGTTCGGGATGATTAACGTGTTATCGTATTATTTTCAAGGGCTTGCACTTGGTGCGGCTATGATACTTCCGCTCGGTCCGCAAAACGCCTTCGTGATGAATCAGGGGATCCGTCGCCAGTATCACATCATGATTGCTTTACTCTGCGCTATCAGCGACTTAGTGCTGATTTGCGCGGGGATCTTTGGCGGTAGCGCCTTGCTGATGCAGTCACCATGGCTGATGGCGCTTGTCACCTGGGGTGGGGTGGCATTTTTACTCTGGTACGGTTTCGGGGCGTTAAAAACGGCGATGAGCAGTAACCTGGAACTGGCCAGCGCCGAGGTGATGAAGCAGGGTCGCTGGAAAATTATCGCTACTATGCTGGCGGTGACATGGCTCAACCCCCATGTTTACCTGGATACCTTTGTGGTGCTTGGGAGTCTGGGAGGCCAACTGGACGTTGAGCCTAAGCGTTGGTTTGCGCTGGGCACCGTCAGCGCTTCGTTCCTGTGGTTCTTCGGCCTGGCATTGCTGGCGGCCTGGCTCGCTCCGCGTTTGCGCACTGCTAAAGCACAGCGGATCATCAATACCCTGGTAGGATTGGTGATGTGGTTTATCGCTTTTCAGTTGGCAAAAGAAGGTGTTGCGCACGTTCATGCGTTGTTCAACTAAGTGTTGTCTGATGGACAACGCAGCGAGATCGGCTAAGCTTGCCTGCATGTGCCCTGAGTTTCGGGGTAATTAATGAAACATGGAGGAACGACCGTGAAGTTCAAAATAATGGCCCTGGCGGCATTAGTCGGATTCAGCGCACTATCGGTACAGGCAAATGAGTTGCCAAATGGACCGCACATCGTGACTTCCGGAACGGCAAGCGTGGATGCGACACCAGACATCGCTACTCTGGCGATTGAAGTGAATGTAGCTGCAAAGGATGCGGCTTCAGCGAAGAAGCAGGCTGATGAGCGCGTGGCGCAATATCTGTCCTTCCTTGAACAGAACCAGATAGCGAAGAAAGATATTAGCGCGGCAAACCTGCGCACCCAGCCGGACTACGACTACCAGAATGGTAAAAGCGTCCTTAAAGGCTATCGTGCGGTACGTACCGTTGAGGTCACGCTGCGTCAGTTGGACAAACTCAATGCGCTGCTCGATGGTGCACTGAAGGCCGGTCTGAATGAGATCCGTTCGGTATCGCTTGGCGTTGCCCAGCCGGATACTTACAAAGATAAAGCGCGTAAAGCAGCAATTGATGATGCTATTCATCAGGCTGAGCAGTTAGCTGCGGGCTTTAACAGCAAACTGGGGCCCGTTTACAGCGTGCGTTACCACGTTTCCAATTATCAACCGAGCCCGATGGTACGGATGATGAAAGCAGATGCAGCACCTGCGACATCCGCTCAGGAAACCTACGAACAGCCGGTTATTCAGTTTGACGATCAGGTTGATGTGGTCTTCCAGATTGAGCCGACGGCGGGGCAACCAGCAGCAACGCCAGCCAAAACCCAGTAATCATTGCAGACCCGGCTTTCCAGCCGGGTTTTTTCTGTGAGCAACTGTAAAAATGAGACCCTACATCCAGTCTTTTTTTTCGCCGTAATGAGGATAGGCCATAGCGATTTTTAAGGGGACGCTATGGATATTTTTATCTCGAAAAAGATGCGTAATTTCATTCTGCTGGCGCAAACCAATAACATCGCCAGAGCGGCAGAAAAAATACATATGACCGCATCGCCTTTCGGTAAAAGCATTGCCGCACTGGAGGATCAAATCGGCTATACGCTGTTTACCCGCAAAGATAACAACATCAGTCTGAATAAAGCCGGACAGGAACTGTATCAGAAGCTGTTTCCCGTTTATCAGCGCCTTTCTGCCATTGATAACGAAATCCATAACGCCTCTCGCCGCTCGCGGGAAATCGTCATCGGGATCGACAATACCTACCCAACGATTATTTTTGACCAGTTGATTAGCCTTGGTGACAAGTATGACGGCGTGACGGCTCAGGCCGTTGAATTCAGCGAGAATGGGGTGATTGATAACCTGTTCGATCGCAAACTGGATTTTATTATCTCGCCGCAGCACGTTTCCCCCCGCGTCCAGGAACTGGAGAATCTGGCGATTAGCGAACTGCCTCCGCTGCGTCTGGGGTTTCTCGTTTCCCGGCGCTACGAAGAAAAACAGCCGCAGGATCTGCTGCGCGAGCTGCCCTGGCTGCAAATGCGCTTCCAGAATCGCGCCAACTTTGAGGCGATGCTGGATGCATACATGCGGCCCTGTGGGATCAACCCGACGATTATCTACCGTCCGTACAGCTTTATGGCCAAGATCAGCGCGGTAGAGCGCGGGCAGTTTTTGACGGTGATCCCTCACTTCGCCTGGCGGCTGGTGAACCCGTCGACGCTAAAGTATTTCGATGCGCCCGGCAGCCCCATGTATATGCAGGAGTTTCTCTATTCGCTGAAAAACCATCGTTATACCGCCACGATGCTTCAGCATATTGCTGAAGATCGTGACGGTAGCGCAAGTTAACCGAGCATCGATCCTGTTTCGAGAAGATTACGATGCAGATCGAACGCATGGCTGAGATCGTGATGGATATGTCCGCCGGGTGCTTTCTCCAGATAGCGGTGCAGATAATCCCGGTAAAGAGGGTGCGCACAGTTATCGATAATCGTGTGCGCCCGCTGCATCGGAGATAGCCCACGCAGATCGGCAATCCCTTGTTCGGTCACGATCACTTTAACGCTATGTTCGCTGTGGTCGACATGGCTGCACATTGGTACGATGGTGGAGATTTTCCCGCCTTTGGCAATCGACGGCGCCATAAAGATAGACAGGTAGGCATTGCGCTCGAAATCCCCGCTGCCGCCGATGCCATTCATCAGGTTCACCCCCGCAACGTGCGTGGAATTGGCATGGCCGTAGATATCAAACTCCAGACCGACGTTGAGCGCAATAACCCCCAGCCGACGGATGATCTCCGGGTTATTGGAGATCTCCTGCGGGCGCAGCACAATCCGGCTGGCGAAGAAGTCCATGTTGTCGTAAATCTTCTGTAGCGACGGGGCTGAAATGGTCAGGCTGGAGGCGCTGGCACCTGTTATCTTGCCCGTTTCCAGCAGATGTACCACCGACTCCTGCAACACCTCCGAATACATCATAAAGGGCGGGATATCTGGGTTCTCGCCCAGTCGCGCCATTACCGCGTTGTTGATATTGCCCACGCCGCTTTGTAAGGGTAGAAACTCAGCTGGAATACGTTTGTGAGCCATTTCTGCCAGCAGGAAAGTGACGACGTTATCGGCAATTTGCTGGCTGACCGGATTGGTTTTATCCGCCGCATTTCCGGCATCGGGCAGCTCGGTATCCACCACCGCAACCACCTTTTTGGGGTCTATCTGTACGCACTGGCTACCCACGCGATCCATGGTATGAAAAATGGGTACGCTGTTACGCCGCGGCGGCGCACCGGGTATCACGATGTCGGCAAACTCCGCCACGCGCGGATTATGGTAATGATTCAATTCAATGATCACTTTTTTCGCCCGCAGCAGCCAGGTCGGCCCATTACCAATACCGCTGGAAAGCCAAATCCGGCCATCTGGCGCAATGGCGGAGGCTTCAATGACGGCAACATCGATCTCGCCAAAAAAGCCGTAATTAACCATTTGCGCCACTTCACTCAAATGGAGATCGACAAACCTCACCTGGCCCTGATTAATTTTCTCGCGCAGGCCCGATGACGTTTGATAAGGCGCCCGCCAGGAAACGGCATCCGCCGCGGATAGAACATCATCAGCGGCGGCGCCAATTGATGCTCCGGTCAGCAGGCGGATCTGAAAAGGCTGCCCGTTCTGATGCCGTTCGCAGGCGCGTTGGGCAATTGCGCTGGGTAACGCTTTGGGTGAACCCGCAGGGGTAAAGCCGCTAAACGCCACCATATCATCGTGCTGGATAATTTCTGCCGCCTGTTCGGCGCTCATCCGTTTCATGGCCGTCTCCTTCCTCGGACGTGATTAATGGCCAACAAAATTTGGTTTACGTTTTTCCATAAACGCGTTCATCCCTTCCTGATAATCCTCGCTGTCGTACACCGCGCGGCGCATGCCCTGAATACGCTCGAACTCATCGGAATTCATGGTGTGCGCTTCACCAAGCACGCGCAGTTCTTCTTTGATGACGGCGATGGCCAGCGGCGCTTTTTCCGAGATGTGGTGCGCCATTTGCAGAGTGAAATCTTCCAGTTCCTCGACGGGCACGACATGGTTAAGGATCCCGACCGCCATGGCGCGTTGAGCGGTGATGGGCGAAGCGGTAAAAATCAGCTCTTTCACGATGTGAAAACCAGCGTCGCGGGTCAGGTTGTGGATGCCCACCAGGTTATACGGCACACCGAGGTTGACCGGGGTCATCGAGAAAGTGGAGGTACTGGCTGCAATAATCAGATCGGAACTCATGATCATCTCAAACGCGCCGCCCCAGACGCTGCCTTCGACCATGGAGATCACCGGCTTCGGGTATTTTTGGATCATACGGGTTATCTGACGCAGCGGATCGTCATAAGAGAGCGGATCGCGACGTCCGGTAGGGAGTTCATGAATATCATGCCCGGCAGAAAACACTTTGGCCCCGCTTGGAGCGCGCAGAATGATGCAGCGAATGTCTGCACGATTGAGATCGCTCAGCGCCTGCATCAGATCGTCAATAAACACTTTACTCAGGGCATTGAGCTTGCGGGCGTAATTGAACTCAATAACCGCGACTTTCTGGATGATGACCACGTTGACGTATTGATAAGACATAATGTTCTCTTTATTGAAAGTAATGATGCTGAATAAATTCGCTGATGTGCCGCAGACCGGTGCGCGGCGAAAGATCATTGTTTTTGACGGCCTGTAGCGTCTGCTGGAAATAGCGGTCGAAATCAGTCCGCGCAAACAACAGATGCAGGGCTTCTTCTTCAGCCTGCTGGTGTAACCAGTCCACCGCCTGCTGCTGGCGAACTTTTTCCAGTCGGCCGCTGGCGGTCAGGCACGTTTTAAAGTCGCTAATCGCCTGCCAAACCTCCTCGATACCGCGTTTTTCCAGGGCGCTACAGGTCAGAACCCGCGGCTGCCACTCGTCATATTTGCGGCGCAGAATATGCAGGGCGGACTCGTACATATGGCGGGCAATGGCAACGCTGGTATGGTTATCACCGTCGTCCTTATTGATGACGACCAGATCCGCCATTTCCATCAGGCCTTTTTTGATGCCCTGTAAATCGTCGCCACCGCCAGCGATTTGCAGTGAGATAAAGCAATCCACCATGCCTGCGACTTCGATTTCTGACTGCCCAACGCCGACGGTTTCTACAATCACCACGTCAAAGCCAGCCGCTTCGCACAGCAGCATTAATTCGCGGGCACGCTGGCTGGCACCGCCTAAATGACCGCAGGAAGGGACCGGGCGAATAAACGCAGATTCGGCGCGGGCCAGCTCCGTCATGCGGGTTTTATCGCCAAGAATGCTGCCGCCGCTGACCGGGCTGCTGGGATCGACGGCGATCACCGCCACCCGTAATCCGTGGTGGATGAGCAACATGCCGAATGCTTCCAGGAAAGTGCTTTTGCCCGCGCCCGGCGTACCGGTGATCCCCAAGCGCAGGGCGTTACCGGTGAACGGCATAATCGCGTCCAGCAATTGCGTACTCAGCGGCTGGTGGCGCGGGTGGTTGCTTTCGACCAGCGTCATCGCCTGGGCGAGCGTAGCCCGTTCGCCGAGTCGCAAACGGCGAACGGTATCTTCAAGCGTGGCGGCGTTAATCATGATGCTGACTGATACGGGTTAACACATCGCGGACGCTGTCGAGCATTGGCGTGCCGGGACCATAAATGGCTGCCACGCCATGTTCGTGCAGGAAGGCGTAATCCTGTGGCGGAATAACGCCTCCTGCTACCACGCAGATATCTTCACGCCCCCATTTTTTGAGTGCGGTAACCAACTCAGGAATCAGCGTTTTATGGCCCGCCGCCAGTGACGATGCGCCTATTACATGCACATCGTTTTCTACCGCCAGACGGGCGATCTCTTCCGGAGTGGAGAACATCGGGCTGAGATCGACATCGAAACCGAGATCGGAATAGGCGCTGGCGATTACCTTCGCGCCGCGATCATGGCCGTCCTGGCCCATCTTGGCGATCAGAATACGCGGGCGGCGGCCATTTTCCGCGAGGAACTGTTCGGTTTGCGCAACGATGGTATCGAACTCATCGGCGGATTTGTCTGACTGGTGATAGCTTTGCGCAATCACGCCGGTGACGCAGTGGCTGGGAACCAGATACCGATCAAAAGCGACTTCCAGCGCGTCGGAGATTTCACCGAGCGTGGCGCGAACGCGGGCGGCGCTGACGGCGGCGGCCAGCAGGTTTTCATTATGCTGCGCGGCGTGGGTCAGCGCGGATAGCGCGGCCTTGACAGCATCGTTGTCGCGGGTGTTGCGGATATGTTTCAGCGAGGCAATCTGCTCGTTGCGCACCTTCACGTTGTCGATCTCCAGTACCGACGTCTCGTCTTCTTTATCCAGCTTGTACTTATTGACGCCGACGATAACGCGCTTACCCTGGTCGATCAGCGATTGTTCGCGCGCGGAAGCTTCTTCGATCATCCGTTTAGGCAGCCCGGCTTCGATCGCCTTCGCCATGCCGCCTGCCTCATCAATCTGTTTGATGATCGTGCGCGCCTGCTTCACGATTTGATCGGTGAGTGACTCGACGTAATACGATCCGGCCAGCGGATCAACGGTGCGGCAGATCTCTGATTCTTCCTGAATGATGATCTGCGTATTACGCGCAATACGGGCGGAGAAATCGGTGGGCAGACCGAGCGCTTCATCAAAAGCATTGGTATGCAGCGACTGGGTGCCGCCAAGCGTAGCGCCGAGTGCTTCAATAGTGGTTCGTACCACGTTGTTGTACGGGTCCTGCTCGGTCAGGCTCCAGCCGGACGTCTGGCAGTGGGTACGCAGAGCGAGAGATTTCGGGTTGGTCGCGCCAAAGCTGCTGACCGCTTCACTCCACAAATAGCGCGCCGCGCGCAGCATGGCGACGTTCATAAACAGATCCATGCCGATGCCGAAGAAGAACGACAGGCGCGGGGCAAAATCATCAATTTTCAGTCCGGCGGAGAGTGCAGCTTTGATGTATTCAATACCGTCTGCCAGCGTAAACGCTACCTGCTGCACGCAGTTCGCTCCGGCTTCACCCATGTGATAGCCGCTGATGCTGATGGTGTTAAAGCGCGGCATGTTGCCAGAGCACCAGGCGATGATGTCGGCGATAATGCGCATGGACGGTTTTGGGGGATAAATGTAGGTGTTGCGGCACAGGTACTCTTTCAGAATATCGTTCTGAATGGTCCCGGTGAGTTGTTCCGGCGCTACGCCTTGTTCTTCTGCAGCGACGATATAAAACGCCAGCACAGGTAGAACCGCGCCGTTCATGGTCATCGATACTGACATCTTATCCAGCGGGATCTGGTCGAACAGTATCTTCATATCTTCGACGGTATCGATCGCCACGCCTGCTTTACCGACGTCACCCGCCACGCGTGGGTTGTCAGAGTCATAGCCACGATGTGTGGCAAGGTCAAAGGCGACGGAAAGTCCTTTTTGTCCGGCGGCGAGGTTGCGGCGGTAAAAGGCGTTGGACTCTTTGGCGGTAGAGAAACCAGCGTATTGACGAATGGTCCACGGCTGCGCGGTATACATGGTGGCGCGCGGGCCACGCACGTAAGGCGGCAGGCCGGGAAGGGTGCCCGTGACTTCCAGATTATCGAGGTCTTCTTCGGTGTACAGCGGCTTGATGGCAATCCCTTCCGCCGTCTGTCTTTCCAGCGACTCGACGGTTTTTTCCCGGCGACTGAGTTCTTTATTGGCGAGTGTTTGCCACTCCTGCACGTTTGCCATTTTTTGCTCCGTATTACGCAATAAGTTGAATCTTTGCGAATACGGTGAGCTTTTTCATTTGGCTTGTCGCCAGCAAAAAATAGCCAACAGGGCGTCGTTTTTTGCCGCGTGGCGTGTTTGATTTTGTGATTTATTTCAAAGACGTGGCGGGAATAGCATGAAAAGAGGGTAAAAGGCTTGTCGGCCGGATAGGGCGTTACGCCACCATCCGGCACTCAGAGGTTATGAGCGGTTTAATCCTGACGCAGTACGTTGTGACCATAGGCCAGCAGCGCATCGGTGACGTTGCGCATCATGCGGCTTTCCGGTGCAAAACGGTGCCAGTACAGCATCCGGCGCTGGAACAGGCCCGGTGTTAAGTCGATAAGTTCGCCGCTTTCCAGTTCTTTCTCAATCTGCAAGTGGGGGATCATGCAGCAGGTCGTTCCCTGACGCGCCAATTGAACAAAGGCTTCAGACGAGTTAACGATATGGCACGGCACGCTGCCCGGTGGCAGGTCGAAGTTTTGTTGCAGGAACGCCTGGTGCATATCATCAAGATGGTCAAACGCTACCGCTGGGGCTTTCAGCAGGGCAGAGCGGGTGACGCCGTTAGGGAAATAGCGCTCGGCGAAAGGTTTGGATCCAACAAACAGGTAGTCCAGCGCGCCGAGTTTATCCACCAGACAGCTTGGCAGCGCCTGATGCTGAATACTCACCGCACCGACCACCTCACCACGACGTAGACGCTCCTGAGTGCGCGTTTCATCCTCAACCTGCAGGTTCAGACGAATCGGTGAATTGGCCAGTACCGGAGCCAGCGCCGGAAGCAACCAGGTCGCCAGACTGTCGGCGTTCACCGCCAGTGAGAGCAGCAGCGGCGTCGAGCCGGTTTGTTCATCACCCAGCCACTCGTCTTCCAGCAGTTCAACCTGACGCAAAAGCGCCAGTAGTTTCTGCCCCTGTTCGGTTGGGCGTGGTGGTACGGTACGCACCAGCAGCGGTTGTCCGAACATATTCTCAAGCTGTTTTATGCGCTGTGAAACCGCGGATTGCGTGATGCACAGCTTTTGCGCCGCGCGCTCAAATCCTCGTTCACGAATAACCGCATCCAGTGCTTGTAGTGTTCTGTAGTCCGGACGTTTCATTGCTTTGACGCACTCCTGAAAATTTTGCTTGTTCTGCACTATGACACAAATTTAGGTTGGGTAAAGACGAAATCCGCCGCTTGCGAGCGGGTGTGGGAACATTTTTCTGCACAATGTTCTATAATGCGCGTGAATTTTCCCACCATATTCACACCACAGGCGAAACGATCATGACGCAGGATGAACTGAAAAAAGCAGTAGGATGGGCGGCACTTCAGTATGTACAGCCCGGTACCATTGTGGGCGTAGGTACAGGTTCAACAGCCGCACACTTTATTGATGCGCTGGGCACAATGAAAGGTCAGATTGAAGGTGCGGTATCCAGTTCGGACGCTTCAACCGAAAAACTCAAAAGCCTCGGTATCCACGTGTTCGATCTTAACGAAGTGGACAGCCTCGGCGTATACGTTGACGGCGCGGATGAAATCAACGGCCACATGCAGATGATCAAGGGCGGCGGCGCTGCGTTGACCCGTGAAAAAATTATTGCTTCCGTGGCGAAGAAATTTATCTGCATTGCCGACGCGTCCAAAGAAGTCGATATTCTCGGTAACTTCCCGCTGCCGGTTGAAGTGATCCCAATGGCGCGCAGCGCTGTGGCTCGCCAGTTGGTGAAGCTGGGCGGTCGTCCTGAATACCGTCAGGGCGTAGTGACGGACAATGGTAACGTGATCCTTGATGTACACGGTCTGGAGATCCTCGATGCCATCGCGATGGAAAACGCCATCAATGCGATTCCGGGCGTGGTAACCGTCGGTCTGTTTGCCAACCGTGGTGCGGATGTTGCGCTGATCGGTACGCCAGACGGCGTGAAAACTATCGTAAAATGATCTGACGGGAGTGTCTTCTCCCGTTAAAAAAATTTTGGCAGGGCAAATTTGGTGACTTGTGTCACGTTTATAATATTGTCCTGCCGATCTCTCCAAAGAAAAAGTTATCGCCAGTATTTTCCTCTGACATTTCTCTCTGAATGACATTTCTTCAGCACGGCGACGCAAACGTTCATATTGCCGCAATATTATTTTTTGATATGTTGAAGAGACGGATGAAAATCCCACACACAACACATCAGTTTGAACAAAAAAAGACAGGGTCGGGGAAATGGCAAAGGTATCACTGGAGAAAGATAAGATTAAATTTCTGCTGGTTGAAGGCGTGCATCAAAAAGCGCTCGAAAGCCTTCGTGCAGCAGGTTATACCAACATCGAGTTTCATAAAGGCGCTCTGGACACTGAACAACTGAAAGAGTCCATCCGTGATGCCCACTTCATTGGCCTGCGATCCCGTACCCATCTGACTGAAGATGTGATTGACGCCGCAGAGAAACTGGTCGCGATTGGCTGCTTCTGTATCGGCACCAACCAGGTTGATCTCAGCGCTGCGGCAAAGCGCGGTATCCCCGTGTTTAACGCACCATTCTCAAACACGCGTTCCGTTGCAGAACTGGTGATTGGCGAACTGCTGCTGCTGCTACGCGGCGTACCCGAAGCAAACGCCAAAGCACACCGCGGCGTGTGGAATAAACTGGCTACCGGCTCGTTTGAAGCGCGTGGCAAAAAACTGGGGATCATCGGCTACGGCCACATTGGTACTCAGCTAGGCATTCTGGCGGAATCGCTGGGGATGCACGTCTATTTCTATGATATTGAAAATAAACTCCCGCTCGGCAACGCCACGCAGGTGCAGCATCTTTCCGACCTGCTCAATATGAGCGACGTGGTCAGTTTGCACGTACCGGAAAATGCCTCCACCAAAAATCTGATGGGCGCGCGTGAGATTGCGTTGATGAAACCAGGCGCGCTACTGATTAACGCCGCACGCGGCACAGTTGTTGATATTCCTGCGCTGTGCGACGCGTTAGCGACCAAGCACCTGGCAGGGGCAGCAATCGACGTATTCCCAACCGAGCCGGCAACCAACAGCGATCCTTTCACTTCGCCGCTGTGTGATTTCGACAACGTGATCCTGACGCCGCACATTGGTGGTTCAACGCTGGAAGCACAGGAAAACATCGGTCTGGAAGTGGCTGGGAAACTGACCAAGTATTCCGACAACGGCTCTACGCTGTCTGCAGTTAACTTCCCGGAAGTTTCGCTGCCGCTGCACGGCGGTCGTCGTCTGATGCACATTCACGAAAACCGTCCGGGCGTACTGACTGCGCTGAACCAGATTTTTGCCGAGCAGGGCGTCAACATTGCCGCGCAGTATCTGCAGACTTCCGCACAGGTAGGTTACGTGGTTATTGATATTGAAGCGGATGAAGATGTGGCAGAGAAAGCGCTGCTGGCGATGAAAGCCCTTCCGGGAACCATTCGCGCTCGTCTGCTGTACTGATTTCCTCTACATGGGCAGGCGGTTGACCTGCCCATCTTTCCTCTGATTTCCCGGCCTCAAAATCTCTTCCTGTCACGCATACATTCTGTTTTCGAGCCTTGCCGCAATCGGCAAAAAACGGCTACCACTCCCAGATTTTGGACGGCGTCACCACCGCAGGCAGCGGGATATCCCATTCTTCGACAGGCAGCTTTTCCACTCGCTGACAATCGTGCGCGTAGCCTACGGGCTGGATCTTATGCTGCTGCCAGTTTTGAAGCGTCCGATCGTAAAATCCGCCGCCCATACCCAGGCGTTGCCCGACCTCATCAAATGCCACTAACGGCGTAATCAGTACATCCAGCTGTGAGAGCGGCAATACGTCACGTACATCAAGCCGTGGTTCCTGGATCTTTAAGCGATTGGTTACCAGGTCGCTGTGCGGATGATAGTGCAGGAACAGCAGGTTGCCAGGGCTGAAGGGATGAAGAACCGGAAGATAGACGCGCTTGCCTGCCCGCCACAGCTGATCTATTAGCGGCTGGGTATCGAGTTCGCCATCGAACGAGAGGAATACCGCCACGGTATGAGCGAGTACAACAGGGGGAAAGCTGAGCATTCGGGTCGCGGCTTGCTGACCGTATTGTCGTTGCTGTTCGGAAGTAAGCGCGCGACGACGCTGCCGAATCAGTTGGCGGATTTCGTGCCGGGATAAAGGGAGTTCAGAAAGTAATGTCATGGCTGTTGCCAGGTAGAAGGGAATCTCCGAGATGCCGCCGCAGGCTGTAACCCTTGAACCCTTGGTTCAAGGTGAATGCGTCGTCACAGTTTTAAGGCTTCTCGGACGGGCCGAGCATGCTCACCAACCGTGGAGCGCCACATTCTTGTGGTATGAAATATCGGCTCAGGGGACTGGCCCGCTTGCAAACATCTCAGAGAAATTTTGTCTTCACGGTCACTCTACCACAGTAAACCGAAAAGTGTTATTCAAAGTTTTGGCCCGTTTTTTCGGTTATGCGACCCTGATCAAGCAACGCCTGTTCGATGGTCTGTTGTAGCATCCGAATACGTTGTTCCATGCTCGCCGCGTACTCACGCGTCTTCGCTTTTTCCTGAGTTAATTCATAGCTGATGTTCAACGCGGCGATGAAAACCAACTGCTCAGTATTTGTGACTCTAGTGCGAACTTTCAGATCTTGCAATCGCTGATTGAGATCGTCCGCAGCCTGATTCAACGCATCCCTTTGTTCAGGCGGGCAATTCACTCGCAGTGAACGGCCAAATATTTGGATATCGACGGGTTGTGCAGACATGCCACCTTCCTGCTGATTGACTGCGCTGCCTTCGTCTCCAGACCGTGGGTCCGCGAAGGGGCGACACTATAGCTACCCTGGTATCAAGATACAAGCCCTTTTCTGGTCCACCAGGGTCCAAAGTGGTAGCATATCATGAATATTCCTCCCTTTGATGACGAATGCTTATGTCTATACAGAACGAAATGCCTGGTTACAACGAAGTTAGCCAGTTTTTGAACCAACAAGGGGCTGGATTAACCCCGGCCGAAATGCACGGCTTGATAAGCGGAATGATTTGCGGCGGAAACAACGACAGCTCATGGCAGCCGCTGCTGCACGACCTGACGAACGAAGGTCTGGCCTTTGGTCACGAGCTGGCTCAGGCGCTGCTGAAAATGCACTCAGCCACCAGCGATGCCCTCGAAGACGACGGCTTCCTTTTTCAGCTTTATCTGCCTGAAGGGGATGACGTCAGCGTTTTCGATCGCGCCGATGCGCTGGCGGGATGGGTAAACCACTTTTTACTGGGCCTTGGCGTCACGCAGCCGAAGCTCGACAAAGTGACCGGCGAAACCGGGGAAGCGATTGACGACCTGCGCAATATCGCTCAATTGGGATATGACGAAGACGAAGATCAGGAAGAGCTGGAAATGTCGCTCGAAGAGATCATCGAATACGTGCGCGTAGCCGCCTTGCTGTGCCATGACACGTTTACGCGTCAGCAGCCGACCGCGCCGGAAGTCCGTAAACCGACTCTGCACTAAGAACGAAACGCAAAGGAGAGTGTGATGAGCGAGATATCTCAGCAAGAATTCCAGCGTCGTCGCCAGGCTTTACTGGCACAAATGCAGCCCGGCAGCGCCGCGCTGATTTTTGCCGCACCGGAAGCGACGCGTAGTGCGGACAGTGAATACCCTTACCGCCAAAGCAGTGATTTCTGGTACTTCACCGGTTTTAACGAACCTGAAGCCGTGCTGGTGCTGATTAAAAGTGATGACACTCATAACCACAGCGTTTTGTTCAATCGGGTTCGCGATCTGACGGCGGAAATCTGGTTTGGCCGCCGTCTGGGCCAGGATGCTGCCCCGGCAAAACTTGGCGTTGACCGGGCGCTGGCCTTCAGTGAAATCAACCAACAGCTGTATTTGCTGCTCAATGGTCTGGACGCGGTATACCACGCTCAGGGCGAGTATACCTGGGCCGACGAGATTGTGTGCACGGCGCTGGATAAACTGCGCAAAGGCTCCAGACAAAATCTGCACGCGCCTGCCGCGATTATCGACTGGCGTCCGATGGTGCATGAAATGCGCCTGTTCAAATCACCGGAAGAAATTGCGGTCATGCGTCGTGCCGGAGAAATCACCGCACTGGCGCATACCCGCGCGATGGAAAAATGCCGTCCGGGAATGTTTGAATACCAGTTAGAAGGGGAGATTCACCATGAATTTACCCGTCATGGCGCGCGTTATCCGTCCTATAACACGATTGTCGGCAGCGGTGAAAACGGCTGTATCCTGCATTACACCGAAAATGAAAGTGAAATGCGCGATGGCGATCTGGTGCTAATCGACGCTGGCTGCGAATACAAAGGCTATGCGGGTGACATTACGCGTACCTTCCCGGTAAACGGTAAATTTACCCCAGCACAGCGTGAAATCTACGATATCGTACTGGAATCCTTAGAGACCAGCCTGCGTCTGTATCGTCCCGGAACGTCCATTCAGGAAGTCACTGGCGAAGTGGTGCGCATCATGATTACGGGTCTGGTGAAGCTTGGCATTCTGCACGGTGATGTCGATCAGTTGATTACCGAAAATGCGCACCGCCCATTCTTTATGCATGGCCTAAGTCACTGGCTGGGTCTGGATGTGCACGACGTCGGCGTTTATGGTCAGGACCGCTCACGTATTCTTGAGCCGGGAATGGTACTCACCGTCGAACCGGGACTGTATATCGCGCCGGATGCAGATGTACCGCCGGCTTATCGTGGTATCGGCATTCGTATTGAGGATGACATCCTCATCACCGAGGACGGCAATGAAAACCTGACCGCCAGCGTAGTGAAGAAAGCTGATGACATTGAAGCCTTAATGGCTGCGGCGCGACTGCAATGAGCGTGATTATCGTTGGTGGTGGTATGGTCGGTGCGACGCTGGCGCTGGCCATTTCCCAGCTCAGTCATGGGACGCTGCCAGTTCATCTGATAGAAGCGAGCGAACCTGAAACTGACCGTCATCCTGGGTTTGACGCCCGGGCGATCGCGCTGGCGGCAGGAACCTGCCAACAGCTGGCGCGAATTGGTGTATGGCAGGCGATTGCCGATTGCGCAACGGCCATTAAAACGGTTCACGTCAGCGATCGCGGCCATGCTGGATTTGTGACGCTGGATGCGCAGGAATACCGTATTCCGGCTCTGGGTCAGGTGGTAGAACTGCACGACGTCGGGCTGCGTCTGTTTGCGCTGCTGCGCAAAGCACCGGGCGTCACATTGCACTGCCCCGACCGCGTAGCCAGCGTGTCGCGCACGCAGGAGCGCGTTGAAGTGACGCTGGAGAATGGCGAGATGATTACCGGTCGCCTGCTGGTGGCTGCTGACGGCACGCGTTCCGCACTGGCGACTGCCTGCGGTGTTGACTGGCTGCAACAGCCTTATGAGCAACTGGCAGTGATTGCCAACGTCACGACCTCTGTACCGCACAACGGACGAGCGTTTGAACGCTTCACGCAATATGGCCCGCTGGCAATGCTGCCAATGTCTGACGGCCGCTGCTCGCTGGTGTGGTGCCATCCGCTGGAGCAGCGTGATGAGATCATGGCCTGGTCCGACGAACAGTTTTGCCGTGAACTGCAAACCGCTTTTGGCTGGCGACTGGGACGTATTACCCAGGCTGGTAAACGCAGCGCTTATCCGCTTTCGTTAACTACGGCGCTGAAAGCGATTACCCATCGTACCGTGCTGGTAGGGAACGCCGCCCAGACGCTGCATCCCATTGCCGGGCAAGGTTTCAACCTTGGCCTGCGCGATGTAATGAGCCTTGCTGAGACGTTGACGCAGGCGCAGAACGGCGCAGAAGATGTGGGTGATTATGCGGTGCTGGCACGCTATCAGCAGCGCCGCGAGCGCGATCGCGAGACGACGATTGGTGTGACCAATAATTTAGTGTATTTGTTTGCCAATCACTGGGCCCCGCTGGTTGTTGGGCGCAATGTCGGGTTGATGGCGATGGAATTATTCACCCCTGCGCGCGATGCGCTGGCGGAGCGGACCCTGGGTTGGGTTGCACGATAAATATGACCTGTAGGCCGGATGAGGCAACGCCGACATCCGGCAAGGGTCCCCGCAAAAATGCCTGATGGCGCTGCGCTTATCAGGCCTACGGATTACAGGTTTCGAGGTACAAACAGTGCAAAGTGTTGATGTAGCAATTGTTGGTGGCGGCATGGTGGGGCTGGCGGTTGCCTGCGGCCTGCAGGGCAGTGGGTTGCGCATTGCTGTATTAGAACAACATGTTCCGCAGCCGTTGGCGGCGGATGCACCTCCTCAGCTTCGCGTTTCGGCCATTAATGCAGCCAGCGAAAAACTGCTTACCCGTCTTGGCGTCTGGTCCGACATTGTTGCTCGTCGCGCTTGCTGCTACCACGGCATGGAAGTCTGGGACAAAGACAGCTTTGGACGTATTGCGTTTGATGACCAGAGCATGGGCTACAGCCATTTGGGTCACATCGTTGAAAACTCAGAAATCCATTATGCGCTGTGGCAAAAGGCGCAGCGTTCAGCGGATATTACGCTGATGGCGCCAGCTGAAATTCAGCAGGTGGCCTGGGGCGAGAACGAGGCATTTCTGAGCCTCAAAGATGGCGCAATGCTGACGGCGCGTCTGGTCGTCGGTGCCGATGGTGCTAATTCCTGGCTGCGCAATAAAGCGGACATTCCGCTCACCTTCTGGGACTACCGTCATCATGCGCTGGTGGCGACTATCCGTACGCAGGAAGCTCACGGTGCGGTTGCGCGTCAGGCGTTTCATGGCGAGGGGATCCTGGCATTCCTGCCACTTAGCGATCCACACCTGTGTTCTATCGTCTGGTCGCTCTCGCCGCAGGAAGCAGAACGTATGCAGCAGGCAAGCGTTGACGAGTTTAATCAGGCGCTGAATATCGCTTTTGATAATCGTCTGGGGCTGTGCAGCCTTGAAAGCGAACGTCAGGCGTTTCCGCTGACGGGACGTTATGCTCGCCAGTTCGCGGCCCATCGTCTGGCGCTGGTGGGGGATGCGGCGCATACCATCCACCCGCTGGCGGGTCAGGGGGTTAACCTTGGCTTTATGGATGCGGCGGAACTGATCGATGAGCTTAAGCGGCTACAGCGTCAGGGCAAAGATATTGGGCAGTATCTCTATTTACGCCGCTACGAGCGCAGCCGTAAGCACAGCGCAGCGCTGATGCTGGCGGGGATGCAGGGTTTCCGTGAACTGTTTGCAGGCGAGAATCCGGCGAAAAAACTGCTACGCGATATTGGGCTGAAACTGGCCGATACCCTCCCGGGTGTAAAACCACAACTCATCCGTCAGGCGATGGGACTGAACGATCTTCCCGAGTGGTTACGTTAGTGTCCGTAAGGACAATCTTAAGAGTTTGAGACCCGTCACACTTTCCTCTCCCGGCCTTCGCGCCGGGGTGCTTCTCTCATTTGAAATAATCTAATTCCACGCCTTTTTTCGCATTAGTTTTTCTAATATTACGTTTTTTTCATAACGCCATTTTTGACATTTTTTCCACATTTAATGTGGATTGATGCTGTAATTTTGCGCTTATCTTTGTTTGTTGTTCTGATTGATTGCTATATGTATGGAGTTTTATTCTGTTAGTGATCTGGCTGTTTTTCGCCATAAGCTAATGTGATGGTTAATTTTGACTTATGGTTTAGCGTCTGTTTCGGTGGTAAGTTCAGGACAAAGAGAACGTTTGCGTCGTAGCCCCTGGAGCGGCTGCGGTGCTGGGTTTCGTGGCGAAAATTTCACCGCGAAAGAGTTGGTAGCCCCGCTTATTCAACGAGGAAAAGATGGCTCAACAGACTCCTTTGTACGAACAACACACGCTATGTGGCGCGCGCATGGTCGATTTCCATGGCTGGATGATGCCACTGCATTACGGTTCTCAGCTCGATGAACACCATGCTGTTCGCACCGACGCCGGAATGTTTGATGTGTCGCATATGACCATCGTCGACCTGCGCGGTAGCCGCACCCGGGAGTTCTTGCGTTATCTGCTGGCAAACGACGTCGCGAAGCTAACGAAGACGGGTAAAGCCCTCTACTCCGGGATGCTCAACGCTTCGGGCGGCGTGATAGATGACCTGATTGTCTACTACTTCACTGAAGATTTCTTCCGCCTCGTTGTAAACTCCGCCACCCGCGAAAAAGACCTATCCTGGATTACCCAACACGCTGAACCTTACGCCATCGACATCACCGTTCGTGACGACCTGTCGCTGATTGCGGTGCAGGGGCCAAACGCGCAGGAAAAAGCAGCCACGTTGTTTACTGACGAACAGCGCCATGCGGTAGAAGGTATGAAGCCGTTCTTTGGCGTTCAGGCGGGTGATTTGTTTATCGCAACCACCGGTTATACCGGCGAAGCAGGCTATGAAATCGCCATGCCGAATGAAAAAGCGGCTGATTTCTGGCGTGCGCTGGTACAGGCTGGTGTCAAACCTTGTGGTCTCGGCGCGCGTGACACCCTGCGTCTGGAAGCGGGTATGAACCTGTATGGTCAGGAGATGGACGAAGGGATTTCTCCGCTGGAAGCCAATATGGGTTGGACCATTGCGTGGGAACCTGCCGACCGCGACTTTATTGGTCGTGAAGCACTGGAAATGCAGCGCGAAAAAGGCCACGAACAGCTGGTCGGGCTGGTGATGACTGAGAAGGGCGTGCTGCGTAATGAACTGCCGGTGCGTTTCACCGATGCTTCTGGCAACCAGCATGAAGGCATTATCACCAGTGGCACATTCTCCCCAACCCTGGGTTACAGCATCGCGTTGGCGCGCGTGCCTGCGGGTATCGGTGAGACTGCGATCGTACAGATCCGTAACCGTGAAATGCCGGTAAAAGTGACTAAACCTGTTTTTGTGCGTAACGGCAAAGCCGTCGCGTAATTCATCCTTTTTTGGAGATTGATTGATGAGCAACGTACCTGCAGAACTGAAATACAGCAAAGAACACGAATGGCTGCGCAAAGAAGCTGACGGCTCTTACACCGTTGGTATCACCGAACACGCTCAGGAGCTGTTAGGTGACATGGTTTTCGTTGACCTGCCAGAAGTTGGCGCCACCGTCAGCGCGGGCGATGATTGCGCCGTTGCGGAGTCCGTAAAAGCGGCATCCGATATCTATGCGCCAGTAGGCGGTGAGATTGTTGCGGTTAACGATGCGCTCAGCGACTCCCCGGAACTGGTCAACAGCGAACCGTATGCGGGCGGCTGGATTTTCAAAATCAAAGCCAGCGATGAAAGCGAAATTGAATCGCTGTTGGATGCCACTGCGTACGAGGCATTACTGGAAGACGAATAAGATTGTGCCGGATGGCACTGCGTTTATCCGGCCTACGGTTTTATGTAGGCCCGGTAAGCGTCAGCGCCACCGGGCAATTGAGTTAGAGACAATCACGATTCACTGCACGTTTCAGGAACCATCGCCCATGACACAGACGTTAAGCCAGCTTGAAAACAGCGGCGCTTTCATTGAACGCCACATCGGACCGGACGCCGCGCAGCAGCAAGAGATGCTGAATGCGGTTGGCGCCGAGTCGTTAAACGCGCTGATCGGCCAGATTGTGCCGAAAGACATTCAGCTCGCAACCCCGCCACAGGTGGGCGAGGCGGCGACCGAATACGCTGCGCTGGCTGAATTAAAAGCCATCGCCGGGCGTAACAAGCGCTTCACGTCCTACATTGGCATGGGCTACACCGCCGTGCAGTTGCCACCGGTTATTCTGCGTAACATGCTGGAAAACCCAGGTTGGTACACCGCATATACGCCGTATCAGCCGGAAGTCTCCCAGGGACGACTGGAAGCTCTGCTGAACTTCCAACAGGTCACACTGGACCTGACGGGGCTGGATATGGCTTCCGCTTCTCTGCTGGATGAAGCCACTGCGGCTGCTGAAGCCATGGCGATGGCCAAACGTGTCAGCAAACTGAAAAATGCCAACCGTTTCTTTGTGGCGGCTGATGTTCACCCGCAAACGCTGGACGTGGTTCGCACCCGTGCAGAAACCTTTGGCTTTGACGTCATTGTTGATGACGCGGCGAAAGCGCTGGATCACCAGGATGTGTTTGGCGTGCTGTTGCAGCAGGTTGGCACCACCGGTGAAGTGCATGACTACAGCAAACTGATTGCCGAGCTGAAATCCCGTAAAGTTGTGGTCAGTGTCGCTGCCGACTTTATGGCGCTGGTACTGCTGACTGCACCGGGCAAACAGGGCGCGGATATTGTTTTCGGCTCTGCGCAACGCTTCGGCGTACCGATGGGTTACGGCGGCCCACACGCGGCATTCTTCGCCGCTAAAGACGAATTCAAACGCTCCATGCCAGGCCGTATTATCGGCGTATCGAAAGATGCGGAGGGCAATACCGCACTGCGCATGGCGATGCAGACTCGCGAGCAGCATATCCGCCGTGAGAAAGCGAACTCCAACATTTGTACCTCGCAGGTTCTGCTGGCCAACATCGCCAGCCTGTATGCCGTTTATCATGGTCCGGTTGGCCTGAAACGTATCGCTAATCGCATCCACCGCCTGACTGATATTCTGGCGGCCGGTCTGCAGCAGAAAGGGCTGAAGCTGCGCCATGCGCACTACTTCGACACTCTGTGTGTTGAAGTGGCCGACAAAGCGGCTGTTCTGGCGCGTGCCGAAGCGGCAGAAATCAACCTGCGTAGCGATATCCATAACGCGGTAGGTATTACGCTCGATGAAACCACCACCCGTGAAAACGTGGTGCAGTTGTTCAATGTTCTGCTGGGCGACAGCCACGGTTTGAATATCGATACGCTGGATAAAGATGTGGCGCTCGACAGCCGTTCCATTCAGGACAGCATGCTGCGTGACGATGCGATCCTCAGCCATCCGGTGTTTAATCGCTATCACAGTGAAACCGAGATGATGCGCTACATGCACTCGCTGGAGCGCAAAGATCTGGCGCTGAACCAGGCAATGATCCCGCTGGGTTCTTGCACCATGAAGCTGAACGCTGCCGCCGAGATGATCCCTATCACCTGGCCGGAATTCGCTGAACTTCACCCGTTCTGCCCGCCAGAGCAGGCAGAAGGTTATCACCAGATGATCGGCCAGCTTTCCGAGTGGCTGGTAAAACTGACCGGGTATGACGCCGTCTGCATGCAGCCGAACTCCGGCGCGCAGGGCGAATATGCGGGTCTGCTGGCGATTCGTCACTATCACGAAAGCCGTAACGAAGGCCACCGCGATATCTGTCTGATCCCGGCTTCTGCCCACGGTACCAACCCAGCATCCGCACAGATGGCGGGGATGCAGGTTGTGGTTGTCGCGTGTGATAAGAACGGCAACATCGACCTGGACAATCTGCGAGCAAAAGCAGAACAACATGCTGCGAATCTCTCCTGCATCATGGTGACCTATCCGTCTACTCACGGCGTGTATGAAGAAACGATCCGTGAAGTGTGCGACGTTGTACACCAGTTTGGCGGTCAGGTTTACCTTGATGGCGCGAACATGAACGCTCAGGTTGGGATCACCACGCCGGGCTTTATCGGCGCAGATGTCTCGCACCTCAACCTGCATAAAACATTCTGCATTCCGCACGGCGGCGGCGGCCCAGGTATGGGACCGATCGGCGTCAAATCACATCTGGCACCGTTCGTACCGGGTCACAGCGTAGTGCAGATTGAAGGAATGCTCACCCGTCAGGGCGCAGTTTCAGCGGCGCCGTTCGGTAGCGCATCCATTCTGCCAATCAGCTGGATGTACATCCGTATGATGGGTGCAGAAGGTCTGAAGCAGGCAAGCCAGGTGGCTATACTTAACGCTAACTACATTGCCAGCCGTCTGAAAGATGCTTATCCGGTACTGTATACCGGTCGCGACGGTCGCGTGGCGCATGAATGCATTCTCGATATTCGCCCACTGAAAGAAGAGACCGGCATCAGCGAACTGGATATTGCCAAGCGTCTGATCGATTACGGTTTCCATGCGCCGACTATGTCATTCCCGGTCGCGGGTACCCTGATGGTTGAACCGACTGAATCTGAAAGCAAAGTGGAACTTGATCGCTTTATCAATGCGATGCTGGCAATCCGCGCTGAAATCGATCGCGTGAAAGCCGGTGAATGGTCACTGGAAGATAACCCGCTGGTTAACTCACCGCACACGCAAAACGAGCTGGTCGCGGAGTGGAATCACGGTTATAGCCGCGAAATCGCCGTCTTCCCGGCTGGTGTGGCGAACAAATACTGGCCGACCGTGAAACGCCTTGATGATGTTTACGGTGACCGTAACCTGTTCTGCTCCTGCGTGCCGATGAGCGAATATCAGTAACTTTTCCGCGCAGTAAAGCTTTTGTAGGCCGGGTAAGGCGAAGTCGCCTCCCGGCTTTTTCATATCTGGAGGTATCCATGGGAATCGCACTGGTTACTGGCGGCAGTCGCGGCATCGGGCGGGCAACCGCGCTGCAGTTAGCGCAAGAGGGTTACACGGTTGCGGTTAACTTTCATCACAATATCCGTGCGGCAACGGAGGTGGTGAATACTATTGTCGCTGCCGGGGGAAAGGCGTTTGCTCTACGGGCTGATATCAGCGATGAAAGCCAGGTTGTGGCAATGTTTGAATCTATTGACCGTGAAGGTGAACCACTGACTGCGTTAGTGAATAATGCCGGGATTTTGTTTGAACAGAGCACGGTGGAAAGCCTAACCGCCGAAAGAATTAACCGCGTGCTGGCGACCAATGTTACCGGCTATTTTTTGTGTTGTCGGGAAGCGGTAAAGCGCATGTCGTTCAAACACGGAGGGCCAGGCGGGGCGATTGTGAATGTCTCTTCGGCGGCATCGCGGCTTGGTGCGCCATTCGAATATGTTGATTACGCGGCCTCAAAAGGCGCGGTGGACACGCTCACCACCGGCCTTGCGCTGGAGGTTGCGGCGCAAGGGATCCGCGTAAACTGCGTGCGACCTGGTCTTATCTACACTGAAATGCACGCTTCAGGCGGCGAGCCGGGAAGGGTCGATCGCGTGAAATCGATGTTGCCTATGCAGCGCGGAGGACAACCGGAGGAGGTCGCGCAGGCGATTACCTGGCTGCTTAGCGAGAAGGCGTCGTACGTAACGGGCAGTTTTCTGGAGCTGGCTGGCGGGAAGTAGGATTTAATCGCCGGATGGCGCTATGCTTATCCGGCCTACGGGAATTTAATATGTAGGCTGGATAAGGCGTTTACGCCGCCATCCGGCAAAAAATCAAAGTTTCTCGCCGTTGCTGGCAATCACCTCTTTGTACCAGTTAAAACTTTTCTTGCGTGAACGCGACATATCGCCGGTGCCGTCGTCGTGTTTGTTCACGTAGATAAAGCCGTAACGTTTGCTGTACTGACCGGTGGTGAACGAGACACAGTCGATGCAGCCCCACGGCGTGTAGCCCATCAGGTCTACGCCATCATAGGTTACCGCTTTCATCATCTCTTCAACGTGGGCGCGCAAATAGTCGATGCGATAGTCGTCGTTGATGCTGCCGTCTTCTTCCACTTTGTCGTAGGCACCAAATCCGTTTTCTACGATAAATAGCGGTTTCTGATAGCGCTCATACAGTTCACATAAGGCGTAACGCAGACCGACCGGATCAATCTGCCAGCCCCAGTCGGACGCTTTTACGTGCGGGTTCGGTACGCTGCCCTCAAAACCAGAAATGGCATCGCCGCTGCCGCCTTCCGCTTTTACCGCGTTGGTCATGTAGTAACTGAATCCGAGATAGTCACAGGTGCCTTCACGCAGGATTTGCTCATCTCCGGCTTCCATTCGGATGTTGAATTCGCGGCGTTCCCACTCGTTCAGTACATATGATGGATAGTAGCCGCGCAGTTGAACGTCGGTGAAAACGTAGCGCTCACGCATCGATTCCTGCGCGAACATCACATCTTCAGGCTTACAGGAGAACGGGTACAGCGGCACCATCGCCAGCATGCAGCCGACTTTCATTTCCGGGTTGATGCGGCGTGCGGCTTTCACTGCCAGAGCGCTGGCCACGAACTGGTGATGCAGCACCTGGTACATGGTTTCTTCCGGGTTTTCATGCTCGGTATACACCACGCCGGAGCAGCAATAACCAAACAGCGGTGCGCGCCAGTTGCGCTGGTTGTTGATCTCGTTAAAGGTCATCCAGTATTTGACCTTGTGCTTGTAGCGCTCAAAAACGACTTCAGCAAATCGGACAAAGAAATCGACGACTTTACGATTGGTCCAGCTACCGTATTGTTGAACCAGGTGCAGCGGCATTTCAAAGTGGGAAAGGGTGATGACCGGTTCGATGTTGTACTTCAGCAGTTCATCGAACATGTCGTCGTAGAACTTTAGCCCTTCTTCATTCGGCTGGCTTTCATCCCCTTTGGGGAAGATACGCGTCCAGGCGATTGAGGTACGGAAGCATTTGAAGCCCATCTCGGCAAACAGCTTAATGTCTTCTTTGTAATGACCGTAAAAATCGACGGCTTCGTGGTTGGGGTAGTACTTACCGGGCACAACTTCCTGAGTGATTTCTCGCGGAACGCCGTGCGCACCACCGGTCAGTACATCGCAAATACTGGGGCCTTTGCCACCTTTGTTCCAGCCGCCTTCAACCTGGTGCGCCGCAACCGCGCCGCCCCATAAAAAATCTTTTGGTAAGGTAAGTTTTTTCATCTGCGCTCAGTCTCAAATTAATACAATCTGATTTTGAGTCTAACAAAGGAAAGATAAATGTCACGATATAACAAAATAGCGCTAATGTGATTTGTTACATCCAAAAAACAGATTGTTTTTTTACGCTATTCTTTTCGCCAGCTTGCGGCCGAGTGACTCCAGAATATAAATAACAGGGATCTGTGTGGTTATATCGTATACCCCGGCAATGCGCGTCTGTGGAACGTGCCAGGAGAGATTAAAGTCAGCCAATTTGGCCAGCCGCGAATGTTCATGACTGGTGACAGACAGGACCCTACAGTTATGCAGGCTGAACTGGCTGGCAAAACGCAGGATCTCTTCTGTTTCACCGGAAACGGAAAGCACGATCGCCAGCGCGTTTCTGGCCATGTCATTCGTTACCGGGAAATAAGGATCATCAATGTGATTACTGAATTTTCCAACGTTTGAGAAAAAACGTGCGCCATATTTGGCTAAGGCTCCGGATGTTCCCGCTCCGACGAATATAATACGTTCGGAAGATAATATAATATCAACAGCCTGATCGAGCAGGTTATCGAACTCATCATTATTAACGCCTTTAAAGAAGCTGATAATTTCGCTGGCACCGAAATTAGCCTGTTGCGGTTCATTCTGCTCTAAATATAATTTGAAGCGCACGCGAAATTCTGAGTAACCTTCACACTTAAGCTTGCGGCAAAAGCGCAGTACGGTGGTAGTGGAAACACCCACGGCATCGGCCAGTTCGCGAATGGTCATGTACATGACTTTGTCACGGTTTTTGATGACATAGTTGTAGACCAGCATCTCAAGATTGTTGAGACTGGCGATGGCAGCGTGGGAGAACATACTCACAATGGCAAAACTCACTCATCAGACTTCATCTACAGGGAATAATAACATGCAGCCAAATGACATCACTTTTTTTCAGCGTTTCCAGGATGACATTCTGGCCGGACGCAAGACCATCACTATTCGTGACGAGTCTGAATCACACTTCAAAGCCGGGGACATTTTACGGGTTGGGCGCTTCGAAGATGACGGTTACTTCTGCACGATTGAGGTTGTTGGCACCTCAACCGTCACGCTGGATACGCTGACGGATAAACATGCCCAGCAGGAAAATATGACGCTTGAAGAACTTAAACATGTCATTGCCGAGATTTACCCGGATCAGACGCAATTTTATGTGATTGATTTTAAATGTCTTTGATTTTAATGGTACGCATGTTAGCTGAAATTTAAAAACTAACACCATGATTTTTAATGGTAAATATTTATCTGGTAATTATTTTAGCTAACAGGTGTTCACTGGAACCATTCTCAGTTACGCTAGAGGAGCAATCACGATAGGGTTCGTTTCTCGGGAGTAAGTTATGGTTCAGAAGCCATTAATCGCGCAGGGATATTCGCTGGCAGAGGAAATAGCCAACAGCATCAGTCACGGTATCGGGCTGGTGTTTGGGATTGTCGGACTGGTGTTGTTGCTGGTTCAGGCAGTGGATACCAATGCCAGCGCTATGGCGATTACCAGCTATAGCCTGTACGGCGGCAGCATGATCCTGCTGTTCCTCGCCTCAACCTTGTATCACGCGATCCCCCATCAGAGAGCGAAAGTCTGGCTGAAAAAGTTCGACCACTGTGCGATTTATCTGCTGATTGCCGGGACCTACACGCCATTTCTGCTGGTGGGGCTTGATTCGCCGCTGGCACGTGGACTTATGATTGTTATCTGGAGCCTGGCGCTGATCGGTATTTTATTCAAACTGACCATCGCACACCGGTTTAAAATTCTGTCGCTGGTGACTTACCTGACAATGGGCTGGCTTTCGCTGATTGTGGTGTATCAACTGGCGGTGAAGTTGGCGACGGGAGGCGTGACGTTGCTGGCTGTTGGCGGTGTAGTGTATTCGCTGGGCGTAATTTTCTACGTCTGTAAGCGTATTCCTTATAACCATGCGATCTGGCACGGTTTTGTGCTGGGCGGCAGCGTTTGCCACTTCCTGGCGATCTATCTGTACGTGGGGCAACACGCATAGATTCAGTGCAACCCCGGGGGCGGCGTAAACGCCTCGCCCGGGCTGTATTTTGTTGGCCGGACGAGGCAATGCCGCAATTCGGCGGCCTGTGCCGAATTCCCTGATGGCGCTGCACTTATCAGGCCTACCAATTACTCTTCGTCTAACGAATATGGCAGCGGTACGATACGCAGCGTTTTTGCGTCGTCACGAACGCGGAACACGCTGTCGGCCTCCATGTCGTTATTCATCACAACCTGCACCAGTACCTGACCATCGGCCAGTTGTACTGCAGCAAGTACGGTACCAGTACGACGCCAGTTCTCGCCCATTTTTAATTCAAGGTCTTCGCCAGCTTCCGGTACTCGACCGGCGGCCCCCGCCAAAGTCCACATGGCGCGTTTGTTGGCTCCGCGGAATTTTGCACGAGCCACCATTTCCTGACCGGTGTAGCAGCCTTTTTTAAAGCTGATCCCGCCCAGAGCCTGCAGATTGGTAGCCTGTGGAATAAACTGTGCACTGTTGGCTGTATCAATAACGGGGATACCCGCTTCGATATCCAGCGCCAGCCACTGCTGGCTGTTATTTAACTCTGCTTCGCCACGCAGCTTTTCAACCAAGGTTTCTGCTGTGGTAGCATCAACGATCAGCAGAAAACGTTCGGCAGGGTGTTCGAACCACAATACCGTGGAGGCACCTTCGGTAATGACCTGCTTATCACTGTTCGGTAATTCGCTAAAGAGATTGGCCAGCGCTGCACGTGCCTGGAATCCCGCTACGCCCAGCAGGACGCGCTCGTCGTCTGGGGCGATCGCCACCTTCGAGAAGACCGCGTATTTTTTCAGCTCAGTGAGCTGCGCATCACGCAGGCTACGGCGCTCAAGCCATGCAAAACCGTCACCCTGGCGGAACAGACGCAGGTTGCTCCACATTTTACCTTTGGCGTCACAATGTGCAGCCAACAGGTGCTGATGCTCGGTCATCTGGCTGACATCCGCCGTGACCTGACCCTGAATATACTTCTCACTGTCGACACCGGTGATGGTGGCGAGCGCCCAGTCATCGAGCGTCATTAGCGTCAGAGGTAAACGCGTTGACGCAAAAGGCTGGCGAGGAGGAAAAGATGTAAAAGCCATAATAATGTCCTGATTTGCTTAACGCAGTGATGATGACTAATGGTAAAAGAGCTATGGCCCATTGCAAGCGGTTTAAACAGGCTATTTGTGCCATATATTGTGCTTTGCGAGGAGACATCCAAAATTGGTGAATCCTTTGGCTTAATAAGGTTTTATTTAGCGAGCGAGCTTCAGTTTACTGATATTCCCGTAAAAAGAGCGGGAAAAACACGTTACAATAGCGGGATACTTCGTTTTCGCGAGACAGGGAGAAGAACATGGATATTAACAACAAAGCACGTATTCATTGGGCATGCCGCCGCGGTATGCGCGAGCTGGACATCTCGATCATGCCGTTTTTCGAACATGAATATGACAGCTTAAGTGACGAAGAAAAACGTATCTTTATCCGTCTGCTAGAATGTGATGATCCAGATTTATTTAACTGGTTGATGAATCATGGGAAACCAGCTGATGAGCAGCTGGAACAGATGGTGCGACTTATCCAGACACGGAATCGGGAACGTGGTCCAGTGGCAATCTGATTTACGCGTATCATGGCGCGCGCAGTGGCTTTCACTGCTAATTCATGGGCTGGTCGCGGTGTTTATTTTATTGATGCCCTGGCCATTGAGCTACACCCCATTATGGCTGGTTTTACTCTCTCTGGTGGTGTTCGATAGCGTTCGCAGTCAGCGTCGAATCAACGCCTGTCAGGGTGAGATTCGGCTATTGATGGATGGCCGTCTGCGCTGGCAAGGGCAAGAGTGGTCTATCGTTAACGCCCCCTGGATGGTTAAAACAGGCATGATGCTGCGTTTGCGATCTGATGCCGGAAAACGTCAACATTTGTGGCTGGCTGCAGACAGTATGGATGATGCAGAGTGGCGGGATTTACGGCGGTTGATGCTGCAAAAGGCGAAGCAAGGGTAACGCATGACACATGCCTGATGGCGCGCAGCTTGAAGGCCTACAGTTAGGTGCGTCATGCAGGCCGGATAACGCATTTACGCCGTCATCCGGCAAATCGGTTATCAGGACCAGTGCTCGGCCATTTCCCCAAGAATTTGCTCGCACCAGGCCTGAATGCGTTCATCGCTGAGATCGTACTGGTTTGTCTCATCCAGCGCCAGGCCAACAAACAGTTGTCCATCAGCAATGACGGGTTTATCGCTGGTGAATTCGTAGCCTTCGGTGGGCCAGTAGCCGACAAACTTTACACCTTTGGTGATCAGTTTATCGTGCAGCATACCCAACGCATCCAGGAACCATTCGCCGTATCCCAACTGATCGCCCATACCGTAAAGTGCGACAATCTTGCCTTCCAGGTTGAGGTCGTCCAGTTGCTCCCAGACCGCTTCCCAGTCCTCCTGAATTTCACCGAAATCCCAGGTTGGGATGCCCAAAATGAGCACGTCATATTGCTCCATTAGGGTCGGGGAATCGTCTTTGAGGTTGTGCAGTGTCACCAGTTCGGGACCCAGGATATCGCGGATTTTTTCTGCTGCCATTTCGGTGTAGCAGGTGCTGGAACCGTAAAAAAGACCCATGTTCATGACGTAAACATCTCAATTCTGCTGTAGCGTTGCGGGTAGTGTAACAGAATCGCCGCATTCACGGCACAATGAGGCATAATGCATCAAAAATGAGAGTGGAATAAGGGGCGCGAGTGGAACAGGATCTGGCGCGCATCGAGCAGTTTCTTGATGCCCTGTGGCTGGAACGAAATCTGGCGGAAAACACATTAAGTGCGTATCGTCGCGATCTGACCATGCTTGTGGAATGGTTACATCACCGCGGCGCTTCGCTTGCGACCGCGCAAAGTGATGATCTGCAAGCCTTGCTGGCTGAGCGGATGGATGGAGGGTATAAAGCCACCAGTTCCGCACGTTTGCTCAGTGCGACGCGACGTTTTTTTCAGCATCTGTACCGCGAAAAATATCGCGAAGATGACCCCAGCGCCTCGCTTGCATCACCTAAACTTCCGCAGCGCCTGCCTAAAGATCTCAGCGAAGCGCAGGTTGAGCGGCTGCTACAAGCGCCGCTTATTGAGCAACCGCTGGAGCTACGCGACAAAGCCATGCTGGAAGTGCTGTATGCAACAGGCCTGCGCGTGTCTGAACTGGTAGGACTGACGATGAGTGACGTCAGCCTGCGTCAGGGTGTAGTACGGGTGATCGGTAAAGGTAACAAAGAGCGCCTTGTCCCGTTGGGTGAGGAGGCAGTGTACTGGCTGGAAACGTATCTGGAGCACGGGCGTCCATGGTTGCTCAACGGCGTATCGATTGATGTGCTGTTTCCTAGTCAGCGGGCGCAACAGATGACCCGTCAGACCTTCTGGCATCGTATCAAACACTATGCTGTGTTGGCGGGAATCGACAGCGAAAAGCTGTCACCGCACGTCCTGCGGCACGCGTTTGCCACGCATCTGCTCAACCATGGCGCAGACCTGCGCGTGGTGCAGATGCTACTGGGGCATAGCGATCTCTCGACAACGCAGATTTATACTCATGTCGCAACGGAGCGCTTGCGGCAACTACATCAACAGCATCACCCGCGAGCGTGAGTGCTGACAGGATAGGATAGGCTATGAAAAAACGTTTTATGATGTTCACCCTGCTGGCGACGGCGTTTTCCGGCATGGTACATGCAGACGACGCGGCAATTCGTCAGTCATTAGCAAAGCTGGGTGTGCAGAGCACCGAGATTCAACCTGCTCCGGTTACGGGCATGAAAACCGTACTGACCAATAGCGGCGTGCTGTACGTTACCGAAGACGGTAAACATATTATCCAGGGACCGATGTACGACGTGAGCGGCGCAAGTCCGGTGAATGTCACCAACCAACTGCTGATGAAGCATCTGAACGCGCTGGAAAAAGAGATGATCATCTACAAAGCGCCGCAGGAAAAACACGTCATTACCGTTTTCACCGACATCACTTGTGGTTACTGCCACAAGCTGCATGAAGAGATGAAAGATTACAATGCGTTGGGGATCACCGTACGTTATCTGGCCTTCCCTCGTCAGGGGCTGGACAGCCAGGCTGAGCAAGACATGAAGTCTATCTGGTGTGCTAAGGACAAAAACAAAGCCTTTGACGACGCGATGACTGGCAAGGGCGTGAAAGCGGCGACCTGTGATGTGGATATCGCTAACCACTATGCGCTGGGCGTACAGTTTGGCGTCAGCGGTACACCGGCGATTGTGCTGAGCAATGGCTATGTCGTACCTGGTTATCAGGGCCCGAAAGAGATGAAAGAATTCCTCGACGCACATGCAAAACAGACCAGCGGTAAATAATTCGCGTGAAACAACAGATACAACTTCGTCGGCGTGAAGCCGACGAGACAGCCGAGCTACCTGCCGACTTACCGCCGCTGCTGCGCCGTTTATACGCCAGCCGTGGTGTACGTAGCGCGCAGGAGCTTGAGCGTAGCGTCAAAGGAATGCTGCCTTGGCAGCATTTAAACGGTGTCGAAAAGGCGGTTGAGATTCTCTACAACGCCTTTCGTGCGGGAACTCGCATCATTGTTGTCGGCGATTTCGATGCCGATGGCGCGACCAGCACGGCGCTAAGCATCCTGGCGATGCGCGCGTTGGGCTGCAGTAACGTTGACTACCTGGTGCCAAATCGTTTTGAGGACGGTTATGGTTTAAGCCCGGAAGTCGTTGATCAGGCCCATGCCCGTGGTGCTCAGCTGATTGTCACCGTAGACAACGGCATCTCGTCTCACGCGGGTGTCGAACATGCCAGAACGTTGGGGATCCCGGTCGTTGTGACCGATCACCACCTGCCAGGGGATACGCTGCCGGGCGCAGAGGCGATCATCAATCCTAACCTGCACGACTGTGAGTTCCCGTCGAAATCGCTGGCAGGCGTTGGTGTAGCCTTCTATCTGATGCTGGCGCTGCGCACTTTCCTGCGTGATAAAGGCTGGTTTGATGAGCGAGGCATTGCACCGCCGAACCTGGCGGATTTGCTCGATCTGGTTGCGCTTGGCACGGTGGCGGACGTGGTACCGCTGGATGCCAATAACCGCATTCTGACGTGGCAAGGCTTAAGCCGTATCCGTGCTGGAAAATGCCGCCCTGGTATCAAAGCGCTGCTGGAGATTTCCAATCGCGACCCCCTAAAGCTGGCAGCCAGTGATTTAGGTTTTGCCCTCGGGCCACGGCTGAATGCGGCGGGGCGTCTGGACGATATGTCCGTTGGCGTAGCGCTGTTGCTGTGCGACAACATTGGTGAAGCGCGCGTGCTGGCCAATGAGCTGGACGCACTCAACCAGACACGCAAAGAAATTGAGCAGGGTATGCAGGCCGAAGCACTTACCCTGTGTGAAAAGCTGGAACGCAGTAGCGATACGCTTCCGGGCGGCCTGGCAATGTATCATCCCGAGTGGCATCAGGGCGTTGTGGGGATTCTGGCATCGCGTATTAAAGAGCGATTCCATCGCCCGGTGATAGCGTTTGCCCCGGCAGGTGACGGTACTCTTAAAGGCTCCGGGCGTTCGATTCAGGGGCTGCACATGCGCGATGCGCTGGAGCGCCTGGACACCCTTTATCCGGGCATGATCCTCAAGTTTGGCGGTCACGCCATGGCTGCGGGCTTATCGCTTGAAGAGGCGCAGTTTGAGCGTTTCCAGCAGCGTTTTGGCGAACTGGTAACCGAGTGGTTGGATCCCGCCTTACTGCAAGGTGAAGTGGTGTCGGATGGCCCACTGAACGCGTCGGAGATGACCATGGAGGTCGCACAAATGCTGCGTGATGCCGGACCGTGGGGACAAATGTTCCCGGAACCGCTGTTTGACGGGCATTTCCGTTTGCTCCAGCAGCGTCTGGTCGGTGAGCGTCATCTGAAGGTGATGGTCGAGCCTGTTGGCGGCGGCCCACTGCTGGACGGTATTGCGTTTAACGTCGATACCACCTGCTGGCCGGACAACGGCGTGCGCGAAGTTCAGCTTGCCTACAAACTGGATATTAACGAGTTTCGCGGCAACCGTAGTTTGCAGATTATAATCGACAATATCTGGCCACTCTGACGAATTTAGTGTGTATAAAATTGAGTCGGGATCCGGTACAATCCCGCTCTTATCACCGCATTTTGACTAGTCCAATAAAAGAAATCAGACAATGTTTGAAATTAATCCGGTAAATAACCGCATTCAGGACCTCACGGAGCGCTCTGACGTTCTTAGGGGGTATCTTTGACTATGATGCCAAGAAAGAGCGTCTGGAAGAAGTAAACGCCGAGCTGGAACAGCCGGACGTATGGAACGAACCCGAACGCGCGCAGGCGCTGGGTAAAGAGCGTTCTTCTCTTGAAGCCATCGTTGATACGCTCGATCAGATGAGCCAGGGCCTGGAAGATGTCTCCGGCCTGCTGGAACTGGCTGTAGAAGCCGACGACGAAGAAACCTTTAACGAAGCCGTAGCAGAACTCGACACGCTGGAAGATAAACTGGCCCAGCTGGAATTCCGTCGTATGTTCTCCGGTGAATATGACAGCGCAGATTGCTATCTCGATATTCAGGCAGGTTCTGGCGGTACGGAAGCGCAGGACTGGGCAAGCATGCTGATGCGCATGTATCTGCGTTGGGCTGAAGCGCGCGGCTTTAAGACTGAAATTATTGAAGAGTCTGAAGGTGAAGTGGCGGGTATTAAATCCGTAACCATCAGAATTGCTGGCGAATATGCGTACGGTTGGCTGCGTACTGAAACCGGCGTACACCGTCTGGTTCGTAAGAGTCCGTTCGACTCCGGCGGGCGTCGCCATACGTCGTTCAGTTCTGCGTTTGTTTATCCGGAAGTTGATGATGATATTGATATCGATATCAACCCGGCGGATCTGCGTATTGACGTTTACCGTGCCTCCGGTGCGGGTGGTCAGCACGTTAACCGTACGGAATCTGCGGTGCGTATTACCCACATCCCGACTGGGATTGTGACGCAGTGTCAGAACGACCGTTCCCAGCACAAGAACAAAGACCAGGCCATGAAGCAGATGAAAGCGAAGCTTTATGAACTGGAAATGCAGAAGAAGAATGCCGAGAAACAGGCGATGGAAGACAACAAGTCAGATATCGGCTGGGGTAGCCAGATTCGTTCTTATGTCCTTGATGACTCCCGCATCAAAGATCTGCGTACCGGGGTTGAAACCCGTAACACGCAGGCGGTGCTGGATGGCAGCCTGGATCAATTTATCGAAGCAAGTTTGAAAGCAGGGTTATGAGGAACCAACATGTCTGAACAACACGTACAGGGCGCTGACGCGGTAGCCGACCTTAACAATGAACTGAAAACGCGCCGTGAGAAGCTGGCGAGCCTGCGTGAGCAGGGGATCCCGTTCCCGAACGATTTCCGTCGCGATCATACCTCAGACCAACTGCATGCTGACTTCGACGCGAAAGAAAACGAAGAGCTGGAAGCGCTGAACATTGAGGTATCCGTTGCTGGCCGTATGATGACCCGTCGTATTATGGGTAAAGCATCATTCGTTACGCTGCAGGACGTTGGCGGCCGTATTCAGCTGTACGTTGCTCGCGATGACCTGCCGGAAGGCGTCTACAACGAGCAGTTCAAAAAATGGGATCTGGGCGATATCCTCGGCGCGAAAGGTAAGTTGTTCAAGACCAAGACCGGTGAGTTGTCTATTCACTGCACCGAACTGCGTCTGCTGACCAAAGCGCTGCGCCCGCTGCCGGACAAATTCCACGGTCTGCAGGATCAGGAAGCGCGCTATCGTCAACGTTACCTGGATCTCATCTCTAACGATGAATCCCGCAATACCTTTAAAGTGCGTTCACAAATTATGGCTGGCATCCGTCAGTTCATGGTGGGTCGCGGCTTTATGGAAGTGGAAACCCCGATGATGCAGGTGATCCCTGGCGGTGCCGCTGCGCGTCCGTTCATCACCCATCATAACGCGCTGGATCTGGATATGTACCTGCGTATTGCGCCGGAACTGTACCTCAAGCGTCTGGTGGTTGGCGGCTTCGAACGCGTGTTCGAAATTAACCGTAACTTCCGTAACGAAGGCATCTCTGTTCGCCATAACCCAGAGTTCACCATGATGGAACTCTACATGGCTTATGCGGACTACAAAGATCTGATCGAACTGACCGAATCGCTGTTCCGTACGCTGGCGCAGAACGTTCTGGGAACGACTGAAGTGCCTTATGGTGAAGAAGTCTTCGACTTCGGTAAGCCGTTCGAAAAACTGACCATGCGCGAAGCGATTCAGAAATACCGTCCGGAAACCAACATGGCCGATCTGGATAACTTCGACTCTGCAAAAGCGATTGCTGAATCTATCGGCATCAAAGTTGAGAAGAGCTGGGGTCTGGGCCGTATCGTGACCGAGATCTTTGAAGAAGTTGCGGAAGCGCACCTGATTCAACCGACCTTCATTACCGAGTACCCGGCAGAAGTTTCTCCGCTGGCGCGTCGTAATGACGAAAACCCGGAAATCACTGACCGCTTCGAATTCTTCATCGGCGGACGTGAAATCGGTAACGGTTTCAGCGAGCTGAACGATGCGGAAGATCAGGCGCAGCGTTTCCAGGATCAGGTTAACGCTAAAGATGCGGGTGATGACGAAGCAATGTTCTATGACGAAGACTACGTTACCGCTCTGGAACACGGTCTGCCGCCGACTGCGGGTCTGGGCATTGGTATCGACCGTATGGTTATGCTGTTCACCAACAGCCATACCATCCGCGACGTGATCCTGTTCCCGGCGATGCGCCCGGTTAAGTAAGATGTGAAATGCCGGATGGCGGCTGACGCCTTATCCGGCCTACGATTCGTTATGTAGGCCAGATAAGCGTAGCGCCATCAGGCAATAATTTGTTGGCAGTAATTCCGCAACAGCGCACGCGCTTCTTTGTCTGCAACCTGCATTACCATCCACGGGCTAAAAGCCCACGGCGTCGCGTCAATCCCGCTTAAGACATCCTCAAGACTGCTCCACTGGCAATCCATCACTTCATCTGGGTTTAGCTGTAGCGGACTCACGATATGTGCGGCATAAACCGGGCACACTTCGTTTTCAACTATTCCACTCGGGTCTGTAGCGCGATAACGAAAGTCATCGTATACAGGGCTGAGCAAGTCGATGTCTGCACCCAGTTCGAAGCGAGCCCGGCGAACAATAGCGGCTTCGTGGGTTTCACCCAGCTGCGGGTGACCGCAGACAGAGTTGGTCCAGACGCCAGGCCAGGCTTTTTTGTGCAGCGAGCGGCGGGTGACCAGCAGTTGGCCCTGCTCGTTAAATATCCAGCACGAGAAAGCGGAATGCAGGGGGGTTGTGGCGGTATGCGCCGCATATTTTTCCAGCGTTCCGCAGGGTTGGTCCTGCTCATTCAATAAAATGACATGTTCCTGTCGCATAGCGTCCACCATCAATCTTAAGCATCCATATTATATGCTTAATTAAGTCAGATTGATTAACAGAGGGTGTGAAATGCCAGGGCCGACGGTTCGTTGCGCGATATGATTTGGCATCCGGTTTCTGGCTGCTATGATAAAGCGTCTGAAAATGTTGCGAGGTATTGTTTTGAGTGCAGGACGCCTGAAGAAAAATGGCCTGGGTATCGTGATGTTGCTGTGCGTCGGTCTGCTGTTAGCAGGGTGTTCCGGGAGCAAGTCGTCTGATACAGGAAGTTATTCCGGCTCCGTGTATACCGTGAAGCGGGGGGATACGCTATACCGTATTTCGCGCGCTACCGGGACCAGCGTGAAAGAAATCGCACGCCTGAATAATATTTCACCGCCCTATACCATTGAAGTAGGGCAAAAACTGAAGGTCAGCGGTGGCGCGAAAACCAGTTCTAACTCTGGCAAAACAACCAAGAAATCCTCAACCAAAACGGCAGCGGTCAGACCGTCTTCGTCCGTACCGCAGTCTTCCTGGCCTCCGGTAGGGCAACGTTGCTGGCTGTGGCCTGCCAGCGGTAAGGTGATCCTGCCTTATTCAACCGCGGACGGCGGCAACAAGGGCATTGATATCTCGGCTGCGCGCGGTACACCGATTTATGCCGCCGGCGCCGGGAAGGTGGTTTACGTCGGTAATCAGCTGCGGGGCTATGGTAATCTCATCATGATTAAGCACAGTGAGGACTACATCACTGCGTATGCGCATAATGACACCATGCTGGTGAACAACGGTCAAAACGTGAAGGCCGGGCAGAAAATCGCAACGATGGGCAGCTCGGATGCGACTACGGTGCGGCTGCATTTCCAAATCCGCTACCGGGCGACGGCTATCGATCCGCTGCGTTATTTGCCGCCGCAGGGCAGTAAGCCAAAATGCTGACGGTGATTTAATCGCCAGTCAGTCGGTTAGTCCCTTGCCAAGAAGAGCGTAAGGTTTATAATCCCTTACGCACTTCGATGCGGGCGTAGTTCAATGGTAGAACGAGAGCTTCCCAAGCTCTATACGAGGGTTCGATTCCCTTCGCCCGCTCCAAAATTCTCTCCCTGTAGTTAATCCTTAAAAACGTTAGATAGCGACACCGGAATCCGGTGGTAGCGTGCCGTTACCTTCACCCAGATTACGTTGTAGCAATACCGTGTCGAGCCATAGCCCATGTTTGAAGCCAATGTTTTTCAGTGTGCCGATTTGCGTAAATCCGGCCTGCTGATGGACTTTTAACGATCCCTGATTATTGCTGTCGCCGACGATGGCAATCAGTTGCCGATAACCCTGTGCTTCAGCCCAGCCAATCACATGACGCGGTAAGGCTTTTCCTACACCCTGACGCTGAGCCGTTGGAGCAATATAAATCGAATCCTCAAGGGTATAGCGGTAGGCATAGCGCTCGCGGTAGCGGGTGAGGTAGCAATACCCGATGACCTTATCTTCCTGCAGAGCGACGACCCACGGCAGCCCGAGGCTGCGGATTTTTTCCAGACGAGCAAGCATCTCGTGTGCATCCGGCGGGTCGGTTTCAAAGCTGCCGGTACCGTGAAGAACATGATGTGCATAGATATCGCGTATGGCGAGGATGTGCTTTTCTTCTGCGTTAACGATTTTCATTGACCGGCTCCCATTGGCGTCTTTGCCCAGATTACCTGAAAGTCTGAGGGGAAGGTAAGTGCAAAAAATTATGCTTCTATCAGTTGCTTGTAATGCAAATAGGCTTGCATATTGTAAGGGGAAATAATTGATTGTGGTTGATATTGTCAATAGTACGCAAGGTTGGTAAATATATTAACAGGTAGAGTAATACACAATTATTCACGCACGTATTTGATTGAGTTTCCAAATACCAATTATGGTAGGTTTCGAAAAATGATAAATAAAGTTGTTTGATTTCAACGCATTGTTACTGTATCTAATTCTTCTTGCGCCTGTACCCTTATTTTCATTTCATTGGCCCTGTTTGAGCCCTAAAAATTAAGTTATATTTTGTTGTTAGCAGAGTGCCTATTATCAGATTTTTCTCTATTCACCTCTCAAAATAGTTACCATGCAAACAGTTGCGCGGTGTAGCTATACTAACCAGCAATAGTAAGCATCGTCACATGACGTCACCGGGCAAACTTTGTTTAAATCCAGAATTCAATCCCAAGAGTATTAGGGAAGGTGCGAATAAGCAGGTCATGTCTTCCCAAGCTGACTCGTTGATTAAAATTTCGCGGATCTGGGCCGATTTTT
>NZ_JAOWGZ010000087.1:0-3927 GCF_030332875.1 Citrobacter sp. Cpo045
CGCGCTTGCTCTGCTCAAACGCGAAGGCCGGTGCCCGTCTGACGTTGAACACCGACAGATTAAGTACCGGAACAACGTGATTGAATGCGATCATGGCAAACTGAAACGGATAATCGGCGCCACGCTGGGATTTAAATCCATGAAGACGGCTTACGCCACCATCAAAGGTATTGAGGTGATGCGTGCACTACGCAAAGGCCAGGCCTCAGCATTTTATTATGGTGATCCCCTGGGCGAAATGCGCCTGGTAAGCAGAGTTTTTGAAATGTAAGGCCTTTGAATAAGACAAAAGGCTGCCTCATCGCTAACTTTGCAACAGTGCCCGTTTTTCCGATGTGCCGAAATGCCCGCTTACCAGGGTGTGCAGCTCATTCAGAATATAATCATACATCTGATAATGCGCTTTCCACGGCTCCTGTGTGGCATTGACATAAAACCCGGCACCCTGGCCGAGATCGTACTCTTTATCATCCGCCACCTGACTGCCGCGCGGACTGGTATCCGGCGCGACAATCACCAGGCCGTGTTCCGCTGCGTAACGCTGTGCCCCGGCTTTGGTGATAAAATTCTGCTCGTTGCAGGTCAGCCCGGAAAGCCAGTACAGCACAGGACATTTCTCTGTTTTTGCCTGCGGCGGCAGAAACACGGAAAAAGTCATCGGCGTGCCGGTCACCGCAGAGTGGTGACGCCAGACTTCCTGGCTGCCGCCGAAACAGACGTGATGTTCAATCCGTTCCATAGTATCTCCCTGAATACGTTATCAGTAATGAATGACTGTGCGGATGGATTTGCCGTCGTGCATCAAATCAAAAGCTTCATTGATTTTATCCAGTTCCATGGTGTGCGTGACAAACGGCGCCAGCTCGATTTTGCCGCTCATGGCATCTTCCACCATTCCCGGCAACTGGGTACGCCCTTTCACGCCGCCGAACGCCGTGCCTTTCCAGACCCGGCCGGTCACCAGCTGGAACGGACGGGTTGAAATCTCTTTTCCGGCACCCGCCACCCCGATAATTACCGACTGCCCCCAGCCACGGTGCGCACTTTCCAGCGCCGACCGCATCACATTGACATTGCCGATACATTCAAAGGTATGATCCACACCCCATTTGGTCATTTCGACCAGCACCTGCTGAACAGGTTTGTCATAATCATTGGGATTAATGCAGTCTGTGGCGCCGAACTGTTTTGCCAGCTCAAACTTGGATGGATTGGTATCGATGGCAAAGATGCGCCCCGCTTTTGCCTGACGTGCGCCCTGCACCACGGCCAGCCCGATACCGCCGAGGCCGAATACCGCCACAGAATCCCCTTCCTGTACCTTCGCGGTATTGTGTACCGCGCCGATCCCGGTGGTCACGCCGCAGCCGAGCAGGCAAACCTGCTCCGCATTGGCCTGCGGATTGATTTTCGCCAGTGATACTTCCGCCACAACGGTATATTCGCTGAATGTCGAGCAGCCCATATAGTGATAGAGCGGCTGACCGTTATACGAAAAACGGCTGGTGCCGTCCGGCATCACGCCTTTGCCCTGGGTTTCGCGGACGGCAACACAGAGGTTGGTTTTACCGGAGGTACAGAAATCACACTCGCCGCACTCGGCGGTGTACAGCGGGATCACATGGTCGCCCGGTTTCACACTGGTCACGCCCTCACCGACCTCAACCACCACCCCGGCACCTTCATGGCCGAGCACCACCGGGAACAGACCTTCCGGATCATCACCGGAAAGCGTGTAGGCATCGGTATGGCATACCCCGGTGTGACTGATTTTCACCAGCACTTCACCTTTCTTCGGCGGTGCCACATCAATTTCAACAATTTCAAGGGGTAAACCCGGCCCGAAGGCGACTGCTGCGCGTGATTTCATAACGGTTCCTCTGTGTCTGAGGCTTATCATGGCAGGCGATAAGCACGAATGCCGTCCACCATACCGCACAACAGCGCTGCCTGTATAGCGCCGGTCAGCAGGTGGCCGCCACCGGTGCCGGTTTTCTGATCAGCAGACAGATTGCCAGCAGCAGACCGTACAGTGCCGTGCCAATCAGCCACACCGTACCGTCCGCACTCTGCTGTGTCTGACTGAAAATAAAAGCAAACAGCAGCGGGCCCGCCACGCCGGTCAGATTGGTCAGGCTGACCAGCACACCCTGTAGTTTTCCCTGATTTGCCGCCGATGCCCCGGCAGAGATAATGCCCTGCAATGCAGGCAGTGCAATTCCGCCGCCTGCCAGCAGGATCAGGACCGGATACACCATCCATCCGGAAGTGATAGCAGACATCAGTAAAAACGCGGTGGCATCGGCAATAAATCCGGCGAAAATAATGGTTTTCTCACTCAGCCGTTTTGCCAGCGCCCCGGCAACCACCGCCTGAAACAGTGCATGCATCGCCCCGAGTCCCGCCAGTGAAAAACCGACCGCCGCGCTGTCCCAGGCAAAGCGGCTCTCCGTAAACAATACCCAGACAGTGGCCGGGATCTGCCCGATAAGCTGCGCGGTAAAAAAGACAAACAGCAACAGCGCCAGAGGTTTAAGCAGTGTGATAAAGCTGATACCTGCGCTTTCTTGTTTCTGCTCCGCCGGTTTTTCTTCTGTCTGTACCGCCGGTTTAAAGATAAAAAAGACCATCAGAAAGGTGCAGGCATTCAGTATTGCCGCAATGACAAACGGCAGATGCGGTGAGATATCCCCCGCCAGTCCGCCGATAGCCGGCCCGGCAATCAGCCCGGCACCAAAGGCCGCACCGAGACGGCCGAACCAGGCGGTACGCTCGCTGACCGCCGTGCTGTCCGCCACTACCGAAGCCGCAACCGCGCCGGTGGCACCAGTGATCCCGGAGATAATCCGCCCGAGATACAACATCCACAGCACATTGGACAGTGCCAGCAGTGTGTAATCAAACGCGGCACCCGCCAGGGATAACAGCAGCACCGGTCTGCGCCCCAGCTTATCTGACCATCTGCCCAGCAGCGGAGCAAAACAGACCTGCATCACCGCATACAGCGCCAGCAGAATGCCGTAATGGTTTGCCACATCCGCTTCCGGGAGATATTCCCGCAGCAGTGACGGTAATACCGGCATGATCAGACCAATTCCCATCGCGTCCAGCAGTGTAATCACCAGCGCGATGACAGCGGGTTTATTCATTTTTCAGATCCTGTGTTAATTCCCTATCATTGATAGAGTTGGAATATATCCCTATCAATGATAGAGTGTCAATCTGAAAATCGGAGGAGACGGTCATGGCACGGCTGAACAGAGAATCGGTTATTGATGCGGCACTGGAACTGCTGAATGAGACAGGGATTGACGGGCTGACGACCCGCAAGCTGGCGCAGAAGCTGGGAATAGAACAGCCGACACTTTACTGGCATGTGAAAAATAAACGGGCGTTACTGGATGCGCTGGCGGTGGAGATCCTGGCGCGTCATCATGATTATTCACTGCCTGCGGCGGGGGAATCCTGGCAGTCATTTCTGCGCAATAATGCAATGAGTTTCCGCCGGGCGCTGCTGCGTTACCGTGACGGGGCAAAAGTGCACCTCGGCACCCGCCCTGATGAAAAACAGTATGATACGGTGGAAACCCAGTTACGCTTTATGACAGAAAACGGCTTTTCACTGCGCGACGGGTTATATGCGATTTCAGCGGTCAGTCATTTTACCCTTGGTGCCGTACTGGAGCAGCAGGAGCATACTGCCGCCCTGACCGACCGCCCTGCAGCACCGGACGAAAACCTGCCGCCGCTATTGCGGGAAGCGCTGCAGATTATGGACAGTGATGATGGTGAGCAGGCCTTTCTGCATGGCCTGGAGAGCCTGATCCGGGGGTTTGAGGTGCAGCTTACGGCACTGTTGCAAATAGTCGGTGGTGATAAACTTATCATCCCCTTTTGCTGATGGAGCTGCACATGAACCCATTCAAA